>CAZSBS010000038.1:0-23981 GCA_964605095.1 uncultured Planctomycetaceae bacterium | reverse complement strand
ACTGGATGCCAAATGGAAAACTGTCTAAATTAACAATTGGGCAACAGGCCCTTCATCCTTCCGCCTTATTTCAGTACGGCCATTTCTCGTCGTCCAGGTCGTCCTGGCTGGCCTGTGGTGCGGCGGCGACGGCGGCGGCGGCGGCTGGGGCGCAGGACTTGGCGCGTCGGCGGGGGCGAGGGGGAGGCTGTGGCGTGTCGGCTCCATAAAGCATGTGCTTGGCGGCGGTTGAAACTGTCGCCCGGGTAGTGGCAGTTCTGCGCGGTGGCGCGGCGATCTTGAAAGGTGCTTCCATGATAGCGTCGTTGGCGTCGTCGTCCTCGGCCGGGGCGTCGGCCAATTCGGGCGGGTCGCTGAGCAACTGCTCTCGCTCGGCCTGTCCGACGGCGAGATCGACGTCCTGGGCCACAAGCTCCTGGCAGCGGGCGTCTTGGGCGATAGCGGCCTGGGCGCCTTGGTCGGCCTCGTCGGCGGCCCAGTCATCGGGGCCAACTCCCAGGGTATCGGTCGCGTCGGCGGGCACTTGGGCGGGCTCGACGGCTGGAGCCGCCGGTTGGGCGTCGTTTGCCGGCCCGGCCTGGCAGGCGAGGTCGGCCTGCCCGTCGGCGGATATTTCCTCGGCGTGCTGGGTATCGCACCGCCACTGCGGGCGAGCGCCGGCGATTTTCGGGGGGGTGCGGAAGTATTTCTCGTAGCGGTCGGCGTTGCCGGTCAGCCGCGGTGTGGACAGCACGCGAAGGTGCGTAAGGTACTCGAAGAGTTGGTCGTCGGCGAACCGTGCAAGGAATTGCGGCTCGGCTGAGACATTGATGGCAAGTATCTGGTCGATCGTCTCACGTTTGGTCATGTCGGCTTTCCTCGTGCTGCGTGTGGAAGTCAAGCGCGGCGAACGCTCACAGGTGTACTTATCGGCGGTGGCTCGTCAAAAACTTTAGAGCGGGGCAGATGGTTCGTTTGGGCCGGCTGGGCCCGTCAATCGAATCATGGGTAGGAATAGCCAACCAGGCGACAATTTCGTATACTGGCTGGCCGGGGGATTTGGGAGTTGTCGATGGAACTTTGGATTGCCGACCTGGAATTCGAGCGCCAGGGGCCGATTCGCGGCCTGCTGAAGGCGGTGGTTGCCAACCCGCTGGCCAACTATCTGCCGGCGCGGATGCTGCGCGGCCTGCTGCGTTTTGCCAAGAGCGAGCTAGCGGCCGCGAATTGGAAAGACCCCGGCGGCTGGCGGAGCATGGTCATCAGTTACGAGGGCAATTGCCGGCAGATTGCCGACCGCGTCCTGATCGGCGGGGGGACGATGGCCAAGGCGCTTCGCAACCGCAAGAAGCTGGCGGCGCGGGTGCTGGCACGGCTGATCGACCAGGCGGGCGACAGGCCGGTCCACGTGCTGTGCCTTGGCGCGGGGCCGGGGCACGTGATAACCGACGCGCTGTGCCAGGCCCGCAAGGACGCGACGGCGACGCTGGTGGACCTCAGCAGCGACGCCTTCGAGTATGGCCGGGCTCTGGCCGAACGAAAAGGCCTCACCGAGCGGGTGCGGTTCGTGCAAGGCGACGTCCGCGACGTCGGGCGAATGCTCAAGCGCCCGCCGGATGTGGTGAAAATGCTGGGAATCTGCGAGTACCTCACGGACGGTCAGATCGTTGATATCGCCGCCGCCGTTGCTTGTGTAATGCCGGCCGGGGCGCCGATCGTGTTCAACAGCATCTCCAGGGCTCACGGTAATGACCGTTTCTTTCGGCGCGTATTCGGGTTACACATGAATCATCGCTCGCCGGAGCAGTTGCAGGAACTGATGGTCCGGGCCGGGTTCGGCGATTTCACCACCCTGGCCGAGCCGCTTGGCGTTTACCACGTGGTGGTGGGCCGTAAAAAAGATTCCAACGCCGAGGACGCCGAGAACGCGGAGAAGAAATGTGAAGGATAATTGATGCCGAAGCTTTCCGTGCCCTGGGGGCACGATCAACTTGAGTTGAAACTGCCGGATGATTGGCAGGTCGAGCAGGTTGCCTCGCGAAGCGTTCAGCGCGCTCCGGAGGACTGGCCCGAGCGTCTGGCGCTGGCCCTGAGCCAGCCCGCGGTCGGCTTGCCGCTGGGCAGGCTGCTTGCAGCCAGGCCGCACGGGAAGGTTGCCATCGTCGTCGAGGATGTCACCCGCCACAGCCCGACGCCGCGGATACTCGATGTGATCATGCGGGAGATCCGCCACGCCCGAATAACCGACGAGCAGGTTGAGGTCGTTTTCGCCACCGGCATGCACCCGGCGATGTCGCCCGCGCAGGCGGCTGAGAAGCTCGGCCCGGCGATGGAAGGAATTCGCCGGCGGTCCAACCCCTGGGCGGACGACGGCGCTTACGTGCGTCTCGGCCAGGTCGGCAAGGTGCCCGTGCGGATCGACCGGTCCGTCGCGGCGGCGGACATTCGGATCCTTGTTTCATCGGTCAGCCCGCACCTGCAAGCCGGCTTCGGCGGGGGCTACAAGATGTTCTTCCCCGGCTGCGCGGGGCTGGATACCATCCGCGCCCTGCACCGGCTGGGCATAGGCCGCCGGGCGAGGCAGCTCGTGGGGCTCTCGGCCTCGCGGAACCCGATGCGCCGCGTGATCGACGCGGCCGGGCGAATGGTAGACGACGCTGGGGGCAAGACGTTCAGCGTCCAGTACCTCTTGGACGATCAGGACCTGCCCCAGGCGATCGCGGTCGGGGATGTGCTGCCTGTCCATCGGATGCTCCGCAAGCGTTGCTCGGTGGACTGTGGCATCGTGGCGCCGGGCCAGGCGGACGTGCTGATAACCAACGCCCACCCGCGTGACTTCGACTTGTGGCAGTGTTTCAAGAGCATTCCGAACACGATGTGGGCGGCCCGGCCCAACGGCGTGATAATCTGCCTGGCGCGGTGCGAGGCGGGGCTTTACGGCATGAAGGTCCCTCCCTGGCCCCTGGGTCCGACGTGGACGCGCCGGCTTGTCCGCCTGATCGGGTCCGAGGCCATCGGCTCGCTGCTGATGCGTCTTATGCCCTCGATGGCGGGCGACGCGACGTTCTTCATTCGCCTTGCCACGCAGACGCTCTGCCGAAATCCCATAATAATGGTCTCGCCGGCACTGCACGCCGCCGGGGCGACGTTTCCGGGACTGAGGATCGTTGCCTCGATGGATGAGGCCATCGCCGCGGCTGAGAGACGACTGCCCGAAGGCTCGCGCCGAGTGGTGGTCTTCCCTTTCGGCGGGGTGACGTTCCCGATACCCGCTCCACCCAACGGAAGAAACGCCGCGCCGGGCAACGGCGCCTGACCACCGGCGGGGAAGGCCTAAGGACCATGCTCGCTGAAGCGAACAGGCCTCTCAACTACTGACTACTGGCTACTGACAAGATGACAGAACCGGACGATAACACCAGGCTGCGGGATCTTCAGAGGATCCTGGACATCAGCAGGGCCATGACGGCCGCCAGGGACCTCGACGAGTTGCTCGGGCTGATCCTCGACCGAAGCATGGAGTTGCTTGGCGCAGAGCGGGCGACGGTGTTTCTCTACGACTCGGCCACCGACGAACTGGTCAGCCGGATCGCACGCGGGTCCCAGGAGATTCGCATGCCGGCAGGGCGCGGCATTGCGGGTGCGTGCGTCCGAGAGAGGGTGGTTATCAACGTGCCGGACGTCTATGCCGACGAGCGGTTCAACGCGGAGTTCGACCGCGGCAGCGGGTTTTGCACACGGAACATTCTGGCCATGCCGCTACAGGATTACTCCGGCGACCTAGTCGGAGTGCTGGAGGTCATCAACAAGTGTGACGGGACCTTTGGGCCGTACGACATCTCGCTGGCCGAGACGCTCGCCGCCCAGGCCGGCGTGGTCATCCAGCGGGCCAGGCTCATCGAGCAGTACGTCGAGAAACAGCGGATGCAGCGCAGTCTGGAGATCGCGCGAGAGATTCAGCGCGGCCTGCTGCCCAAGGGCGACCCGGCGGTGCCGGGTTTCGACATTGCCGGCTTCAGCGCGGCGGCCGACGAGACCGGGGGCGACATCTACGACTTCATGCCGCTTTCGGCCGGCCGGCTCGGTGTCGTCGTCGCCGACGCCTCCGGCCACGGCATAGGCCCCGCCCTGGTCATAGCCGAGACCCGCGCAATGCTCCGTGCCCTGGCTGGGAAGACCTGCGACGTGCCGAGGGTCATGGCTGCCGTAAACGACCTGCTTTCACAGGACCTTGGCGAGTCCCGTTTCGTGACGTGCTTCCTGGGCGTGCTCGACCCGGCGAAAAGCAGGTTGACCTTCGCCTCCGCCGGGCACGGGCCGATCCTCTTCTATGACCGTCGGGCCGATACGTTCGAGGAGTTGTCCGCCACCGCCATACCGCTGGGGATCCTTGGCGGCGTGAGCTTCGAAGACGTCGTCGGCCGAACGCTGCGGAAAGGAGACTTCGCCGCCATCGTGACCGACGGCCTATTCGAGGCCATGCCGGGCCGGTCGGTGCATGCCGCCGCCGGCGAGCAGTTCGGCATCGCGCGAATCCGCGACCTGCTGCGCAGCGCCCGCGACCTGCCCGCACGCGAGATGATAGACCGCCTTCACAAGGCCGTCGCCGACTGGTCCGCCCCAGGCCCCCAGGCCGACGACCTGACCGCCGTCATCATCCGAAAACTGTGACGAGAAGAAAGTAGTAGGTAGGTAGGAAGTAGTAGGAAGAGAAACATCTGAAGCCCAGGGATAGCAATCCCCGGGAACCGAGGTAGTGTGTTTTCAGGTTTCCGGGTGAGGCAAGATTCATTTCCGACGGTGATGGAGAGTGAATAGCAGGCAGTAGGTGGCATGAGTCAGCAAAGCGACAACCCGCCGAGCGTCCTGATGCCCAGGCCGCGACATCAGCAATTGCCCGGCGGGGCCATTTGCGTGGCTGCGCCGGCGAAGATCAACCTGGACCTGTTGGTCGGCCCGTGCCGCGCGGACGGCTACCACCCGCTGGACTCCATCGTCGTGAAGGTCTCGCTCTACGACGAAATTACGCTCACCCCGCGTGATGACGGGCTAATCACGCTCGACTGCCGCAACGCGGATTGCGGCCCGGTCGAGATGAACCTGGCCTATCGCGCCGCGAAGTTGCTGGCCCGGCACGCGGACTGCGGCACCGGGCAGGATGCTCGTGCTACGCGAAACGCCCGCGCTGTCACAGGCGTGGACATCGCCCTCGAAAAGCACATCCCACCGGGCAAGGGCCTTGGCGGCGGGTCGTCGGACGCCGCGGCCGTGCTGGAGGGGCTCGACCATCTGTGGCACCTGGCTACGCCCGCCGACCGCCTGGCTGAACTTGCCGCGACGCTAGGCAGCGACGTGCCGCTCTTCCTGGGTCCCCCGGCCGCACGGATGACCGGACGCGGCGATAAGCTCAGGCCACTGGCCATGCATAGCTTCGCCGCCGTGCTGCACATGCCGGACTTTGCCTGCGCCACTGCCGACGTGTACCGGGCTTTCGACTCCATGCCGGACGCGGGCCGACCGATGGCCACGCGCGAGGCGATCGACCTTGCCGCCACGCCGCCCAGCGTGTGGCGAGGCCGCTTGGCCAACGACCTGACCGCCGCCGCCGAACTCGTCAGCGAGCAACTGCGCCAAGCGATGGGGCTCCTTCGCGTCTGCGCCGCCGCGCCGGTGCATATGACCGGCAGCGGCAGCGCGATGTTCATCATCTGCGACAGCCTCGCCGAAGCCCAAGTCGTCGCCCACCGCCTGCCACCGGACATGCCTGGCCGGAGCGTGGTCGTCCTGCCGAACCCGTGGTGATGGTCGGTCAGGGCTTTGTCCGCACGGCCTACGCAGAGATTGCTACCCACCGGTCAGTTGGCAGGTGGGTCCCTGGGCTTCGGGTTTTTCGTCGCACTTTTTGTGCTAGGTTTTCAGGCAAACGCTTGACCGGATTGCCCGCGTATGCTAAAAGATACGCTTTGGCACTAGCCAGAGATTTGACAACCGGATAGCCGCCGGCCTGGGCGAGCCAGGCAGGCAGAATCCCAATCGGGGCTGTGGCGCAGTTGGGAGCGCGTCTGCATGGCATGCAGAAGGTCAAGGGTTCGAATCCCTTCAGCTCCATTTCGGTAAGTTGTGTTCCGGGCCGGCAACATTCACTATGAGGTGGCCGACCGGACGCGAGGGATCGGCTGCGGCGGAATCGGGGCGATGCACCTGCTGGCCAGGCAGACCGGGCTGATTCGCCGCGATCACACCTTATATCATAATACTCATCATTCCGGTTCTCCCGTGATAAATCGCCGACGACACCAGGCTTGATGATGATCTTCTTGAAGCCCGGTCCCGTTTCATCGGGATTGATGCCCGCCAACCCCGCACTTGATCACCGCGTCGAGCTGCCTAAAATAGGCGCCCTTGTCGATGAGATACAGTTTCCAATCCTTGGGCCAGAACCCGCAGCACATGAACCGGGCAAACGTGATGCCGGCCTCGCTGAGTTGCTGCAGCTCGTCATCATAGGATTTGTCGCCAGGATTCTTGAGCGTTCTGTAGAAGAGGCTGAAGTAGTTCACACCGATGCCGCGGCAAGGTGTGCCGTCTTTCAATAGGGTGCCGTCCTTAACGGTCAGTCCGGGTTGCATAGATGCGGAAAGCGGACTGGCCAACAACGCGGCCAGAGCGAAGAACATAGGTAAGCGCGTGTTCAAAATGCGTAGTGTGTCGGTGTGCCGTAAGCCGCGATCAGTACATTCGTGTGGAATTGGGATGCTTCTCATAGTACTCACGTTCCACTTCCTTTAGCCATTCGTTGTGCAGTGACAAAAGGCGTTCCGCAATGTCAGGCTTATCGTTGATGTAGTTCTTCCTCTCGGGCTCAGCGTCACTCAGGTTGACGAGTTGTGATGCCTTGCCATCCCGGCCGATAAGCTTCCAGTCGCCTTCCCGGACCGCCCAGAACCACTGCCACTGCCAGTGCATGACCTTGTACGGCGAGGGGGCTGACGGCGACTTGATAATGGGCATCAGGCTGTAGCCGTCGAGCTTCACCTTGGGCAGGTCTACCCCGCACAGCTCCACGATCGTCGGGAGCCAGTCCATCGCGGTCGCCACCTGATCCCGCACCTCGCCCTTGGGCACCTTTGGAGGATAACTGATGATGGCCGGGACCCGGATGCCGCCTTCATAGAACTCGGCTTTATGCCCCCGCCACTTTCCGGTATTTCCGCCGCCGCCGTTGGCGCCGTAATTGGCTCCTTTAGGCAAACCGCTGGTGTGGTTGTCGACGGTAATATAGTAGTCCTCCACGGAATGCCCGTTGTCGCTCATGAAAATCACTATCGTATTGTCCCTGAGGCCGAGCTTTTCCAGGTGGGCCATAATGATGCCCATTCTGTCATCGGTCGTGGAGATCATCTTCGCGTAAGACTGACGCGGCATCTTCATGTCCTTGTAACGCTCATCAAACTTCTTGTCGGGCAGTTCGGGATAGTGTGGAATGTTGAAAGCGACGTACAAGAAAAAAGGAACATCCTTGTTCTTATCCAAAAACTCAACCGCTCGCCGCGTCATCATGTCCGGGAAATACTGTCCCTTCGCGAAGACCTCCTTCTTGCCATCATATAGATCGTGGAATCCTTTGCCGTGCAGAAAGTAGTGATTGTAGTTGTGAATGAAACCGCCCCTATTGCCGAAGTACTCATCGAATCCCTGTTCCAGGGGGCCATGCCCAAGGTCCGCACCGAGATGCCATTTGCCGAACATACCAGTCTTGTAGCCCGCGCCTTTCAGGACCTCCGCGATGGTGACTTCCTCCAGGAACATGTTCCGACCTTTTCCGGTGTGGGCGTCGCCTTGTGTCCAACTGTTCACGGCGCCGCGCTGGGGATACCGGCCTGTCAGCAGCATGGCGCGAGTAGGACAGCAGACGTAATGCGCGTAGGCCTGCGTGAACCGCACGCCGGTCTCGGCCAGGTTGTCCATGGTCGGCGTGTACAGATCCTTCGAACCATAGCAGTTGGCGTCTAGTGTGCCCTGGTCGTCGGTGAGAAATATGACGACGTTTGGCTTGCGACTGCCGGTCGCGTCGGATGCGCCCGCCAGGGATGCACATCTGCCATATGCCAAGGCAACCAAGCCCAGGCCCGTAGTCTTCAGGAAACTTCGTCTATTCTGCTTCACGGCAATTCCTTTATCCGGTATTTGCCGGATAAGTCCACGAACTGGTTTCATGGAGTCTTGTGGTTGGGCTTGCACATGATCAGCTTTGCGCCGGTGATTTGCAGGCGTTTCTGCTTGATTGTCAGAATCAGTGCGGTGGCCGCCGTGGCCGAGAGGCGGGGGGCGGCGGCGTAGTCCTGCGGGTTGTTATCACGGTTCGGCTGGTAGTAGAACGTGCCGTCGGGGCAGTGGCTAAGGCTCAGCGCCCATCGGTTCTTATCCATCAGCTTGCGGAAACTGGGTGGATCGGTCGCCGCTCCCAGGGCAGTCCACACCATTCCCAGAAGCGGGCAGCCGTGGGTATCGATGAAGGTGTCGGGATGGTTCCCGATGCACTCGGCATTGAACCGGCCGAAGGCCTTGAAATCTTCGCGGTCCGTGGGATACAAGTAGTGCGCGAGGGCTGATGCGCCGGTTCGCCCCATGTCGGCGTAACCCGCGCCTCCGACCCCATCGGCGTACCAGACGTAGCCGATCTTGTTGGTGCCTTTGGCGATGAAGTCATGCGCGGCCTGGAATCGCCGGTCGTCCACCGATAGGCCGCAGCGCTGCATCAACGCCCAGGCCATCATGGCTTGCGCGGTAACCACGTTGAATGCGCCGTACCCGTTGCCGCCCTTGGGGCTGTGGGGGCCGTGGCCAAAACCTCCCGCGATATGCACTCGTTCCGGCGCCGCTGTCTTGGGATGCTGAGCCGATGCCAGCCACTTGTTGATCGTCTCCAACTCCGGCAGCACCCAGGGCTCGCGGGTGATCAGGTAGTACTCGCTCAGCGCGGTGCCATACAGGGCGTACTGCCAACATGGCAGGCCGCCATACACGATCTTGCCGCTGGTGGCTCGTGCCATGGCCTGCATGGCCTTCTTGACGGCGGGCAGATAAGCGTCGTCCCCGCTGCCCAGCAGCGCCAGGGCGGCGAATGCGTTGATGTGAGGCCGGCCGCTCCAGGATCCGTCGGCCTTCTGCTGCTTAATCAGGTAGGCGCAGGTCTCCTTCAGGATCACATCCGTCTTTTTGCAGTTCAGCGGGTACGTCTCGGAGAAGCTGCCGTACTTCGTGCCAAGTTGCATTTCGGCCTTGAGCTTCCGGTCCCCGCGAAGGACGTCAAGCACCAGTTTGCCGCCTCGCTTGCCCTGGCTGTCCTCCAGGGCGTTGCCGAAGTCCATCATCGGCCCTTCGTAGCCGAACTTGCCCATGCCGTAACCGAACTTGTGCGGCGTGACGAACGCCTGGCCGTTGGCGCCGACGATCTTGTCGCCATTGGCCAGTTTTCCGAAGGCCGGCGTGTCCTTGAACACGAACATGACGAGGAGTTTCGTCGGCTCCTCCTTGGTGATCATGGCCCGCGCACCGGTGATGCCAAGGTTGATGTACCAGCCGGGGACCTCGGCGTCGGGTCCGACTTTTGTGGTCAGTTTGTCCCAAGGCGGCCTGTCCAGCCCCCAGGCCTGCATGGCCATCATCAGCAATACGGCCAGCGACGAAATGCACAGCGTTACCCGATGTTTCCGAACGGTGTGTGTCATCATCAAATTACCTCGCCAAGTTGTTTATCTGGAACCATCTTCATTTCCTGAAACCGCGAATGCCCATTCGCGAGCCGATATTTCCCGGATGAATTTTCGCGGATGACCGCTAACGGCGACGAGAATCAGCGGCTTTGGAGCGACAAGCGGGGCGAAAAACCTTGGTTTAATCCCGGATACAGGAGACAATGGAGGGGAAATGGCCTGCGATGGTCGCGGGCCAAGGTCAAATGGGAAATCCCGGTTTAACTGAGAATGCGGTGGAGCATGATGATGACTCGATGGCCAGTTGTTGCGGCGATGGTGGCGGGGTTGGCGTTGTTGTCTGGTGGGGCGGCCCAGGCGGCCGAAAAGCCCGGCAAGACCAACAAGGCCGCCGCCGAAGCGGACAAGAAGTAGCCGACGTTACCTTAGAAACTTTTGCGAGGAATTCCGTGAATATCTGGATCCAGAAGAGCCGGTTAATGCTCAAGCGCGGCCGTCGTGGGTGGCACTGCAACGCTTACCTCGACGGAATCAAGAATAATCCCAGTGAACGGTTCCCTTCGGGGGGCCGCAATTCCACAAAAAGCCCACAGAGCATGGCGTATATCCGGCAGATTCAAACCGGCGATTTTGTGGTGTTGTACCAGGTTGATGACGAATCCATTCATGCGATAAGTCAAGCCGATTCCTGCGGCATGGAGGCGGACAAGGGTTCCAGACAGTACAACTTATTCTATTTCAAGCCGGCAGTTATGGCGTTCCGGCTGAAACATCCGCTGACTCTCTCCGAGCTGCGATCGACAGGTTGCGATCCCAAGTGCTTTGGTCCGGGCACTAATGGTCGCATATTCCCGCTGACGACAGAAGAATTCGTTGGCATCTTCAAGGCCGTAGCACAGTTCAACCCGGATCAGAGTGAGCAACTGTCGGCGTGGGTGCGGGAAAGGTCCGCGCGCGCATGACGGCCTCTATACGTCCGGCCTAGCCCGGCAACGGGCTGTCAGCCGCCCAAAGGTTGTGGACTGGATTGCTCGGGCTGACAGGGGTTACTTGTTTGCCGCCTTCTTGCCCGCCTTCTTGCCTGCCTTCTTTGCTGCCTGCTTATCGGCCGGGGCGCTGGCCGGCTGGCTCGTCACGGGTGCGTGCGCCTTGGTCAGCACTATGTTCCTCATCAGGTCGAAGGCGGACTGCGGCGTGTAGCCATGCACCTCGGCGCAGGCAAATCCCACTAGCCCGCCGGTGATGTCCTCGTTGCTGAATAGAATGACGGGCATGTTCTTGGCGTTAAGGACCGCCCGCAGCAGGGGGCGATGATCAGACGCGGCTAATATCTGCTGGGAGAACCTGCGGAACCGGACGTCGTCGATCACGAAGCCCTTCTGGGTGAACATGGGCGAATCGATGGTCAGCCGGCGCAGGCGTTTGGTTCCGGCGACAGAGTCGGGCAGCCCGGCGGCGACCTGGTTTGCCAGGGCCTCGCCGGATTCCGCGAAGGCCGCGGCGTTGCGGCTGGCCCAGGCGCCTCCGACGGCTTCCATGTACAGCAGCCCGCCGCCGGCGATGAATGTCTGAAGGGCCTTGATTTCCTGGTCGCTGGCGGTGATGCGGTCGGTGCCGCACAGCACCGCCACGTCGGCGCCGCTCTCGGCGAGCTTGGAAATGGGCATCAGTTCGCTCACCTCGACACCGACCTTGTACTTGTTGCCCATGATACGTGAGAACCGCTCCCACGCCAGCGGCTCGGGGTCGCAGTTGCCCTCCTTGCCCGCGGGGGTGTTGTAGATAAGCCGGGCCATTTTCACTTCCCTGGCCAATCCGGACTTGGGCTTTTCCGGCCAGGTCGTGGCGCCGCGAGCGGCCAGGGACTTCTCAGCCACGGCCCCGTCGGTAAGGTACAGGGCGATGTTGGCTGGGCCCTCGAATGACGGTTTGTCGCTCTTTCCGAGCATGAGCTGCCAGCTTCTGGGCATGTCCTGGTCGGTGTGTACGACCAGCGGTCGCACGCCGTTGTGGATCATATCGAGGCCCCGCAAGGTGCCGGTCCTGTTGTCGAGCTTAAAGTTGATCGAGAAGAACTTGTGATCCTTCGGCACCAGCTCAAGTTTGTACTTGGGGAACATCTTGGCGTAGACGGCCCGGATGCCTTCCTTGAAGCCCTTGCCGTCACACTCGGCGCAGCTCAGGATTGTCCCGCCCATGTTGACGTAGCGGCGGATGGCGACGATCTGCTGGTTCGTGAGCTTAGGCGCAGTTGCGCCGGAGAGGTAGAGGATCGGCGCATCCAGCCACTCCTCCGGCTTGACCTTGAGGTTGACGATCTGCCAGTTGACCGTGGTTTCCTCGAATTCCCTGCCGAGCCACTGCGTCAACTTCGCCATGTCGCGCGGGCGGTCGTTCCAGTCGCCGTCGTATTCGAGCTTGTTGAACAGGACCCCGTGGCGCCCGCGAACCAGGAACAACAGGGCGTAGGCCGTGTCGACCACCGGCCCGTACCCGCCCTGCCAGGCGCCGTTGGCGCCCTGCATGTGCAGCAGCCGCTTGGCGCCGATCTTGTACCAGTCGGCCCTGCCAAAGTACTTGTACCCGCTGGCCAGTCCGACTCGCTCGACGCCGTAGAGCAGGTAGAAGATGTTCCCGATGCCCGCCTTGCCGCCGCCCTGAACGATGCCGGAGAAGCTCTTGTCCATCCAGTCCAGGCCTTTGTTCAGCGGGCTGAGCAGTGACTGAACCTTGGGGCCCTGGTCGCACTTGATGAACTTGTCGGCCAGGAGGTTGTCGTAACAGAGGAACATCGACGCCAAGCCCGCCGTGGTCATTGTGGCCGAGGGATTCCGATTGCTGTTGTAGCTCCATCCGCCATCGGGCGTCTGGCATTCCGTCCAGTGCTTCAGGACCTTGTGCCAGTACTCGCGCGGCACCTCCTCGTCGGCCTGGACGCCGGCCCAGACGCCAAGCACGCCATACTGGCTGTTGGAGTTGTCCCAGTGGCCCTTGCCACTGCTGCCGTCGCCGAAGCAGTCGTAGCTGTAGCTGCCATCCGCGGTGGAAAACACCAGCATGCGCACATCGTTCCTGAGGAAAGACCTGTACGGACTGTTCGCCATTCCCGACCGCTTGATCGCAGCCAGGAAGGCGTTGGCTCGCAGGCCAAGCTCGTAGGTCTTATGGCAGAAGCTGGCCGAGGCACTTTGCTGCTTGCCTGCCTTGGCGGGGGCCTGCTTCTTGCCCAGCCAGTCCAGGGCGCTCTTCATCTTCGGGTCGGTTACCTTGATCATGTCGCTTTCAAGCATGGCGTACGTGGCGATCGCCGTCGGGCCGACGGGATACTTGTCGCCCCCATGGCCAGGCCAGGAGCCGTCGGCGCCCTGAGACTTCTTGAGGTACTCCACTCCCCTCTTGATGGCCCTGTCTACAGCCTCGGGCGAGAACTTCGACTGGCCAGCCGGGGCGGCCTTGGCGGACTGGACAAAGGCGCCGCGACCCAGAAATGCAACCGCCGCCGTTCCAAGGCCCAACGTCTTGAGAACCCCCCTACGATTAATCCGCAAACACATGCATCGTTCTCCCAGGTCGTGTCTTTTGCCCTGCCAGGGGCCTCCCACCGGTGGCAACGCGGAACCTCCATGCCTGATTGTCACGCAATCGCGGATACGCGACAAGTTGCTATATCATTGCATCCACCAGAATACAGCGAAACACTCTTTCCTGCAACCCCCGGATCGGAATCGGCTTGGCTGCGATTGCCGCCGGACTGTCGATCCTGACCCGTCGCACAGAGGGCGTCGGCGCCAACGCCCCCGACGAGGCCAGCAATGCGATGATGAGGACGACATTTCGCTTCATCAGTCGGTCCTATCGGTCCAAGGCTTTGGGAGAAACTTCCGTTTGCACGTTTCGTGAGCAGACAACGCGCAGTTCCGCACTTAGTTCACTTCCTCCTTTCGGTTGTCGGTCGTTGTCGCCACCCTCAGTGTCACCGGGCCTATCAGGCCGGAAGTCAGATCGCCGCGGTAGTTGGTCGGGATGGTGAGGTAGTGGTTGGCCAGGGTGTTGAATACCAGCACCTCGATCCGGTTTTCACCGGGCTTGACCTGTTTGGAGATGTCCACTCGCCATGGCGGTGCGACGCGAATGCCCGCTAGTTGGCCGTTGACGCGGACCTCGGCCGTGGCGATCACCCTTCCGAGGTCGATTGCGACCTCGCCGTGGGCCTGCTCGGGCGTCAGAGTCACGGTCTTGCGATACCACGCTCCGCCGGAGTAGCACTCCAGTGCGCCGGCCTTCGACCAGTCACCCAGCGCCGCGACGCCCGGCCCGCATTCGAGTTTGATCGGCTCGGGGAAGACGGCCGCGCCGGCAAAGCCAGTCTGTGGCACGGCGCGAATGGCGATGACGGCGGCGCGGCTCAGCGGGGCGGCCGGTTCATACCGGCCCTTGCCGGCCGAGCGCATGGGCTTGCCACCCGCCCAGACTTCCAGGGACGAGGCTTTCGCGTCGAGCGTAATGGCCCGCAGCCCCGGTGGGGCGGTGAAGCGGAACCACTCGGCGGACTTAGTGCCGGCATGCACGTCGAAACGAATTACCGACGGATCGTCGAACCACGTCATCGACAGCGGCGTGCGGGTGGCCGGCGCCGCGTCGGCGCCGTCTCGCTTCAGGACGAAGTAGCCGCGCCCGGCCTGGTCGTAGCGGACCAGGATCGGGTTAGCGCCGGCTCGCAGAGGCACGGCCTTTTGCAGGTCTTCGATGCGAGCGCCGTTCACAAAGACGGCCGCCGGCGTCAATACTTCCGACGCGGTCGGCCTTGGGCCGGCCTGCTTGGCGCTGGCCACGACGTGGGCCGCGCCCTGGCGGTCCACCGTCGCGCTGGTCCAGAGGTAATACCGGCCTCCAGGGATCTCCGGCCCGTACGTGGTCTCGTTCAGCGCGCCGCCGCGTTTGCCCAGACACAGGAAATGGTCAGTGATGTTCTCCTTCAGGCCGTGGTAGCCCTGATGGCCGGGGTCGCCCTCGAAGCCCTGTCGCCACGAGAAACTGTAAGGCCGCCAGTTAATCGGTTTGCCGGCCACGGTGACCGGTTCCTGAGGATTCACGCTCGCCAGCTTCGCCAGTTGCGAATCGAGCGCGTCGCCTGCTTCTCCGGGCGGGATCGGCCCCAGCAGCCAGAACTGCTGGCCGAAATCATAAGTGGCTCGCTCCCAGCGGCTGTCGTCAAAGTCGGGCGCTCGCCATGCGGCGGCGTTGCCGCTCTCGACGGCGTGGCGGAATATGCGGGCCTCGGGGCCGATGGTCTTGTCGACGGCCGGCAGGCGGAAATCCCCGTAGCGATTGTCCATTGTCGGCTTGAGCTCGAATTTCCATTCGCCGTCCAGGGCGATTTCCTGCACCGGCCGCTCCTGACGCGGCGGGGGGTTCACGTGCTCCTTGCCCGGCGTGAACACCACTATCTGCGCCTCGTAGGCTTCCAGGGGCAGCTCCACCTTCGTGCCGGTTGCGGTCTGGCCAAGCACGCGCAGCGGCTGGGCCTGGCCGGTCCACGGGTCCCAAAGCTCGACCTGGCCCTTGGCGCGGAACTCGACCGTCGAGTTCTTCGGGGCGTCCATGACCATATAGACGTCGCGCGGGCCGACCTTGCGGTGGAGCGAGCGGACGGGCCTGTCGGCGCGGGTGTCGGGCGTGATCGCGGCGAGGATCGTAGCCGGCACGTCGGCCGGCTTTGACAGGCGGTGCTTTTCGGGAATCGTGGCTGCCACAAGCGCATCGAGCTGCTTGTCATCCCGCCCGGCACGGTCGCTGGCAACCGGCAGCGCCCCGACGTTCAGCACCAGTCCGCCTGCCTTGGCAAGGGCGCTTGCCTTCTCTAGCGACGACCATCGCACGGCCTGCATGGCCGGGAAGACTAACGCGCGGTATGAGGAGTCGGCGACCTCAAGCCGGCCGGCGCGGACCTGAGCCCGAGCGAGCGAGTCGGCATCCACGAACTCGAAGTTGATGCCCGCGGCCATCAGGACGCTGGCTGTGTTGAAGGCGGTCTCCGTCGCCTTACCGCCGTCGAGCCCGGCCTCGAACGGCGCGACCGGGTAGACCACCGCCACGTCGCAGACCAGCGAGCCCTGGCTCAGCAGGTACGAGAGCCTCTCGAAGTACTTCAGGAACACGCCCATGTGCTGCCAGTAGGGCATGCGGAAGTGGTAGCTCGGCGGCGCCCATTCCCAGAACGAGCCGTGCGTGGAGTAATACAGCCCGTGCAGGTTCAGCAGCGTGCAGCCGAAAAGGTAGTTCTCCCGCGTCGCCTGCATAAGCCGCTCGGGCGTGGCGCCCCAGCCGAGGCTGTGGTAGCCTTCCAGCCACACGCGAGGCCGGCGGTACAGGTTGGCGATGGAGGAGGAGACTTTGCCCTTGATGAGGTCGGCGTGTCCGCCGGGCGTGTCGTGCCCGGGCGCTGTATACCAGCGCGTGACGCGGAAGTAGTCGCCGAACTCATTTGGCGACAGGCCGCGACCGCCGGAGTCGCAGGCGAAGATCAGACCGCGCGATGCGTGCCAGCGGTAGATCGGCTGGAAATATCGCTCCTCCATCAGCGCCATGCGCACGTCGGCATAGTCCATGCGGACCTTGGGCGTTTTTGGGCCGATGTCGCCCCACAGCGCCGGCAGGACGGTGAAGAGGTCGTAGCCCTTGCGTTTCTGGAACTCAGCCGCGAAATCCGGGGTCCAGACAAGGTTGCCCCCTCCGACGTTCAGTTCGTCGTTGAAGAAGTAGTTGAGCCCTTCGTGCGACTTGTTCGGCGTGGCGTCCTGGAAGGGCTGGTAGAAGTCGCGGATGACGACCTCGCCTATGCCGACCTGGAGGGGGTTGATGGTGTTGGCCTGGCGGTCGGCGCGGAAGGTCCATATTTCCCACTCGCCGTCGGGGGCCGTCCACGTGAGCTTGCCGTCGCGGACGTTCGGCGTGAGGTCCACTCCGCCCTCTCGGACCAGGCCGCCATCCACTCTATACGCATGCGCTGCGATCGTATCGGCGGGGGCGTCAAGGGTAGCGGACTTGCCACCGCTCAATCGCTGGCGATTCGCCGGGCTGAGCCGCAGGGCATTCAACTCTGGCTTGCGATAAAAAAGCTGCCTGAACAGGTTGTCCGCGCCGGTCCAATCCAGCGTGTAGGTGCTCAGGCCGATGCCCATCCCGCGTTTGCGGCACTCATCGGCGATTCGCCCCCAGACTTTCCACCAGGCCTCGCTGAAGATCGGCGGCTCGACCGCATAGGTCGGCCAGCCCGGCGAGTCTTCGTGTGCGTAATTGACCTGTACGCCGCTGATGCCCATCTGGTGCAGTTGATCGAGCTGCCAGATCATCCGGTCCACATCGAGCGCCTCGCCGGTCCACCACCAGTAAGGCACCTCGCCATAGCCCGGCGGGGGGGTGCGGAAACCCGGCAGGGCGTCGAGGTTCGCGGCACGGCTGGGGTAACCGGCGGCGTTTGGCGGGGGGGGCACGGCATTGACCGGATCGCTGAAACCCGAATCGGCGGCTAAGGCTACGGTGGCCAGAGCGGCCAGCAGCAGGGCGGCGAGGGTGGCAGCGGTGGCGGATATTGAATTCATGTTGAGTACCTTTCGTAAGCAGGCCAGACAGGCTGATGACCAGTACTGTAAACCCCCGGCTTGCGCCTAGCGTTTCGCCAGTTCGTAGAAGCCATGGCCGATGTACCGCAGCCTGCCCTGGCGGACGAGTTCCTGCCAGACGGGTTCCGGCCATTCATTCGGCGGGACGATGGAGGCGGCGGCCCCGCCACCCTTGGACAGCGGCCCGCGGCCCAGCTTCGAGTCCTCATCAAGGACCGTCAGCGCCAGCCGCTTGCGGAACGCCTGCATAGCTTTGCGGCAGACATCTTCGCTCGGTACGTCGGCGGGGGCGTCCAATGCGGGTGCGCGAAGTTGATCGATCATCCCGGCCAGGCCGTGTACGTCGCGCATCCCGACGACGCCCGTGACCCTGCCGGGCGGCAGTTCGGTATTCTGAAGCAGCTTGTACACCTGCTTCCATTCGCCCGTGGCCCGACGAGGGTCATCGTAGCCTTGGATGGCGGTCATCAGTTCATCGAGTTTCGCCAATGTCGTCGGGTTGCTGGCCATGCGAGGGTATCCCTATTCAGGTGGAATGGTCAAAAAAAGCGGCCTCCCGACCGCCATTACTGAGTGCAAAGATATCCATCCAAGTCGCGGATTGCCATGGCGAAAAGGTCGAATTTTGCGAGTGGGCCGTCCAACAGAGAGTCAGAGAGTTTGGGCTGTTGCTCCCGGCGCGCCGGGACCCGCTCTACCGATTCAAAAGGGTTTCTCGAATCCAGCGGGCCGATTTCATTCCCTTGATCTGCCGCTCGCGTTGCATTGCGGCAGAACGGGTCGCATGCGGCTCAGACCAAGCCAGCCGCCACGGCCCCGTCTTGGCCGTGTATTTTGACTTATCTCGGGTCGGATCGTTATGCTCGGCGACGCGGCTTGTCAGGTCGTCGGTGCTGCCGACGTAGAAACGCCCCGAGGCATTCTCCAAGACATACGTCCAAAATGTGCCGCTTCCAGCATGCAAACTCCTCGACTAGGACTCGAACCTAGAACCTGGCGGTTAACAGCCGCGCAGTTTTGGTATTTCATAAATAGCGGCCGGTGCATTGGATCGGCGGAATTAGCAATGTTAATGCCTAATTAAAAAGAAGTTATATTGATGGCCGTCTCCTTTTTGATCCCGTCCAGTCCGTTTCATTCCTTTCTGGAACCCTATTATTCTTGCCATTCTGCATACAAACTGCATGCACTCTCTTGCTTGGGCTAACGCCTACCGGAACAGCCGTTCCGGGGAAGTATACAAAGAACAGAACAACACCAAGCACCACAACCATGCGGCGGCTCCGCCGCCGGGGATGGTGCTGGTGGTGGACAGACTTCTGAAGAAGAAACGGAAACCCGGGAACCGGACACGGCCACTCGGGCCCCCGAGGCCAACGAGGGCAAAGCCCAGGGCGGCCAGGAGGGCCAGCCCGGACAGGGTCAACCAGACCGACGTCAGCCCGGACAGGGCCAACCCGGCCGAGGGCATAGAGGCCGAAGGCCATGCCCGCCGCAGGCCCGAGAACCAGGCCGACTCCCACGTCGACGAGCTACCCGCTGGGCAACCCGAGTCTGACCCAGGCGCGGGTATCGAGCGGGTTCTCCGCCAGGCGGGCGTATCCGCCGGAACCATTCCCGCTCATGTACAGACCGCCATCGACTACGGGTACACCGCCAGGGAGATCCAGGACCTCTGGGAAGAGGTCACGGTCACGCCGGGCATCAACAGCCCGTCCGGGTTGTTCCTCTTCAAGCTCAAGGCTGGCCAGAGGCCCAAGGGGGCCACCATGCCGATCTTCAACGGGCCCGACGCCGACATCCACAAGGCACTCCACGCCCAGGGCATCCTCGGCTCCGATCGCGACGAGTTGATCGAGCAGGTAGGGCCCACCGAGGATAGGCCCCCGCAGGTAGTACGACTCAACGGGGATATCAACAAGTTCGAGGCCGTAGAGGATCTCGAGTACGACAAGCGGACTGGTGGGTTAGTTGCCAAGCGTGGGGCGCCAGCCCGACAGACCCTCGCAACGTCATCGCCATTGAACGGCCTTCTGGTGCTGGCGGCCTCATCTCTTTAGGAACGTTCCTAAGATCCAGGGAGGGGATGATCGGCTCATTAGGCAAGCGATCTTACGGTCGTGGTGCTGGCTGCTTATGGTGGACCCTCGTCACTGGGTACAATACCGGCGATGATTGCCCCCCCAGAGGTCGGCGAAAGCGATTGCCGCCCCCTCGTCCGGACCCGGTAAGGTGCAGCCCGACGCGCGGGATTCAAAATCCCGTGGCCGCAAGGTCGTGTGGGTTCGATTCCCACCTCCGGCATTCTTCGCCAAGAAGCGTCCGGTCCCGCCTACCGCGTGTGCGCCATACAATGCGCCAATGATGCAAAAAGGAATCCCAGGATCTTCGCCAAGGATTCTTAGATCACTTCCAGCGTGCGGCCTCAAGCGATCGGGCGTTGGCATCGCCGACGAAGCAAGCCCAAGCCACCAAGTGCCACCAGTGCGAATGTCGCCGGTTCGGGGATGGTGTAGACGTACGCAGCCCCGGTATCCTCGAACGACGAGTCCGCCGAAGGCGAGCCGATCAGGGCCCAGTTTCCGTCGACGGCTACGTGGTCGCCGAAGTAGTCCTGCTGACACGGGTCAGACGGCGCGAGCCTGGTCAGCTCCGTCCAGCCGTCCTGGTCCCGCCGGAACAGATAGGCCTTGCCGGTGTCGGTCGCCCCGTCGTCGGCGTAGGCGGCGCCGAGGACGATGTAGTCGCCGGAGATGTCCACCGAACCCAGCCGGTCCTGGTACCCGCGATCCGAGGCGACGAGTTTCTCGTCGAGTTCCCACGTGTCGCCGTTTCGATGGAACACGAACGCCGAGCCGGTGTCGGAGTTTACCACGTCATCGCCGTTGGCGCCGACAACCAGGTAATCGCCGTCGATGGCCACGTCCACACCGAAGGCCCGGGACTTGGTGTCGTCGGCGGTCAACTCCGCTTGTTGTTGCCAGGTTTCGCCGTCTCGCTGAAACACGTATGCGGCGTTATTCCATGCGGCCCCTACGACGATGCTGTTGCCGCTGATGGCCACGCTGATGCCGAACTTATCGCCGGTCTCGCCGTCCGAGGCAGTAAGCCTAGCCTGCTGGGTCCAGACGCCGTCCTGAAGATGATAGACGTAGGCGGCGCCGGTCTGATCGTTCGGGACGACCGTGCCAATCACCGCGTAGTCGCCTTCGATCGCGGCCGAGATGCCGAATTGGTCCTGGGCCGCGGCGCCGGAAGCGGTGAGGGCCGTCATGTAGCTCCATGTCTCGCCGTCGCGATGATAGACGTAGGCCGCGCCGGCATTGTCATCGGCCACGTCGGCGTAGTTTGCCCCGACAATCGCGTAGTCGCCGGAAATGGCGGCGCACACGCCGAAATTGTAGGTGCCGGAGCCGGCGTCGGGGCAGAAGAGCTGTGCCTGATGCGTCCAAGCATTCCCGACGATGTGGTAAACACTCACGTAGTCGCTCGACGCGCCGCCGTCCGAGCCCGAGACGAGTGCATACTGCCCGCTGATCGCCACGTCCCTGCCGAAGAATCCGTTATGACGTACCGGCGACGGCTGAAGGGTGAAATCCTCCGTCAAGGGCTGCTGGGCGAACAGCGTCTGCGGGCAAGTGAGACACAGACCCGCCAGCAGAATCGATGCGACAGTCCTTACGAATCGCGTATTGATTGATCCCGCCCGGCGGCGTCCGGCTCTCACCTGCGGCCATACTTCAATTCCATGTCGCTTGCCTTCTGCTGTCCACATCGTTCGGTTCCCCTTGTATTTAACCTTGTTTGCCGAGACCACGCCCCTACGTGGGGGTGGATTGGTCTGGCGGTATCGGCACGCGCGTGCCGGACCGTAACCAGCCTGACAAGCGGGAAATGGGACAGGAGGTAGCGAGTGAGCGATTCTCGCCCTGCCCATGCGGTAGAATCCTGCCGAACAGCCGGGACTTAAGCCTCTCCGCCTTTTCCCTTGGCGGAGGTCGAAGCACAACTATTACGGTACCACCGATTCCGGAGTTGTCAACATCCTATCAATCGATAGGCAAACCCCCGCCAACCCCCCGCCCCCCGGCAGAGCCGCCCGCCGGCCCGAGGGGTAGCCGCAAAATCAAATTTCCTATCAGTAATTCCGGCTTGACGTCCGCCAGCCGCGGTGGTATTCTCCTGTAATGTCTGCCGCGATTGGTGGCCAGTTTTGGAATCAATAGGCTGGTTTCCGCTGGCACGCCCGTGGTGTGCCCAACCCCGATCGCGCCTGCGCAACAGCCTTAACAGGACGTACATTGGGAGGCTCGTATTCCTATGGCCACTTGCCCCCTTCGGTCAGGTATTCCGCAACTTCTCATTGGAATGGTTCTGGCGATTCTGGCGTTTACCCCGGCCGCGATGGCGATCAAGAACGCAAGCAACCAGGGCCGCTGGGCCCAGTCCGGCGGGGACGCGCCGGACAAGGAGGTTCCCGGCTTCCTGGTCAACCTCGGGCCCACCGGCGCGCGTGCCGTTCTCACCGAGCGCACCTTCATCGTCAAGTACATCTTCAAGGGCTCGCCGGCGATGGGCAAGCTCAAGGAAGGCGACGTCATTCTCGGCTGCTTCGGCAAGCCATTCTCCCCGCACACGTTCGGCGGCTCGCCCCACGGCTACGAGGGCCCCATCATGGACATGGGCAACGCCATCGAGGCCGCCGAGGGCAAGGACGGCAAGCTCCAACTGAACGTCTCGCGCGATTCCAAGAACATCACGGTCACCGTCGAACTCGAGGCCATCGGCGCCTTCAGCCCGACGTATCCCTACAATTGCAAGAAGTCCGAGCTGCTCCGCGCCAGGGCGCTGAAGCACCTCGCCGATAACCCCGACGCCCAGCGCGGGGCATCCCACACGAAGATGGCCGTCACGCTCGCCCTGCTGTCCAGCGACAACCCCAGCCAGCAGGCGCTCGGGCGAACGCTCGCCCAGAAGTGGAGCGGCGATCGGCCCAACTCCGGTACGTGGAGCTGGGACCTGTCCCACCAGGCGATCACGCTGAGCGAGTATTACCTCCTGTCCAAGGACCCGTCGGTCCTGCCGAACCTCAAGTACATTGTCGGCCTGATCGAGCATGCCCAGTGGAAGGGACCAAAGATCCAGCGATGGAAGGCCAGTGAGTTCAAGAATGTCGATCAGGCGACCCTGGATCAGCATCAAGCGCTCTACGACGGCGGGTTCGGGCACTGTCCCTATCCCGAGGTCGTACGCCGCGGGGGAGGCGGCTACGGACCGATGCAGTACACCACCATCCTGGCGGTGACGGCCCGGCAGCTCGCGGCCCGCTGCGGCGTGCCCGTCGACGCCGACCTGCTCAAGCGGTCGATGGACTTCATTCATCGCGGGACCAACGAGGCCGGCTACGTCGCCTACGGCGGCGAGTTCACGCTGAACAACGGCCCGGTCGATCCTGTCCGATGGAAGGCCTCGCGAAGCGGCGATAACTACGTGGGCCGCGTCGGCTGCGCCATTGTCGCCCACGAGCTCGGGCCGGAGTTCGCGGATTCCGCGTCGTACCTCGTCAAGTACCGCTCTTTCGTCAAGCAGGCCGTCAAGTCCATGCCCGACGGCCACGCCGATTCCAATCTGGGTATCTTCTGGGGAGTCATGGGGGCCGCGGCGTCCGAGGATCCCGCCGCCTTGCGGGCGGTGCTGGACTACCACAAGGCCTTCTTCAACATGATGCGGTGTTACGACGGCTCGTACGCGATTCTTCCCGGGCGGGACTACGCCGACGACGGCTACTACCACAGCTCTCGCTACCATCCGACGGCGACGATGGCCCTGGCGTACGGCCTGGCGTATCCCAAGCTGCGGATTCAGGGCGTCGAGGTGGGCATTCCGGGCGTGAACCCCAAGGCCCTGAAGGGCTCGCTGGACGTGGCCTACAAGGCCATCGTCAAGAAGGCATACCGCGACGCCTCGCGGGCTCTGGTCAAGCCGCACCCCGAGGAGGCCGAGACAGCCAGGGCGATGATGGGGTACATCGACTCGCAGTGGCAGCGGGATATCGCCGAGTTGGGGGATATTGAAAAGAGCGGCGACATACTGGGCCTCTCCGAAACGCTCGCCAGGCTGCAAAAGGCCTACAAGGGCATCGAAGGCTTCGACAAGAGCGTCAAGCGTTACGAGGAAGGCCTCATCAAGGACCCGTGGCGGAAGGATGTGGCCACAGGCAAGGCGTACATGAGCTTCCTGGGCGTCTTGCAGAAATACAAGAGCGCCTCGGCCGCCAAGAAGCTCGACCAGTTCGCGCAGTCCAACGCCGAATCCATATACGGCAAGTGGGCGGCCGACGTCGTCAAGGAGTTTACCGCCAGTGGCACGGTCACCGTCTGGCCGAACGGCAAGCCGTTCGATTCGAGCGGGAAGTAGGAGGACAAGGCGTCCTTGTCCCTCCCGAAAACTGCGTCCTCGTTGATAAAACCCCCCGCCCTCCGGCAGAGCCGCCCGCCGGCCCGAGGGGTAGCCGCAAAATCAAATTTCCTATCAGTTTTTCGAAGCAGTCCTATCAGTTGCTTGCTGGTATTGAGATCGGCGGCAGAATCGTCTTGAAGGCCGACGGCTCCGGCGGGATGGGCAGCGTGTCCAACCTGGAACGCCCGAGATGACAGCCCACCAG
>CAZSBS010000037.1:0-24399 GCA_964605095.1 uncultured Planctomycetaceae bacterium | reverse complement strand
CGATCCCGCGATCCACATCCCAGCCAATCCGCAATCCGCAATCCACAATCCGCAATTCTTCTGGCCGCCTCACTGACCGCCTTCCCGCGTGTAGTTCAGCAGCCCGCCGGCGGCGAGGATATTCCGCTGGCGCGGCGCCAGGCCGACGCGGCACGCGAAGTCGAAACCTTTCGTCGCGTTCGTGACCGTCACCGTCTCGCCACCAGAGATGGCCGCCGTAACGCCGGCGATCTTCAGATCGTCCGCCTGGCCGATCCGGTCGCAGTCGGCCCCGTCGGCGAAAGTAAGCGGCAGTATGCCGAAGTTCACGAGGTTCGCCTGGTGTATTCGCTCGATCGCCTTGGCGATCACCACGCGCACGCCGAGGTACATTGGGCACAGGGCGGCGTGCTCCCGGCTGGAGCCTTGCCCGTAGCTGTCGCCCGCGACGACCACGCCCGCCTTGCCGGCCGCCTGGGCCAACTGGGCACGCTGGGCGAAGGTAGGCTCATCCTCGCGGTTGAAGCAGTTGAAAACGTACTTGGCATATTCCGGCACGTTCGAGCGGTACTTCAGCAGTGCCCCGGCCGGCATTATGTGGTCGGTGGTGATCTTGTCGCCAACCCTGATGAGCACCTCGCCGGCCAGCATGTCGGGCAACTTCTCGCCTGTCGGCGGCTTGACGATTGTCGAGCCGCGAATCACCACCGCGTCCTGGGCTTCCCGCGGCGCCAGTGGTGGCTGGAGCATGTCGTCGTCGAGCTTGAACTGCCCCGGCGCGTCGAAACGCGGATACGCCAGGTGCAGCCGCTCGCCCAGCACGCGCGGGTCGGTTATCTCGCCGGTAATTGCCGCCGCCACGGCCGTCTCGGGCGAGACAAGCCAGACCATGTCGCCCGTGGTGCCCGACCGCCCGGTGAAGTTGCGGTTGAACGTCCGCAGGCTGACGGTGTTCTCCGCCGGCGCGAAGCCCACGCCGATGCACGGCCCGCAGCCGGACTCCAGCATCCTCGCCCCGGCCGCCACCAGGTCAGCGAGCGCCCCGTTCTCGGCCAGCATCTCCAGAACCTGCCTGCTGCCCGGGCTTATGCCCAGCTCGACGCCAGCGTTCACGCACCGACCCCGCAGCGCCGACGCGACGACCATCAGATCCTGGAAGCTCGAATTGGTGCATGAGCCGATCGCCACCTGTGTAACCTTCGTCCCGGCCAGGTCAGCCACGCGCACGACGTTGTCCGGGCTGGGCGTGCCCGACGCCATCGGTTCGAGTTCCGACAGGTCGATCAAGACCTGCCCGAAGCTCACCTTCGCCATTCCGTCCGCGCCGACCGGGCCGACCTCCACGCCCGTGCAATAGCGGCGGATGTTCTCGATCGTCGCGGCGTCCTTCTCCACGTGCAGTCGCTTCGTGATGCTGTCGTACGTCGCGCCCTCGTCGGCCGACAGAGGCTGGTACTTCTCGCCCCGGCCCTGGGCATCGAGGAACTGCCGCGTGACCTCGTCGGCCGGGAAAACGCTCGCCGTCACGCCTAACTCGGCACCCATGTTCGTACACGTGGCGCGGGCCGGGACCGGCAGCGTCGCTACACCCTGCCCGAAGTACTCCACCATGCACCCGACGTTCCCGCGAGTGGTCAGCACGCTCAGCAGCCGCAGGATGATGTCCTTGGCCGAGACCCAGTCGCCCAGCCTGCCTCGCAACTCCACGCCGATCACGCGCGGAGCGGTGAGGTAAAACGCCCCGCCTCCCATCGCCACCGCCACGTCCAGGCCGCCCGCGCCGATGGCGATCATGCCCATCCCACCGCACGTAGGCGTGTGGCTGTCGCTGCCGAGCAGCGTGCCGCCGGGACGGGCGAAACGCTCGAGGTGGACCTGGTGGCATATCCCGTTGCCCGGCCGGGAGTGATACGCGCCCAACTTGCGCGAGATCGACTGGAGATACAGGTGATCGTTGTGGTTTTCCGGTCCGAACTGGGCCATGTTGTGATCTACGTAGCTGACCGACACCTCCGTCCGCACACGCGGCACGCCCATCGCCTCCAGCAGCAGAAACGCCGTCGTGCCGGTGGCGTCCTGGGTGAGGGTCTGGTCGATCCTTATGCCGATCTCCGAACCGGCCGCCAGTTCCCCCGTCACCAGGTGATCGTCGAGTATCTTCCGCACTACCGTCCTTGCCATGAGCACTCCTTACGCGGTGATATCCGCCGGCACGAACGTCGCGCCCGCGAAAATGTCGCGGCCAATGGATCATCAAGAATACCAAATCCCCCCGCGCCGGACAACCGGAAGGACACTCGAAGGACTCGACTGTCGCTCGCGGTGTCGGCCAGGCACTACGCCCCCCTTGCCTGCCGGCCGATCATGCCCTATAACAGGCCGGCGTGAGCGACGAGACGGCGGAACAACTCGACACACCCGCGATGCGGCAGTACCGCGCCATCAAGCAGCAGTACCCGGACTACATCCTGATGTTCCGCATGGGCGACTTCTACGAGATGTTCTACGAAGACGCCAAGAACGCCTCGCGGATACTCGGCCTGACGCTGACCAGCCGCAGCAAGGGTCCCACGGCCGTGCCGCTGGCGGGCATTCCCTACCACGCCCTGGACAGCTACCTGGCCAGGCTGGTAAACGCCGGCTGCCGCGTGGCGCTGTGCGAGCAGGTCGAGGACCCCAAGCTTGCCAAGGGCCTGGTCAAACGCGACGTCACCCGCCTGGTTACCCCCGGCACGCTGACCGACGAGAACCTGCTCGATCAACGCGAGGGCAACTACCTTGCGGCCGTGTTCGCGTCGCCGGCCGGCGCCAAGGCGCCCAGGCGCGCCGGCGCGGCGGCGCCAGTCGGAGCACCCGCCAGCCAAGACGGCCAGGCCGCGGATGGCTCGGTCGGCATCGCCTGGGTCGAGCTTTCCAGCGGGCAGTTCACCGCGATGCTCGCCCCGGCCGAGCACGTCATCGACGAGCTTATCCGCATCCGCCCGGCCGAGGTGCTCCTGCCCGAGGGCTCAACGATGGACACCGCCGGCAACCGCGAGTCCATTCGCCAGGCAACCGGCGCCACGCCCACAAGCCGCCCGCCGTGGGCGTTCGACGCACACGCCGCAACCGAGACGCTCCACAACCATTTCGGCGCACGCACTTTAGAGGGCTTCGGCTTCGACGGGTGGGACCCGTCGATCTCTGCGGCCGGGGCAATCATCGAGTACCTGCACGAAACCCAGAAGACCGCCCTTGGCCACATACGCTCGCTGGGGCGATTCGACCGCAGTGACCATTTGCTCATCGACGGCAACACGCTGCGATGCCTGGAAGTCCACCGCACATTGCGCTCAAACCGCCGCGAGGGCAGCCTGCTGGCCTGCATCGACAACACCGTCACCGGCATGGGCGCCCGGCTGCTGGAGCGCTGGCTGACGTTCCCGCTGGCACGCTACAGCGCCATCGTCGCGCGCCAGGACGCCGTCGAGGAGCTCATGAGCGACCGCCGGCGTCTGGAGGCCGTGCGGAAAATGCTCGGCCAGGTCGGGCAGATAGACCGAATTGCCGCCAATATCGCTCTTGCGCGCGTCCGGCCACGCGAATTGGTCACTCTTGGCCATAGCTTGGGCACACTGCCGGCGCTCTCCGAAGCGCTTTGCCAGTGCCAATCCGAGCTCATTTCGCAACTTCAACCCAACTTGCTGGGCCTCGATGACGCCGCCAAACTCATCGCCCGCGCTATCGACCCGGACTGCCCCAGCGTCATCCGCGACGGCGGCGTGATCGCCAAGGGCTTTGACGCCGACCTCGACCGCCTCCGCAGCATCGGCCGCGACGGCCAGAGCTGGCTGGCGAGCTACCAGGCCGAGCAGGCCCGCCGACTGGAAATACCCAACCTCAAGGTCGGCTTCAACAAGGTCTTCGGCTACTACATCGAGATCACCAACGTCAACGTCGACAAGGTGCCAGCCGACTACGTCCGCAAGCAGACGCTCAAGAACGCCGAGCGCTACATAACCGACGCGCTGAAGCATTACGAGTCCGAGGTCCTCACGGCCGAGGAAAGGGCAAAGGCCATCGAAGCCGAGCTCTTCGAGCAGGTCCGCCGGCAGCTCGTCGAGCACCTGCCGACCATGCAGGCCGCGGCGGAGTCCTCGGCCACCCTGGATGTGCTTACCTCGCTGGCCCAGACAGCCATCGACCGCGGATACCGTCGCCCGACGATCACCCAGGAAAACGTCCTGAACATCGTCGGCGGCAAGCATCCGGTGCTGGCCGAGCAACTCAAGGAGAAGTTCGTCCCCAACGACGTGCGCATGGAGCACAAGAACCACCGCCTGCTGATAATCACCGGTCCGAACATGGCCGGCAAGAGCACGTACATCCGCCAGACGGCGCTGCTGTGCCTGCTGGCGCAGACGGGCAGCTTCATCCCGTGCGAGGAAGCGACCATCGGCCTGGCCGACCGGATATTCACCCGCGTGGGCGCCGCCGACGAGCTGACTCGCGGCCTGTCCACGTTCATGCTGGAGATGGTCGAGACCGCCAACATCCTCAACAACGCCACCGCCCGCTCGCTGGTGATACTCGACGAGGTCGGGCGCGGCACGAGCACGTACGACGGGCTCGCGCTCGCCTGGGCCATCAGCGAGCACATTGCCCTTCGCATAAAGTGCCGCACGCTTTTCGCCACGCATTACCACGAGCTGACGGAACTGGAGAAGGTGCTTGACGGCACGGAGAACCTCAACGTCGCCGTCCGCGAGTGGTCCGACGAGGTGATATTCCTGCACAAGATCGTCAAGGGCGGCACGGATCGCAGCTACGGCGTACACGTAGCCCGGCTGGCCGGCGTGCCGAAGGAGGTCCTCGACCGAGCACGAAGCCTCCTGCCGCAGCTCCAGGCCCACCTGGCCGAGGGGCTGGACATGCCCGAACTGGCCGAGCGGGCCAAACGCGCCGCCGCCCAGCACGACCTCTTCGCCGACCCCGCCACCAGGGTCGCCCGAGAAATCAAGTCCGCCGACCTGGACAACCTAACCCCAATGGCGGCCCTGGAACTGTTGCGAAAGCTCAAGGGCGAACTGTAGTAGATAAGTTCAATGATAAGGACTGAACATGATTAAGAATAGCTTTCCTGTATTGTTCGGGGCGCCCACACCGATGTTGACGGCAACGGTGCTTGTGGGTTTTCTCTTCCTGGGCACTGTGCTGAGCGCAAAGGCCGAGGGCAACAGGCCGGACGACCCGGCCGGGGTTCTGCGGAAACCGATTCCCGACAAGCTGGTGGTCGTCACCTTCGACGATGGCCCCCTCAGCGGTTATACCGTGGTGGCCCCGATCCTGAAGTCCTACGGGTTCAACGGCTCGTTCTATGTCTGCGACTTTGATTCCTTCAATACGCGCAAGGACTGGTACATGACGTGGCGGCAGATGAAGGCGCTGGCCGACGAAGGCTTCGAGATTGGCAACCACTCCAAGGGACACTCTCCGGGCTTCGACGCCATGATGAATATGGAGAATGAACTGCTGGCGAATAACGTCCCCAAGCCGAAGACTATTGCCTGGCCCATCCATCAAGCAAACGTGCAATCATTTCCCGACCTGACCGCGAACGGATATATCTTCGCCCGGGGCGGCCATAATCGTCCTTACAGGCCGACTGTGGATAACCCTTTCGAGATACCGTCCATGTGGTGCTACAACCCCGAAGGCTTTGTCAAAATGGTTCGACAAGCCGCCGGCGGGAAAATTGTGGCTATCTGTTACCACGGCGTGCCGGATATGGAGCATCCTGGGGTCTCCCTGGAGCCCGCCGTCTTCAAGGCCCAGATGCAGTACTTGAAGGACAATAATTACAAGGTGATCGCTCTGCGCGACCTGGCTGAGTATATCGATCCGGTGAAGGCCGCAAAGCTGCCACCGACAGCAAGAGACTTCAAGGACTCGGGGCCTGTTGTGCTGGCTAAAGAGGACAAGCCATACGTTGATGTCACCAGATCAATTGAACATTTCGGATTCCCTAACCAGCCTGGCGGCAGGATTCTCGGAACGGGTATTCACGTGACTGTTCCCTATGCCCTGGATGTGACCGCTATCGCGCCTGAAATCGGGATACCTGACGGCGCCACTATCGTCCCGGCCTCCAGGGTCGTCAGGGACTTTACCAAAAAGCAGGTTTACACCCTCACCTGCAAGGACGGCTCGACCAGAACCTATACCGTTACAGTGGACAAGATCCCGGCCAGCAGAGCCAAAGAGTTGCTGACCTTTGATCTGCCGGGTTCCGGCCCAATCCCGATTCCCGGCGCAACCATTGGCGTGTATGTCCCGCCTACCACCGACGTGACGAAGCTTGCGCCGACATTCACGCTGTCGCCATTTGCCAAGGCTGCTCCGGCTTCGGGCACGGTTCGGGACTTCACCAAGCCGCAGACCTACACAATCACGGCCCAGGACGGCTCGTCGCGGGTTTATACCGTCAGGGCGATCAAGAGCAGTCAGCCCAACACGTTCACCTGGAAAGACGCCACGGCCGGCAACTGGAGCGATGCCTCCAAGTGGTCAAGCAACTCTGCCGCCCCGTCAACGCCAATCGCCGCCGGTCAGGCGGACTATATTCTGAACTTCACCAAGCCCGGCACCTATGCCGTCAAGAATGACCTGAATGCGGGATTCCTGCTGAATCAACTCGTCCTGGCAGACGGTGTTGTAGGCATGAGTCTGGCAGGCAACAGCATGACGTTCACCAGGAGCAGCACGAGCGGCATCCTGCCTGCGATCAATGTGGGTAAGTGCCATATTCTCACCATCGAACCATCCATCAACCTATCGCATGACCTCAGTGTGAATACGTTTACCGGCAGAGATCCTCAATCTTTCCTCATATTCAATGGCGTCATATCAGGCGCCGGAGCCCTGATCCTTAACAGCTCCGGCGATCCCGACGTCGCTCATATCAACTTCCATGATATGCACTTCGGCATCCTGCAAATCAACAACGCTAACACCTACAGCGGTGGAACTATCATCAACGGCGGCAAGATCAACGTGGCGAAGATCGGCGGGCTGGGCGCCGGGCCGGTAACTATGGATAACTACGGCACAATATGTGCCAGCAACGCCCTTGCCAACCCTCTCACTATCAACAGTGGGACTCTCGGTCATTGCGCCTGGGACGGCCCCATTACGTTGAACAGCGTTGCCACCTTCTACGGCAATTGCAATATTAAGGGTGGAATGAGCGGCCCCGGCGGCTTTGCCATGCTTGGGACCAATGGGACATACCTCAATATGGTGCCCGGCGGCACGGTGACCCTTTATGGCACGAATACCTATGCGGGTCCGACTACTGTCTTCCCGGGCACGCTGATTGTGAAAAAGGCCGCGGGGCTTTACAACGCCGATCCGGCGAAGTGGACTCCCGCGAACATTATTGTACACAAGGCGGCCACGATTCGGCTCAACGTCGGCGGCCCGGGCGAATTCACGGGCCCGCAGATCGCAACATTGCTTGCGAATCTCACCTCAGGTGTAAACAACAATGGTTTGATGGCCGGTTCCGTATTCTATATGGATACCGCCAATTCGACAGACACGATATTGCTGGCCGGTAATCTTGCGGACTCCACGGGACCTGGAGGCGGACCCTTCGTTTTCAGGATTTGCGGAGGAGGTACGCTTCGGCTCTCAGGCAGGAATACGTATACCGGCCAGACGATCGTGGAAGGCGGCGGATTGATCGTGGATTCGCTTAACAGCGTTGTTAACGGCAAGCCGGCAGGCAGCCTGGGCGCGCCGTCCTCCCTGGAGGACGGGATCATTGAGTTTGGCGGGGATTGCACCCTGACGTATACAGGCAAGGGTGAAGTCACCGACCGCATCATCAATCTTACCGGTGAGAAGCAGACCGTGACCCTCGATCAGTCGGGCAGCGGCCTGTTGAAGTTTACGAGTTCCTTCGATATCTCCGGTTATGGACACTCCAAGACCGTCGTGCTCACGGGCGCCGGTGCGGGCGAGCTGGCTGGCAATATCGGGAATCCTTATGACCGCAAGAAAGCGGCCGTGACGGCCCTGACCAAGACGGGGACCGGTACCTGGACGCTTTCGGGCATCAATAGTTTCACAGGCCCGACGACGGTCGCCCAGGGCAAGCTTGCCCTGACGAATGCTCGCAGTTTGAGTGCAAGCACCGAGGTGACCGTAGCCGAGGGCGCCGCACTGGAGTTGCGTTTTAACGGCCAGATGCAGGTGAGCAAACTATCTCTTGGCGGCAAGGTGCAGCCGGCGGGCACATATAGCACGGTCGGCACGCCTGACTATGTAAAAGGAACCGGCGTTCTGAATGTGAAGCCGGCAAAGGATTAGACATCGGCAGCGCGCCACTTGGGTGTGCTTCCACGACTTTGTAACACTTCACCCGTCTGCCGCCGCTTGACAAGGACAATTGGTAAGCCGCCCCCGGAGACGTGTCCCCGGATTCCTGCCTGGAACGCCAACCCCTCGGGGGCAGGTCTCAAGATTAGCACATGTTTAGCGGCAGGGTGTACCACTGGTTGCAGACTGTCGGAAACTGAGTCAATTCTGTCTGAAAGACGCGGAGCCCCTTCAACGCCGCGCGATGAAGGCTGGAGAAGCCTGCCATCCGCATCGGCAGAAGAGCGAGTTGCTAGACACGTCCCCAGATTGAATATCGGGGACAGTTGTTCATGGGCCTTCGGCTGACCCGCAAAGGGCTCGAAAATTCCGTTCGGGCCTGCCGAGGGAGGACTGTTTGCTTGTTTGCTTGCGATTGGGCAAAATACACGCCGGTGATTTGCGGCAGGCGCGGTATTATTAACCGCGGCGGGTTCCGGCCGTCGCCAAGTCGCCTGCCTTTCATGCCGATGTACATAGGCATGGCGATAGAGCGGCCAAGGCGTACAAATCCGGTGGCGGCGCCGCACTTCGCGTGGTCGAGGGACCGGCGATTGCCAGCGAGTGAACCATGATCTACGGCCCGGCATTTTACAAGCTTCTGGGCATATCGGAATCGGTCGCCGAGCCGACGGCGTACCATCTGCTCGCGCTGGACCCACGGATGGTAACCGAAAGCCTGGTCGACGAGGCCCTGGCCGCGAGGAGGGCGAGCTTGCGGCAGAACATTGCAGGCCCGCAGTTCATTCCCATTGTCGCCGCGATCGAGCGCGAGCTTGACGTGGCCGCCATGATCCTTCGCGACCCGCAGCGGCGATACGAGTACAACGAGAAGCTTCTCGGGCGGGCAAAGGCCGCCACGGACGAGCCGACCGTCGAGCAGCGGTGCAGGATCGTGGCCGAGTGCCGCCAGATCGTGCGGTCGATGGTTGGCCACGATGGCACGCTGGCCCTGGCAAGGCGAGATGAACTGGCCGGGCGACTGCACGCGGCGGGCATGGCCGAGCAGGATGTTCGCTATGTCATGGAGCACATTCCCAGCCCGCCCGGCGAGACATCGGAGCCGCATGACCCGGCCGGGCCTGGCCAGGCGGAGCGAACGCGCGAGGCTGACCAGCCGGCCGGGGCGGCAGGCCGGAGCCGCGCCGCGGCGCAGGCCGAGACCATGGCGTTTTTCCTCGCCGCCGTTGACATGGAGATTCGCGGCGGCCTGCTGAGCGGCGTTGACGAGCGGAAGCTCGTGACGCTTGCCCAGCGGCTTGACATCGACGCGGAGGCGGCACGGTCGGCGATCGAAGATCGTCTGTCGGCCCTGGGGGCGGCCCGCGGCGAGCGGGACGAGTCGTCGCTGATCGCTCAGTTCAAGTTGCGATTGCTGGCGATGTTCCCGATGGCCGACGCGACGGTGACGGACCGCAAGCGCCTGCTGTCGCTTGCGGCGGCGGAGGGTTTGAGCGTTGCCGAGGGCGGCAAGGTGATCGACGATTATCTTCGCCCACAGGCACGGGACGCTGCCGCTGCCGCTGCCCAGTCAAGGCGGTGGCCCGGCCTGCTGGTGGCGGGCGTCGTCCTGGGAATGCTGGTGCTGGTTGCGGCGGCGCTGTGGTCTCAGTTTTCCAGGCGATGGTCGCGCGGCGGCGGCGAAGCCAACAGCGTCATGGCGTCAGCGCCGCGCGAGCCCCGTCGCCCGGTGGTGCTCGACGCCGCCATTGCCGCTTTGGCGGACCCGGCCAAGGCTCGCAAGCTGCTCGACAACGCCGGGAGTGAGGATCGCACCGCCGCATTCGGCATCGTGGCCGGCACAATGGCCCTCGGCGGCACGCCGCGGGAGGCCGTCTCGGCCGAGACGCTGCTCAAGGTCGTGCTGGGCTGTCCGCCCGCATCGCCGGCCTGCCAGGACGCGGCCGTAACTGCGATGATCGACCGGCTCGCCGCCGCCCGCGGGACCATCGACGCAAACTCATCCGCTCGCGATGGGCAAAGCGTTCGCGGCCCGGCTCGAAGGGTCCTGGAATTGCTTTCGAGAACCCTGCTGCTGCGCGGAGCCCCGCAGACGGACGCCAACGATCCTAACGAGGTGGTTCTGCTGCTGGACCGCTGCCGGCGGGCCTGGCGTGAGAGCGTGGCCGCCGCCCCGGCCGACCCCGTGAACGACCCCAAACGACTGGCCTACGCCGTTGTCGACGGCGGCAGCCTGGACGTCTATGCCGAGCGGGCGGATGCCGCGCGCTTCAGCCCGCTTGCAGCCGAACTGGCCTCGATGGCCTGCGACCCCAACCGTCCCGGCTCCGGCAAGGCCCTGGCCGCGCTGGGCTCGGCCGCAGGCAGTTCGGCCTTGTCGCCCGGGCTTGTCAACATCGCCAGACTGGCTCTGGCTGACGTGGCGTGCTCGGCCGTGGACGCCGCCGCGGGCGGCGGGGCGGTGGCGACACTGGCCGACGCGATGGGCCTCACCCAGCGACACGCGCTTCGCGCGATGGCTCTGGACAGTCCACAGCGCCGCCGCCGAGTGGCCGAGGAAATGAGGCAGGTCATTCGAGCCGGCCCCGGAAGCGGCGCCGAGGCCCAAACCGCTCCGGCCACCAAACCCGAGCAGGGCCTTCCGCCCGGCGCATTCAACGCGGTCCTGGCGTTTTCCGTCCGCCGGGCGTGGTCGAGCACGTACGCCGACGAGGCCCTCGCCGCCGACTTGGCAACGACGATGCTCGCGTGTGCCGCCCGCGTGGAACGCTTCTCGCTGCACACCGACGCGCTGGGCCACGAGCTAGATGTGGTGCTCTCGCAGCGCGACCAGGCCGCCAGGACGGCCCGGCTGACGCGCGAGGTGGTTCTGACCGACGGCGTCATCGCCGCAGTGATCGGATCGCCCATCGGCCTGGACCCCAACATGGCCGATGCGCTGCGAAAGAACCTTCGCGGCCAGAATTCCGGCGAGCGGTTGCAGGCTATCGACGTCCTCCAGCGGCTCGGCGGTCCCCCGGCAGGCGAGGTGCTCATCGAGCGTCTCGACGAACTGGTCAGGACCGGCAACTCCGGAGACCTAACGGTCATCAACCGCATCCTGCGGGCGCTGATGAAGATCGACGACCCTCGACTGCCGGGCAAACTGGCGGCGTTGATTGTGCCGGCCAAGACCAATGCCATGGCCAACAGCATAGTCATGACGCTGCTGAACGGCACGGGCCGGGCCGGGAGCACCGACCAGGTTAACTACCTGCTGCCGGTCAGCCACAATACGGCCCAGCGAAAGGCGGCCGCCGCACAATGGCAGGCCGTGGCCAGGTCTGTGGGCTGGGGTCCGGGTCAGATGGACAGGGCCATCGGCGCCAGGAAGGTTCCAGAGGTGGCATGGCGGCCCGACGGGCAGACAGAGAAGCTTCTGGCGGCCTTTGTGTATTATGCCGACATCGCCGGCGAAATGCTGCGGACCTTCAAGCCCGCCAGCCAGGCCGGGCCGACCACGGCGCCGGTTGCCACGCCCGCCCTTGTGGTTCCCGGCGGGGCGGCGAAGACTCCCGCGCCGGTCACCAGCGACGAGCTTGCAGTGGCGGCCGAGGCCATGGCCAACGAGCTTACCCGGTTGGCCCGCGCAGCCGACGTGGCGGGCAAGTTCACCGCCCAGCTTGATGCCGTCGAGAACGGAGCCAGGGCTCGCCTGGCGGCGTCCAGGACAGCGATGCAGGCCGCGGCGGTCCGGCTGGACCAGGCAGCAAGGATCCTGGAGGTGCTCGTGCGCCAGGCCGACGAACGCCCGGAGACCGACGCGGCGCTTCGTTCCCTGCGATCGGCACACGAAAAGGTCCTGGCCGAAACGACTAACGTGCTGGACGAACTGCGGGAACTGGCTTTTCAGAACCTCGTCCTGCTGGAGCAGCTTAGTCCGTAGTGCTTCGCCAAGAATGGTTCGATCGGTGAATCGCATGAACATTAAGAACATATTCCGTGCGGCAGCCCTGGTGGTGGCGCTGGCATTTGCCGCGTCGATTCAGGCCCAACCGGCGTCAACCCAGCCGCCGACAACGCAGCCGGCGGGCAATGACACCCTGGTTATCCCTGCCTTGGCGCCGCCGCGGGCGCAAGCCGAGTCGGCGGCGGAGTCCGCGCCGGTGGTTGTCCGGCTCCAGCCGGCCGGCGATGGCGCCGCCGCCCGCGAGGCCGAGTTGCTGCGAAAGCTCCTGGCGGGTCCGCCGGAAGCCGCGGCCCTGAGCGAACTCGTCGAGCTGCGCAACCGGCAGTTGCGACGTGACGCCGATGCGCTGGACGCCCTTGCCCGCGGGCTTCGGCTGTACCTGGAGGTCGGGCCCCAGCTTGCCGCGGGGCCGCTTGATAAGGCGACGGGCAACCCGAATGTTTTTTCGCTGACCGCCGCCCTGCCACGGCCCCTGGAGAAGATCGCCGCAGAGTGCCACGCCGCGGCCTCGGCCAGCGAAACCGCCCACATCTGCCCCAGGTGCGGTGACACGCGGCTGGTGCCGTGTGCCCGATGCAACGGCTCCGGCTACGTGCCTTGCCCCAAGTGCGGCGGCACCGGCGTGTTGCGCGGACCGGACAGCGAGGCAGTCGTCAGGATCCTCGGCCTGTGCGGCCAGTGCGGCGGCGCGGGCGTCGTTGCCTGCCAGGCCTGCGGTGGCACTGGGGCGGTCGAATGCACCGCCTGCAAACCCAAACCAAGCCAGGCCGCGGTATCCCTGCTGCCGGCCTCGGAAGTCCAGGAGATCCGAAAGGTGATCTGCAAGGCCCGATGGATTAGCGCCGGAGGGATAGACTTATATACCAACGGAGCCAGGGAGGCTTCGCCGAAATAGCAAACTGGCCGGCATGAGTATCCGATAATGTTTTTCATGTGTGCGTGGAGGCGCGCGTCCGCCACTGGGCACGAATCCGACCGTTTCCCTCTTGGCCGGCGGGCCTCGGGCGGATAACATTCGCGATTCCGCGCCGGGAACTTACCGGCCTAAACGGCAAAGCTGGTTGCAATGAGGAGCTAGCATGAGCATCAACAAGCAGGAACGCGGCAACATTCACCGCACCGACAATCAACTCGACGCCGAGCTTCAGAAGGAACTCGACGAGGCCCTTGGCGACATGAGCATCGAAGACATGCTCGACGTCGACACCATAGCCCAGCCCGGCCGGGCTGGGAAAGGTGAGGGCGTGCGGACAGGCAAGGTCATCGACATCCAGCGCGACGACATATTCGTGGATTTCGGCGGCAAGAGCCAGGGCGTAATCCAGGCCATCCAGTTCGGCGACGATGCGCTTCCGAAGGTCGGCGACAGCATCGACGTAACCGTCGAGCGTTACGACCCGGCCGAGGGGCTCCTCATCCTCTCGCGCGAGGGGGCCGTGGTGGCCGCGACCTGGGGCTCGATCAAGCCCGGGCAGATGGTCGAGGCCTTTGTCACCGGCGCCAACACCGGCGGGCTGGAACTGAAGTTCAACGGCATCCAGGGCTTCATGCCCATGAGCATGATCGACATGGCTCGCACCGAGGACACCTCGCCGTACATGAACACGAAGATGATGTGCGAGGTAATCGACGTGGACCGCCAGCGAAAGAGCGTGACGCTTTCGCGCCGCAAGGTGATCGAGGCCCAGGCCGCCGAGATGCGCGTGAAGGTTCTGGCCGAACTGGCCGAGGGCAAGATCGTCACCGGCACGGTCCGCAGCATCATGCCGTACGGCGCCTTCGTGGACCTCGGCGGCGTCGACGGGCTGCTGCACGTGAGCGACATGAGCTACAGCCGCGTCGAGGACCCCAAGGAAATCGTCCAGGTCGGCCTGAAGGTCGAGGTGATGATCCTCAAGCTCGACCGCGAAAATGACCGCATCAGCCTGGGGCTTAAACAGGTCCAGCCGGACCCGTGGCTCGGCGTGGCCGAGAAGTGGCCAGCCGACACCGTCGTCACCGGGCGGGTCACCAGGCTGGCGGACTTCGGGGCGTTTGTGGAACTCGAAGCCGGCGTCGAGGGCCTCGTGCCGATCAGCGAGATGTCGTTCGAGAAGCGGATCAAGCACCCCAGCGAGGTCCTTGCCGTCGGCGACACGCCGCAGCTTCGCGTGCTGGCGGTGGACCCGCAGCGCAAGCGCATCAGCCTGTCGGTCAAGCGGGTCGGTGACGATCCATGGGTTGGCGCGTCGGTTCGCTGGCCGGCGGGGTCTGTGGCCGAGGGCGTGGTCAAGCGGCTGGAGTCGTTCGGCGCGTTCGTTGAACTGACCCCCGGCGTTGAGGCCCTCGTGCATGTCAGCGAGGCTTCCGAGCACCGCCTCCGCCACGTCAGCGAGGCGCTCAAAGAAGGCCAACTCGTAAAGGCCAAGGTCCAGAGCGTTGACGAGCAGCAGCGGCGGATCAGCCTTTCGATAAAGGCCCTTCGCAACGACCCGAACTTCACCGGCGAGGGCATCGAGACAGGCATACAGACGCCCAGCGAGACTCCCGCGCCGCAGAAGAAACGCAAGACCCCGCTGCGCGGAGGTCTCGAGGGGCCGGACTGGTCGAAGTTTATGTAAGCGTGCCCCGAGGCGTTTCTCTCGGCCTAGAGCAGCTTAACTTTTTCTGTAGCGTTCGGCCTGCCTGTGGCGTCGCCATGCTGCGTCAGCCTGCATCGGCGATGCTAAGGCATCGCCTGCTTCGGCTTCCTTGCCTGGCTCGTCGTCGGCGACGGCCGACCTGCTACACAAAAACTTAAACTGCTCTAATCGCAAAAAACACTCGAAATCCCTCCGGCTTTGCTGTCCTCACTGCGGCTCGGCCGAGGCATGGATCACCGGGCGGCGCCAGCGCCTCCCAGATGCAGCGGCTGCTGGAGTTGCCGAACTACCGCACGGTCTGGATGTGGCTTCACAAGCTGCGTCACGCGATGGCCGGCCCGGCGGCGAAAGGCGCAAAAAACAGGCGCCACCCGATGGGGTGGCGCCCGTATTGTCCATTATGCGGGATTATTCCGGGCGGGCGATTACGGCTTGCGGACGTTGGCGGCCTTGGGGCCCTTTTCGCCCTGGGTGATGTCGAACTCGACGGCGTCACCTTCATCGAGGGACTTGAAGCCTTCGCCCTGGATGTCGCTGTGGTGGACAAAGATGTCGGTGCCGTCCTCGGCGGTGATGAACCCGTAGCCCTTGGTGTTGTTGAACCACTTTACTTTTCCGGTAGCCATGAAACGGCTCCTTCTTTGCAGATCGGCACTTGAGACTTGCAGCGAATGTCGTGGTAGGTCAGGTCGCTTTTGACGCAGGTATGCCCCTTAAGGTCAAGAACTCCAAAGAAATGACGCTACCTCACTAATTCCGCAAATCCGCCCGGATGCCAACCGGGCCGCGCCGACGGGCCGGGAAGCGATTCCCCGAAACCACCCGTCAGCCACGATTAATGGAGTATTATGAATTGGCCAAAACCGCTTGTCAAGCAAGATTGCGCGCATTTATGGGCTGGCCATAGTCCATATCCCTCAGGGCTCCAGGTACTCGAACTCTCGTTCCACGCAGCATGGGCAGGGGGGCGTTTGGCGAGGCCGGCCAAGGTCCATGCGATGGAACGTGTTGTTCCAGAGGTCCATTTTCAGCAGGTGTGGGCTGACTGCGTCGAGTCGGCGTGCGAGGATTTTCGCGGCCTCCATTGCCTGAAGCGCCGCGACGGCGGCGACGGGCATACCGAGCACGCCGGCCTGGCTACAGGTGGGGTTGCTGCACGGCGGCGGGGGCTCGTCCAGGAAACATCGCAGGCACGCGGTTTGGCCTGGGATTATGGCGGCGACTTGCGCCTCGGCGCCGATGACGCCCGCGAAGACCCAGGGTTTGCCGGTCTTGACGCAGTAGTCGTTAATCAGGAAGCGGGTGGCGAAGTTGTCCGTGCCGTCGACGATGACGTCCACGTCGCGGGCCAGGTCGTCCAGGTTGGACCGGTCCACGCGGGCCATTACGGCATCGACGGTGCAGCCGTCGTTGATTTCCGCGAGTCGCCTGGCGGCGGCGGTTACCTTGGGCCGGGCGGCCTCGGCGTCGAACTGGTCGTAGAGGGCCTGCCGGTGCAGGTTGGTCAGGTCCACCAGGTCGTTATCGACAATCCGCAGGAAGCCCGCGCCGGCCCGAGCCAGCAGTGTGGCCGACCACGAGCCGATGCCGCCGACCCCCACGATCAGCGCACGTCCGGCCGAGAGGCTGCGCTGCGCCTCGATGCCCCAAGGCCCGAAGACGATCTGCCGCGCAAAACGCTCGATTGGTTGACGGTCCGATGTCATCTCTGACAGTAAATCCGAAATCCGCCGCAAGGGCAAGGAGGGGAAGAGGGGAGAGGCTGCTTTTTCGCTGTCGGGCGAGTGTGTGCCTTGTGGCGATCGGGCCGTTTGTAGTGTGCCCGTGAGGGCATATCCACGGATAGCGTCTTACGCCGCCACTACGAGCACGGCGGCCCCCCGCCGGCCTCCAGCCAGGGGGAAAGGGGCGGGAACCGTGTTTGCCGCCGACACGGAGCCCAACGTTGCCTACACGTGTGGCTACGGCCTGTCGGGCGGCGAGGCCGCGTACGCGCGGCTGGAAAAACCACCCTTCCCGGTGGAAGGCAGGTATACTGAAGGCATGAGACGGGCGGGAAATCCGGGATGTGGCTTGGCTATACCCGTTAGGCGCTCCAAGGGCTTGGCCGTGAGCCTGCCTGCCGAAGCTTCAGCGAAGGCAGGTCGGGGGCTACTACCGTCCTGCCGCGGCAGGGCATCCGCGCCCGGCACCCTCGACGATAACGATCCCCTGCTGGCCACGTACCGTGGGTCTGCACGTGGGCCGAGCACCTGAGGAAGAGGGACGAGAAGGACTTCGCCGCGATGATGCGCCTGCACGAGACCACCGCTCGCCCGGGTCCTGCTGCCAGGGCGCCCCGCCCGGCCGAAGAAGACGTGAGAGTAGGGAAAACAGTAATGGTGTCCACAGGTTTCCGGGGCAATTATGAGGAGGGTCCGTCATGTTCAAGCGACTGATTATTCCTGTGGCTGCTTTGGTCGCGCTTCTGCTTGGAAGTCTGGAGGCGCGAGCACAAGTTGCCTTTATCAGCAGCATCGGGACTTCTGGGAGTGGAAATGGCCAGTTCAATGCTCCCGCTGACATAGCCGTGGATGGCTTAGGAAACTTGTGGGTCGCCGACTCAAGCAATAAGCGCGTTCAGGAATTCAACAGCAACGGCCAGTTCGTGCGGGCTTTCGGCAGCCACGGAAGCCTGGATGGGCACTTCCTCGGCCCCGTGGCGATCGAAGTGGATCCATTCGGGAACATCTGGGTCAGTGACAACCAGAACCACCGCGTTCAGGAATTCGATAGCAGCGGCCAATTCATACGGGCTGTAGGCAGCTACGGCACCGGGGACGGGGAGTTTCATTACACCCAAGGAGTCGCCGCAGATCCATTGGGCAATATCTGGGTCAGCGACTGGGGCAATAGCCGCATCGAAGAATTCACCAACGACGGGACTTTTATCAGGTGGGCTGGAGGGTCGTCGGGCTACACTTGGAACCCGGCAGACGGGAAGTTCTTTAACCCCTACGGCATCGCCGTGGACTCCTCGGGGCATGTCTGGGTGGCGGATTCCCATAACCATCGCATCCAGAAATTCGACAGCAGCGGCACATGGCTGAAATCTGTCGGCAGCGAGGGAAGCGGCGACGGGCAATTCAGCTTCCCTTGTGGAATAGCCGTGGACCCGTCCGGAAACATCTGGGTCTCAGACTACTGGAACCACTGCATTCAGGAATTCGACAGCGATGGAACGTTTCTGTATGCTTTTGGCAGCCTCGGGTCGGAGCCAGGGCAGTTCATGTATCCTGCCGGCATGACCTTTGATGCTTTAGGCAATCTGTGGGTTGCTGATGTCGGGAACGACCGAGTCCAACAATTCTCAGTCCCCGAACCGGGCACACTGGGCGTTCTGGCTCTGGGCAGTCTGGCGATGCTCTATCAAGGCCGCAAGGAATAGCCAGTCGAAATCTAAATATGGGGACACCATGAGCGCCGGGATAAACCGGCATGGAGTAGATAATGAGAGAGTCTCACGTGGAAGGCAGTAGCGCCCCGCCACGGCCGTATCGGGCGTGAAGAACGGCCGGTTTGTGTTGTTGTTTCGAGCTTTTCCGCAGCCTGGTGCATGGTGCTCGTCATTTGGGATTTGAGGCCGGCGTCGGCCGGCCCGCCAGCACCTCGTTGGCCGATCCGCTGCGGAAGCCCAGCAGGTCCATCGTCGCGTAGGCGTAGCCGGCCTGCTTCATCGCCGCGGCCGCCTGGATGCGAAGCTCCAGCAGGCGGGGCAGGTCTTCGGCGGGCACTTCGATGCGGGCGACCTGGTCGTGGTCGCGAACGCGGACCTGGCGGAAACCAAGTTCACGGACTGCCCGCTCGGCCTGTTCGATGCGCCCCAGCCGCTCGGCCGTGATGACTTGGCCGTAGGGCACCCGGCTGGCCAGGCACGCCATCGCGGGCTTGTCCCAGGTCGGCAGGTTCATCCGCAGGCTGAGTTGGCGGATCTCGGCCTTGGTCAGGCCGGCTTCCATGAGCGGGCTGCCCACGCCGAGTTCCAGGCCGGCACGCATGCCGGGGCGGAAGTCGCCCGTGTCATCGGCGTTGGCGCCGCTGAGGATCACGTCGAAGCCGCGGAGCCTGGCCAGCTTGCCCAGCCGGCCGAAAAGATCATGTTTGCAAAAGTAGCATCTCTCGGCCGGGTTGGCGGCGTAGCGAGGATCGTCCAGCTCGCCCGTTGGCACTTCGACAAGCTCGGCGCCGATCTGGGCGGCGATTCGTCCGGCGGCTTGGAGTTCCTCGGCCGGCAGACTTGGCGAGACGCCCACCGCCGCAAGGACATTTTCCGGCCCCAGCGCCTCAACCACCATCGCCAGCAGCAGCGTGCTGTCGACGCCGGCTGAGAACGCCACGACGACGCGCCCCATGGAGCGGATCATCTCGACGCACGCGGCGAACTTCGCCTCGGTATCGCGGCCGAGGTCGGCGTTTGTGGTGGGTTTGCCATGGTCATTCATTGGGCGTTTCGCGCTCATTATATCTATATGTCATATTCCGGCCGGCGGGGCCTGCCAAAGGAAATTCGCAGCCACGTGCGTTCGTGCAGGTGGACACTATTCGGTCAGCTTTGCGAGGCCTTGAGCGCCTGGTCCAGGTCGGCCAGGATGTCCTCGATGTCCTCGATTCCGACCGACAGCCGGATGTACTCCGGCGTGACGCCCGTCGAGGCTTGTTCCTCCGGCGTAAGCTGCGAGTGCGTCGTCGAGGCCGGGTGAATTACCAGCGTCTTGGCGTCGCCTATGTTTGCAAGATGGCTGGCGAGCTTGACGTTGTTGATGAACTTCACGCCCGCCTCGGCTCCGCCTTTGATGCCGAAGCCCATCAGTCCGCCGAAGCCGTTCTTGAGGTACTTCACGGCGTTGACGTGGTGCGAGTGGTCGGGCAGGCCCGGGTAGTTCACCCAACTCACGGCCGGGTGCTTGGTGAGCCACTGGGCGACCTTCATCGCGTTGGACGAATGGCGTTCCATCCGCAGGTGGACCGTCTCGACGCCCAGCAGCGTCAGGAACGCCGCGAACGGGCTCATGCAGGCGCCCATGTCGCGCAGCCAGTGCGTGCGGACGTGGATGATGAACGCGATGTTGCCGATGGGCTTGAGGGCCTCGGTGAACACCACGCCGTGGTAGGCGGGGTCCGGCTTGGCAAACTCGCACCAGCGGTCGGGGTCCTTGGCCCACGGGAAGGTAGCGCCATCGACGATCGCTCCGCCGACATGCACGCCGTGGCCGCCGAGGAACTTGGTCGTCGAGTAGACCACGATGTCCGCGCCGTGTTCGATGGGCCGAAGCAGCATCGGCGTCAGCACGGTGTTGTCGACCACCAGCGGGATGCCCTGGGCGTGGGCAGCCTTGGCAATGGCGTCGAAGTCCGCCACGTCGTTCTTGGGATTGCCCACCGACTCCATGTAGACAAGGCGGGTGTTCTTGTCGGCCAGCTTGGCGATCTGCTCGGGGTGGTCGGCGTCGAAGAACCGCACCTCGATTCCCAGGTGCTTGAACGTCTGTGTGAACAGCGTCCACGTCCCGCCGTAAAGGCTGGTGGAACTCAGGAAGTTCTGCCCGGTGTGCGTGATGGTCAGTATTGCGGCTGAGATCGCGGCCTGCCCGCTGGCGAGCGTAAGCGCCCCGGCCCCGCCGTCCATCGCGGCAAGGCGCTTTTCCAGCACGTCGTTGGTGGGGTTCATAAGCCGGCTGTAAATGTTGCCGAACTCTTTGAGGGCGAACAGGTTCGCCGCGTGCTCGGTGCTCTTGAACGAGTAGGAGGCAGTCGCATAAATCGGCACGGCCCGCGCCATGGTCGTGGGGTCCGTCTGCTGCCCGGCGTGAAGTGCCAACGTGCCCAGCTTGTGCGTCGCGTCAGTCATTTGCGTTTCTCCTTGGTAGGTCCGTAAGTGAAGCAGGGCATTATACCGTGATGTCGTCGCAAACTCTCGCCATTACCGTTCCCCTGTCGTTGTCCTGAACGCGGCCGACCAAGAGGGTTGTCCCGGCCAGTCCAAATGGCCAAAGACGGTCCTGTCGGTGGTGCATCACTAAGGCTATGCGCTTAGAGTATGTTCGCCTCCCCAGTATAGTCAACTAAAATCATGCAGAATGTAATTAGTATCGTAACAATTGTGCTATTATGACGTTAGCTCTAAATAACAGCGCCAGGTGCGGAATTTCCCGGTTGCATGGCCCAATTGGGTAGCGCATAATGTTATGAGGCCGATGAGGTGGGAGAGGAGTGTTCTTGTGAATTTATCGCAGAAATGCCAATATGCAGTTCGGGCGATCCTGGAGTTGGCCAAGCGCCAAGGCCAGGGGCCGATCACCGCGAGCGAGATTGCCTCCAGCCAGGTTATTCCGCAGCGATTTCTCGAGGTGATCCTCAACGAACTCAAGCCGTCGGGCCTGATCGAGTCCCGTCGCGGGGTGCGGGGCGGGTATTTCCTGTCGGGCAAGCCGGAAGACATCAAGGTAGGGCAGGTGATCCGCCTGATCGACGGGCCGCTCGAGCCCGTCCGCTGCGTCGGCGACCATACCAAGCCCTCCTGCCCCCTGAGAGATCGATGCGCCCTGGTGGAACTCTGGTCCGCGGCCCGCAAGGCCGTCGAGGAAGTCTACGACGGCACCAACTTCCAGGACCTTGTCGAACGCGAGGCACAACTCGACCGCCGCGCCGCCGTCGATTACTGCATCTGACGGGTCCGTAGCACGGGCATCCCCGCAAGGGGCCCGTTGGGCTTGCCCATGAGTCGCACGGCCATCTTGGCCGTGCTGGTCCCGGATTCCACGGGCAAGATGCCCATGGGACTCATGGGCAGGTCCTTGGGATCCCTAACGGAGATGCCCATGCTACGCCCGTGTTGCGAGCTATATCTTCAGCCCCGAGAGCATCTCACCGAGCCTGGCCTGATCCCCGCAGACCTGCCGGAAGACGGGCAGCAGTTGTTGGTAGACATCTCGCCCGGGCGCGGCGGGGCAGGCCACGTGGCGGACCTCGTGCAACTGCTCGACTCGACTGAAGTCCGGCCAGAGCCCCGCACCCACCGCGGCGACGGCGGCGGCGCCGAGCGAACCGGCCTGCTGGTCGATGCTGGTCTTGACGAGGCGGATGTCCATCGCGTCGGCGAGGATCTGCCGCCAGACTGCGCTACGGCTTATGCCGCCCACGGCGACCATCTCGTCGCGGACGCTGCATAGCTTGCGAAGTTCGTCCAGCACCAGCCGGAGGTTCAGGGCGATGCCCTCCATCATCGCGCGGATCACATCGGCGCGTGTATGGCCCAGGTCCAGGCCCACCAGGGCGCCGCGGATGTGCGGGCTGGCGTCCAGGCTTGACCCGCCGGCCAGGCTGGGGTTCAGCATCAGCCGGCGAGAGCCCGCCGGCACCGAGGCCGCCAGGGCTGTCATGGCCTCGTAAGGGTCCTTGCCCGCCGCCCTGGCCTCGGCTGCGATGTCCACGCAGAAGTTGTCGCGAAGCCACTGGAAGCTCGACCCGGCCGAGAAAATCGCCGTCGCCGACGTGAACATCCCAGGCACGACGTGGGTGAACACGTAGGGCCTGGCCAAGTCGTCCAGCAGGGGCTTTGCCGACGAGACGGCGATCCATGCCGACGAGCCCAGCGAGGTGTAGACGCTGCCCTCGGCCAGGTTGCGGGCGCCAAGGGCCATGCACGAGTTGTCCACGCCCCCGCAGGCGACCTTCACGGAGCGCGGCAGGTTCAGTTGTCTGGCCGCGCCGGCGGACAACTCGCCCAGGATCGCCGTCGAGGCCGTGATAGGGGGGAATATCTCGCGGGCAAGTCCGCTGGCGGAGATCAGTTTGTCGCTGTAGCCCCAGCCCAGCAGGTCGTACACGCCGCTGCCGGATGCGTATGAGTAGTCCGTCGCCACGCGACCGGTGAGTTTGTAGTTGATGAAGTCCTTGGTGCCGATGATCTTGTTGACCTTGCGGAACATCTCCGGCTCGTGGTCGCGGTACCACATGGCCTTGAAGACCGTGTAGTGTGCCGCGGGAAAACCGTTGCCTGTCATGCGGTACCAGCGGCTCTCATCAATGTGCTCAAAGAACGCTCGGGCCTGATCCTGCGGACGCTTGTCCGACCAGATGGGCGTGGCTTCTCTCAGCAGCTCTCCGGCGGCGTCCAGAGGCACGCAGCCCAGGCTATGTCCGCTGATTGCCAAACAGTCCACGTCGGCTGCATTCACCCCAGGCTGCGCCAGCAGTTTGACGGTGCTTTCGACCACGGCGTTCCACCAGTCCATCGGGCGTTGCTCGTGCCAGCCGGGCTGGGGGTAGAGCGTGGGGTAGGTGACGAACGCCTCGGCCAGGCAGTTTCCGTCGGTATCGTAGAGCGACGCCTTGTTCCCTCCGGTGCCGAGGTCGTATGCGATGATCGTTTTGGGCATTGGCAGTTCCTACATTTCGACTCCGCCGGGCATGGCGGCGGCTTCGGCGAGGATCTTCGTGCCGGATGAGAGGCTTATGCCGAATCGTCGGGCGCCGCATCGGTAGAGCCCGACCAGGCTGGCCAGGTCGCGGATGCCCCCCGCGGCCTTGATCTGGGCCTTGTCGCCCACCACGGATCTAATCAGCGAGACGTTGTGCGGGGTGGCGCCCGTCGGCGTCCAGCCGGTGGAGGTCTTGACGAAGGCTGCGCCCGCTCGGAGGCACAGTTCGGCCGCTCGGCGGATCTGGTCGTCACTGAGGTAGTGCGCCTCGATGATCACCTTGACGGGCGTGGCCCCGGCCGCGTCGACCACGGCCCGGATGTCCGCTACCACGCCGTCGTAGCGCTGGCTGAGCAGCAGGCCGACGTTCATCACCATGTCCAGTTCGTCGGCGCCATCGGCGAGTTGTTGGCGGGCCTCGGCGGCCTTGACCGCCGGCGTGCTGGCGCCGGATGGGAAGCCCACCGTCCCGCCGACGCGGACCTGCGGCGCAGCGGCCAGCATGGCCGCCAGATCCCGCGTGTAGCACGGCATGGCGAAGGCGCAGACGCAGTTGTACCGCTTTGCCAGGGCCGCCAGTTGGCGGACCTCGGCGATCGGCACGTCGGTGCGGACGGCGCTTAGGTCCACCATCCGGGCCAGTTCGTTTGCGGTAAGCCGCATGGGTTGTCAGTCCTTCAGGCCGAACGCGGCCTTGAACACGTCGGCGATCTCCGGATGCACCTTAGGGTTGATGCCGTCGGCGTCGTACTTGATCCCCAGCGCGTCGAGGTCGTGCTTCATCTGCACAACTTCCTGCCGCGGGCTCACGCGCGGCGGCACGGCCATCGACAGCGGCACGAGCCAGGCGTTTAGCGTATGGCCGCCGTCTACGACGAGGTCCAGGCCGGTGGCGTAGTTCGACGCCGCCGATGCCAGGAACACCACCGCCCCGTGGAGGTCTTCCGGCCGTTCGACGTGGCCAAGCGGCGTCAGTTCGCGTATTCGCTGGCGAACGGGCATGGGCGTCGAGGCGTGCATCGGCGTAAGC
>CAZSBS010000036.1:0-24470 GCA_964605095.1 uncultured Planctomycetaceae bacterium | reverse complement strand
GGCCGGCTCAAGACCGGCACTTGCCCGCGCCTCGCGGCCGAGACGATAGACTACTCCCGCTGCGAGCGCCAAGACGGCGATGCGGACCCCCAGCCGTTTTCGTTTCTCACGCGCCGGCTGGACGTGCGGCAGGAGCCGTGCTGGATAACGCATACGACGCGCGAAGTCCACGAGGCGATCCTTGCCAACCTGCACAGGGCGCCGCTTTACACGGGGCAGATTCAGTCCGTCGGGCCGCGATATTGCCCGTCGCTGGAGACCAAGATCAAGCGGTTCGCCGACAAGGACTCGCACCAGGTCTTCCTCGAGCCGGAGGGCCGGGATACTAACTGGATGTACGTCAACGGCATAGCGACGTCGCTGCCGGCTGACGTGCAGGACGTTGTCGTCCGAAACATCCCGGGCCTGGAGAAAGCGGAGATACTCCGCTACGGCTACGCCATCGAGTACGATTATTTTCCGCCGACGCAGCTTCGCTCGACGTTGGAGACGCACGCGGCGGCGGGACTTTTCCTGGCCGGGCAGATCAACGGCACGACGGGCTACGAAGAGGCCGCCGCCCAGGGCCTGATCGCGGGGGCAAACGCGGTGCTGGCGATGCGGAACGAGCCGCCACTGGTGCTGGGGCGCGACCAGGCGTACATCGGCGTGATGATCGACGACCTCGTCACAAAGGGCATAACCGAGCCGTACCGCATGTTCACCAGCCGGGCCGAGTGCCGCCTGAGCCTGCGGGCCGACAACGCGGATCGACGGCTCACAGAGGTTGGCCGGTCGGTCGGACTCATCGACGATGCCCGCTGGTCGGCCTACTCAGCCAAGGCCCAAGCCGCCAGCGAGGCAAAGCGGTGCCTCCAGGCTGCCCGCGCCACCAGTGCAGAAGGCGGCGTCGCTAAAAGCCTCTGGGCGCTGTTGGCCCAGCCGGACCACTGCCTGGCCGATGTCTTGGCCTTGGCAGCCGGCGACGCTGCCGATACGCTGCGGCGCATCGTGGACGACAACCCGACTGCGGTCAAATCCGTCGCCATCGACGCCCGCTACGCCGGCTATATCGCCAAGCAGCAGTCCGCCTTGCGGCAGATGCAGGAACTCGACCGCAAGCTGCTGCCGGACGGCATGGACTACGACGCCGTCTCACACCTGCGATTCGAGGCCCGCGAGAAGCTCCGCGCGGCCAGGCCACGATGCCTGGGCCAGGCGCTGCGGATCAGCGGGGTAACCCCCGCCGACGTTACGGTCCTGGCCATCCACCTCGCCCGTCAGGGAAAAACGACCTGCCACAGAGACGCAGAGGTGTAGAGGTAAGCAGCTTCTTCCGTTAAACTAGGTAATCTGCCCAGCATGGGTGGACTTTGCGTGGCCCGTTATGGTACAATAAATGGAGTGCCGGACGGATTTCGGATGCTTGCTTCCGTAACAAATTGTGGTATAATAGGTTATAGAAGTCGCCGAAACCGGCAAGGATTTAAGGATTCCCCGGTGATAGTCGAGAATAACAGTACAAGGATGTGATAAGAGGCTGACGTGGTGGATGAGTGCGTCAGACTCGTGCCCGAGACAAGGAAGAGGCGTGGGCCGATGGCTGGTACCGCGGCAGGTGGAAGGATGCACCGCTGAGCCGGCCCCGCTAAGAAACCCGCCGAGGTGCTGGCGGGCCATAGGTGAGTAGAATGACCAACGTGAACGGCATCCATCCCAGTTGGGCTCCCCAGTCGGTTGAGCCGATGAGCCCGGTGGTTTCCAGCGCCCCGCCGGTTGCCGCGGGGGGCGTCTCGGACGTGGTGGAGATTTCCACCGCCGCCGCCCTGGCGGCGAAGGTCCACGAGATTCCCGATGTCCGCGCGGACCTCGTGGCCCGCGTCAAGCAGGAGATCAAGGCGGGCACTTACGAGACTCCCGAGAAGATCGACATTGCCGTCGAGAGACTCCTCGACGACCTGTTGGGGTAGAGCACAAGCAAACTCCCATAACCGGTTGGCCCTGACCGGACGTAACGAGCGGGCGAGGATGGATCCTCGCCCGCTGTTTTCTGCGCCGACAGAACCAGGACGCCTGCTCTGAAAAGGTCCGCGGGTCATGGCCCACGGCACTGGATATTGTTCTCAGTCCAGCGAATGCTTGCGGATCAATTCTTCGTCGAACTGGACGCCGAAGCCGGGCCCGTCGGGCACCGGCAGGCAGCCGTCCTCGAGCGGCAGGGCGAGCAACTTGTCGTGCGGGGCCGTCAGCAGGTTGGGGTGCCGGCCGATCTCGGTGAACTCCACCGCGTCGACTACTCCCATGGTCGAGGACGCCAGGTGCAGCTTGGCGGCGTCTTCTATGCCCAGGCCGAAGCTGGTGCCCAGCACGCACCTCAAACCCGACGCCTCGGCCAGGGCGGCGATCTTCTTGGCGGCGTAGATTCCACCAGCCTTGCCGAGCTTGATGTTCAGCACGTCGCAGGACTCGTGGCGAATGAGCTGCATCGCGTCGTGGATGGTGAAGCAACTCTCATCGGCCTCGACCATCGTGTCCACGGACCGCCGGACGTGGGCCATGCCCTGGAGGTCCCACGCAGCCACGGGCTGCTCGATGAGTTCCAGGCGCACGTCGTGCTTTTCTGCCAGGCGGCACAGGCGGATGGCCTGCTTGACGCTGTAGCCCTGGTTGGCGTCGGCGCGGAGCGAAACGTCGGGGCCGACGGCCTGGCGGATCGCGCGGAGGCGCTCGGTATCCTTGTCGGGGTCGCCGCCGATCTTCGGCTTGAACGCCCGCACGCCGCGAGTCATGAAAGCCAGGCACTCGTTGGCCATGTCGTCCGGCGGCCCGCCGGCTATCTCGACGGACGCCTCAATGCGCTTCTTGTGCAGCCCGCCGATCAGCACCGCCACCGGCACGCCCAGAGCCTTGCCCAGCAGGTCGTGCAGCGCCAGGTCTATGCCGCACTTGGCGCACGTGTTGCCGCGATAGTCGACGCGATCCATCAGGTACTCGCGGTCCGTCGCGTCGCGGCCAATTATCTGCGGGCCGAGATAGTCCTGAATCGCCGCCTGCACCTCCTCCAGAGTGTGCCCGAAGAAGCCGATGTCCACCGACGCCTCACCTATGCCGGTGACGCCTTCGTCGGTGTCAATCCGAACGAGCACGTACTCCAGCATGGGCGTCGGCCTCTTGGGCGAGATCCGGCTGCGGCGGTCCCAGTCCACGCGAGTGCCCGCCCCCTCGCCGGTGTAGGCCGCCTTGGTTATCGGCAGTCGAATGGCCGTGGTAGATACGCTGGTGATCTTCATGCCTGGCTCCTACTTTTTGTCCGCCGACAACTCGTGTGCGTGTTCGAGGAAGGCCGCCAGAAGCGCGATGGTGGCCTCGACGTCGTCATCGTGGCAGAGCTGGACGGTCGAGTGCATGTACCGCACCGGCGCGCCGACGGTGGTGGCGAGCACGCCTGCCCGCGAGCGCTGCAAGGCCGAGGCGTCGGTCCCGCCGCCGATGTTCTTCTGGAACGCGATGCCGCTCTTGCCGCATACGTCGTACAGAAAGCTCACCAGCCGGGGGTTGCCGATGGTCAGGCCATCCATGATGTAGATGCCCGTCCCCTTGCCCAGGGCGGTGTTCTTCTGGTGCTCGTCGCCGTAGGCGCCCCAGCAGAGGCTGCCGTCGATAGCCAGGCCCATGTCCGGCTCGATCACGAACGCCGCGGCCGGGATGCCGCGAACGCCGACCTCCTCCTGGACCGTGCTGACGGCGTAGGCGTCCACGCGGGTATCGCCGAGCCGCCGCATGGCCTCGATCATGCAGTACACGCCGAGGCGATTGTCGAAGTTCCGCCCGACGTAAACCTTGTCGTTGAGCTGCTCGACGGGCACGTCGAACGTCACGATGTCGCCGATGTCCACCAATTCGCCCAGCACGTCGGGGCTAAGGCCCGTGTCGATCCGCAGGTCGTCAAGCGTGGGGATCTTGTCCTTGCTATCCGGCTTGTTGTAAGGCACGACCACGCCGCCCACCGGCTTTTTGCCATGAATAATCAGCCGCTGCGAGACGATGCACTGCACGTTGAGCCCGCCAAGCTGGATAACGCTGATGAAGCCCTTGTCATCGATGTGCTTGACCATCATGCCGATCTCGTCGACGTGAGCGGCCAGGATCACCCGCAACGGCCTTTCGGCGCCGGCGGGCGGGCACGTGGCTTTCTTCAGGCCGATGACGTTGCCCATGCGGTCTCCGCGAACATCGTCGCAGCAAGTGGACAGGGCCTCTGTGACGACCTTCTGTGCCGGATCCTCGAAGCCGGACACGCCGGGTGTGTTGCATACTCGCTTGAGCAGATCAATGTTCATCAATACTCTCCTGCCTTGTTAGGCCTTGGATTATAGGTCACAACTCTTGTAGCGCCGCGTGGTGACTTTGCCTGGGCCGGCGCGCGACAAGATTATTATCGCGTCGGCGGAGCCGAAAGGCGAGAGCCTGGTCGCGGATTCCGTCAGTTCCTGGACTTCTTGCCGCCTTTACGGGCATTGGGCTTTTCCGGCGCACCCGGCGCGAAGGGCCTGGGGGGAACGTTATCGGCGAGCATTGCCCTGGCCGTGGCGTCGTTGTGGCGCGCCGCGAAGTCGGCAAGTATCTTGCGGTGCTCCAGAACGGTCTGCCTGTGGGCGGAGTCGCCGGCGAGGTTCGCGGTTTCCAGCGGGTCCGCCTGCATGTCGAACAGGGCCTCGCGCCGGACGCCGCGCTCGTAGATGCAGTATTTGTGGCGATCCGTGCGGACCATGCGCCCTTGCGAGGCCGGGCGCAGGCCGTCGAACGTGCCCGCCTGGGCCATGTCGTTCTCTGCGACGATGTGATCCCGCCACTTTGCCGGCTGCTCGCCCATGGCGACCGGCTTCAAGCTCAGACCTGTGAGCTTGTCGGGCTTCGCGATGCCAGCGAAATCCAGCATCGTCGGCAGGATGTCCACCCCAGTGTTGATCAGCCTGTCGCAGACGGCCTTCTTTGTAATGCCCTTCCGGCAGATGATCAGCGGCACGCGGGCGGACTCTTCGTAGAACACCGTCTTCTGGTTGAAGCCGTGTGCCCCCGCGCACTCACCGTGGTCGGCGGTGAAGATGACCACCGTGTTTTCCTCCAGCCCGGCCTTGCGGACGGCGTCGAGCACCTGGCCGATCTGGGCGTCCACCTTCTCTATCATCCGATAATAGCCCCAGCGGTACTGGCGCCACTTGTCGGACGAGAAGCCGCCCACGGGGAACAAGGCGGAAGCGTGGTAGCCCTTTCGCATCGTGGCCATCGTGTCGGTCTCATCGCGCGGCGGGGCGAGATTGGCCGGCGGAGGCGGGCACTTATCGGGCGGCGGCGTCTCGCCGATCGGACCGCAGGGCAGCTTCTGGTCCCGGCTGAACTGGCAGATGTTGTGCGGGTTAAGGAAGCTCACGACGGCCAGGAAAGGCTTGTCGTGCCTGGCCGAGAGGAAATCCACGGCTCCGAGCATCGCCGCCTCATCCCTGTCGGCGCCCGCCTTGGAGTCGCCAAACATTTCAAAGCCGTGGGCGGCGACGTCCTTGGTGCTCATGAACAAATGCCACTTGCCGAAGTACGCCGTCTCGTACCCGGCCCGCTTGAAGTACGTGCCCATGCACACGAAGTCGTTGGTGTCCACCTTGGCGGAGGCGTTGTGCGTGACGCCGACCTCGTGCGGGTATCGCCCGGTGAAAATGGACCCGCGTGCGGGCATGCACAGCGGGTTGGGGCTGTGGGCTCGCGAGAAGAGCGTGCCATTCGCCGCCAGGCCGTCCATCGCGGGCGTGTGGATGTGCTGCGTGCCCATCCGGCAGCTCATGGCGTCGGCGAACTGCTGGTCGGTCATGATGAACAGGACGTTGGGCCTCAGCGAGACCGCCGAAGCCGCCATCGCGCCGCGGACAAGCAACGTTTGCGCCGCGAGCACGCCGGCAGCGGCGCAGGAGCGCCCGAGAAACTCACGTCTGGTGTGCATCGCGTTCTCCTTGCCTTGGGCGTCGCACAGCCTGGGGCACTTGGGCCCCGTCAAACGCCGATGTTCCTCAGGCCGCACTTCTTGACCTCTTCCAGCAGGCCAAGCAGGTCCGCGGCGATGGACGGAAACCGCCCGCTCACGTCGTCGCGCTCGCCGGGATCGCTCTCAAGGTCAAACAGCAGAGGCGGGCTTCCGGGTTCCATGTCAGATCGCAAACGCTTGGGGGCCGAATCCTCTCTGGCCGGGGCGGGGACGATCAGCTTCCACTTGCCCTTGCGAATGGCGAAGTCGGCTACTTTCGCCGAATACCCGCCCGTGTCGGCGATCATGGCCGGGCGGTCCTCGCATCGGCCCCGGCCCAGCAGGGCCGGTGCGACGCTGAAGCTGTCCTCGCCGGCGCCCTCGGGCATAGGCCCGCCGGTCAACTCCGCGAAGGTGGCCATCAGATCGGTCAGGCAGATCGGCTCGTCGCAGACGCTGCCCGCGGCAATCTTCCCGGGCCAGCGAGCGACGAACGGCTCACGATGTCCGCCCTCGAAGGCCGAGTTCTTGAATCCCCTGTACGGACCGGCCGAGCTATGCCCGTTCTCGCCGCGTTGCGGCCCGTTGTCGCTGGTGAATATCAGCAGCGTGTCGTCCAGTATGCCGCGCTCGGCCAGCGCGTCGCGAATCCGCCCGACGCACCAGTCGACCAGCACGTTCATGTCGCCGCGCGGGCCCTCGGCACTGGCGCCTTTCAAAAAGTCCGGCGCCAGCCAGGGGATGTGCGGCGCCGACAGCGCGTGGTACAGGAAGAAAGGCCGGCCGGGCCGGTGGAGCAGATGATCGTCGATGAACGCGACTGACTTGTCGACAAACGTGGCGTCGACCTCGGTCTCGCTCCAGCCAGGGACCATAAGGCCCGGGTAGAAGCCCGGCAGCTTGTGCAGGTCTTCCGTGCTGGGCACGCTTGGAATACCTACGGTCCGGTCGTTTTCGATGAAGCAGTACGGCGCATCGGACGTCGAGCACCCGGCCGTACCGAAGAAGTAGTCGAAACCCAGCTCTACAGGCCCGCCATCCAGCGGTTTGGTGAAGTCGATGTCCGCCTCTCGCTGCGTGTAGCGTTCGGCGGCGCCTGGCCGGGACGGGTAAAGCAGGCCGAGGTGCCACTTGCCCACGCAGGCGGTCGCGTAACCGCGCGAGCGGAGCATGGAAGCCAGTGTAGGCCGGTGCGGCTCGATGACCGGCGGCTCGTATGGCATGACCAGCGAGTGCTTCTTCGGCGTCCGCCAGTAGTACCGCCCGGTAAGCAGGCCGTACCGCGTCGGCGTGCAGAGGGCTGCCGGTGAATGGGCGTCGGTGAATCGCGTCCCCTCGGCGGCGAGGCGGTCGATATTCGGGGTCGGAATCATCGAATCCGGGTTGTAGCAGCCCACGTCACCGTACCCGGTGTCATCGGCCAGGATAACCACTATGTTCGGATGGTTCATTAGGTTCACGCCCCGCTCGCGGCGCCGGCAGCGCAGGATCGCAGTGCTTCCCTGAGTGTCGCGACGTCGGCGTCGCTTGCCGGAAGCAGAGGCTGGCGCGGCGGACCCACGGGGTGGCCCATGATCCCACAGCCGGCCTTGACCCACTGCGTGTACTTGCCGCCGCCTTCCATCAGTTCGAGCACCGGGCGCATCCGCTCGTAGCACGCGCGGGCGCCGCGCGCGTCCTTGCGCTTGACGGCCAGTTCGTACAGCTCGACGTGCGGGGCCGGAATCACGTTCGCCACGCCGGTCACCCACCCGACCGCGCCCGCCTCGAAGAACTCGACCGCCAGCGTGTCGCACCCGCAGAACAGGGATATCCGCTTGCCGCAGCGGCGCGTGATCTCGTTCATGCGGGCTGCGTCGCCGGTGCTTTCCTTGATGTACTTGACGTTCTTCAGTTCGGCCAGGCGCTCGACCACGTCCGGAGTCATGTCCACGCCAGTCCGCGCGGGGTAGTTGTAGAGCATGATCGGCACGCCGATGGCGCGGTCGACGGCGCGGATGTGCTCGACGAGCTCATCCGGCGTCGGCAGCGAGTAGTACGGCGCCGCCAGCAGAACGCCCGCCGCCCCGAGTTGCTGGGCCTGGCGGGCATAGCTTATCACTTCGCGGGTCGAGCCCGCGTTCGTGCCGACCACCACCGGCACGCGCCCACCGGCGGCTTCGATGACGCCGGACACGACGGCCTGCCGCTCGGCCGGGCTCAGGGCGTAGTATTCGCCCGTGCTGCCCAGCGGGATGATCCCATGCACCCCCTGGTCGATCATGTAATTGGCCAGCGAGCGGAGATTGTCGTAGTCCACTTCCTGACCGGCCGTCATCGGCGTCGCTAACGCGACGAAAATGCCTTCGAACCCGCCTTCAAACGTGCTTACCATAGGGTACTCCCTGCGCCCGTTCGGCGCCGGCCAGCATCCTGCCGGCCCGTTAAGATCAGCCGTTCAACGTTTCAGCCCGAGCCTTGCCAGCGTCGCGTCGGTCGGCACGCCGGCCTGGTCCCAGCCGCGGACCTCATAATAGTCCCGCAGCATGTCCGCCAACGGGGGCACCTGACCGGCACGCTTGCCTTCCTTGGCAGCCTTATACATCTTCTTTGGCAAAACGTCGCTCTTGGCCCCATAACCGTCGCGGATATTCATCAGCCGCTGCGAGATGAAGCCCCGCTCGCCCGCCAGCAGCATGTCCTCCACCGAGTAGTCCCAGCCCGTGATGGCGTTGAAAAGGTCCCGCACGCCGTTAAGCGCCCAGCCGCCGCCGTCGATGGTGAACAGGCAGACCACCAGAGAGTTCGCCAGCGAGCCGAGATCCTGGCAATGAGACGCCACCATCCCCTGGTTGTCCTTGTGGAACATAGTCGTCGTCTTGCCGTCGATGCCCACCTCCGGCATGGTGAAGCCGCCCATCTCGATGTCCTCGCAAGGCCCGCGGAAGTGGCATGCCCCGCGGGTGCTCGTGGCGTAGCTGGGCGCCAGCGAGAAGCACGAACGCGGGTCGTGGGCGGGAAAGTCCAGGCCCTTGACGTGAACGACGCTCTCGACTGCCTGCGGGCCGATCTTCCCGGCCGCCCCCAGCGTCCCCTCGGCGAAGATCGCACCGAAGCCCTCACGCTTGCCGATAAGCTCCGTCAGCTTTATCAGCGCCTCGTGGCTGCCCCAGTCCAGCTTCAGCCCGCCAGTGTCGGCGGCGGTGATCCAGCCCTTCTCGTAGCACTCCATCGCGAAGCCGATCATCGCGCCGGTGGAGATCGTGTCCACGCCGAGACGGTTGGCGATTTCGTTGGCCATCGCGACGGCCTTGGGGTCGTCGATCATCAGGTTTGTGCCCATCATGCCCAGGGTCTCGTACTCCGGGCCGATGGTCTTCAGCGCGTACTTGGCGGGCTGCTCAATGGTGATCTGGCGGTGGCAGCCGATCGGGCAGTTGCGGCAAGGCAGCGGCTTGGCCTGCAGGCCATCGGTGTAGCTGGGCCCGCCGAGCTTCTTCGCCCCCTCCGGCCAGACGTCGCCATCCCAGTACTTGATGGGCATGTCACCGATCGCCTCAGCCGAGACGCAAAGGCCCGGCGTCCCGTGCAGGCGGAAGTCGTTGCCACGCACGAACTTGGCGATCTCGAGCTGGAACTTCTTTATCAGCGAGCGGACGGCCTCGGCGTCGTGCGTCTCGACGCTCCGGGTGCCCTGAACGGCAATGGCCTTGATGTTCTTGCCGCCCATGACCGCGCCAAGCCCACATCGGCCTGCAAAACTGTGCTTGTCAAAGACGATGCACGCCGTGGCGACCTTCCTCTCCCCAGCCACTCCTATGGCGGCGACGCTGGCCTTGGCGCCCGCGAGCTTGCGGACGGCATCGACTGTCTCGAAAGTGTCCAGGCCCCACAGGCCGGCGGCGTCGATGATCTCCACCTTGTCATCTACGATGTTGACGTACACCGGTTTGTCCGCGGCGCCCTGGAAGACCAGCACGTCGTAGCCGGCATCCTTGAGCGACGGGCCCCAACTGGCGCCCGCGGCGGAGTCGCCGAACGTGCCGGTCACCGGCGAGATGCTCACGACGCTGAACTTCGCCCCGCCGGGCACCGGCGGGCCCTGGAACGCGCCGGTGGCGAATATCAGCCTGTTGCCGGGGCCGTACGGGTCCTGACGGGCGGGAGTCTCGCGGCGCAATATCTCAGCCGCCAGGGCCGCCCCGCCGATAAACGCCTTGAGCTCCTTGATCGCAATCGGCTCGACGGTGCTCTTGCGGGTAGTAAGGTCGATCCGAAGCAGCTTCTGCCAGTAGCCGTTTTTCATAGCCCGCTCCTTCGTGGGATAATTGCGACAACTGCCGTTATTTTTCGGCTCGACGCGGGCAAAGTCAAGCGATTCCGGCAACCGCGCTGACGCCCGCGCTCCCATTCCCAGGGATTGCTACCATGGGACACCCAGGGATTGCTATCCCTGGGATCCGGGGAAATGGAAAACCCCTTGGCGGCGGAAATCCCAGACAACCCCCTGCAAAAGGCGGGGTGAGTCCTGTACAATCCATCGTTCAGTCGATGGTTGCCGAACCCGAGGACACGATGCCGGACAGCCGCATGCAGAAAATCCGCCGGGGCGTGCGAAACGCGTTTTCGCTCGAAAGCCCCCACGGCCCGCTGACGGACGAGGACCACAAGCTCCTTGCCAGGCTGGCGCAGAAGGTCGTCGCGCGCCGGATGGCCGTGCCGGCACTGCTTTTCCTGGGCTCCGTTCGCCCGCTTAACTCCATCGCCAGCCAGGCGATGGTCTTCCTCAGGCCGCTGGTTTCCGGACTGCTGAACCCCGCCGAATACGACCGCATGACCGAGATCCTGGACCGGCGCGAGGGCATCGGCGCGCTGATGGACGCCATCGAGGCCAAGCAGGCACTTGCAGAGGACCCAACCAGGTGAAGCCCGACGAGCTCAACGTAATTCTCGCCACCGACTGTGGCAGCACGACCACCAAGGCCATCCTGATCGAGCGGGCGTCTGACGGCTACCGCCAGACCTTTCGCGGCGAGGCCCCCACCACTGTCGAGGCACCCTACGAGGATGTGACTCGCGGCGTACTCAATTCGTTTGTGGAGCTCGAGGAACTCTCGGGCCGGCGGATCCTCGATGGCGAGCGGATAATCACACCCGCCAGCGGAAATGAGGGCGTGGACATCTACATCTCCACCAGTTCCGCCGGCGGCGGCTTGCAGATGATGGTCGCCGGCGTGGTCAAGTCCATGACGGCTGAGAGCGCCGAACGGGCCGCACTGGGCGCCGGCGCGATCGTAATGGACGTCATGGCCAGCAATGACCAGCGCGCCCCGCACGAGAAGATCGAGCGAATCCGCACGCTGCGCCCGGACATGGTCCTGCTTTCCGGCGGGACAGACGGCGGGACCGTCCGCCACGTTGTGGAGCTTGCCGAGTTTCTCGCCGCCGCCAACCCCCAGCCGCGACTCGGCGCTTCGTACAAGCTGCCAGTGGTCTACGCGGGCAACATCGATGCCCGCGACGCCGTCCAGGCCACACTGGGCAAGAAGGCCGAACTGCACATCACCGAGAACATCCGCCCGGTCCTCGAACGCGAAAACCTCGGCCCCGCCCGCGACGAGATCCACGAGTTGTTCCTCAAGCACGTCATGGCGCAGGCGCCGGGCTACCAGAAGCTGATGTCGTGGGTCGGCGCGCCGATTATGCCGACCCCGGCGGCCGTGGGAAACATCATCCAGCAGGCGGCGACGGCTGAGAAGATCAACATCGTCGGCGTGGACATCGGCGGGGCGACGACGGACGTCTTCAGCGACTTCACCGTCATGCCGCGCAAGGGCTCAGCCACCGGCCAGGTTGCCCAGCGCGTGTTCAACCGCTCGGTCAGCGCGAACCTCGGCATGAGCTACAGCATATCCAACGTGCTTGCCGAGGCTGGGCTGGAGAACATCATGCGATGGGTGCCGTTCGAGATCGACGAGGGCGAACTCCGCGACCGCATCAAGAACAAGATGATCCGCCCTACGACCGTGCCTTGCCTGCTTGAGGATCTCAAGATCGAGCAGGCCATCGCCCGCGAGGCGCTTCGCCTGGCGTTCATTCAGCACAAGTTGCTCGCCGTCGGGCTAAAAGGCGTCCAGCACGGAAGGACGATCTCCGAGTCGTTCGACGAGTCCGCCTCCGGCGATAGCATCATCAACATGATGGGCCTCGACCTGCTCATCGGCTCGGGCGGGGTGCTCTCGCACGCACCGCGGCGCTGCCAGGCGATGATGATGCTCATCGACGCATTCGGACCCGAAGGCATCACGAGAATCGCCGTCGACAGTATCTTCATGATGCCGCACCTCGGCGTGCTGGCCCAGGTCAGCGAGCGGGCCGCGACGGAAGTCTTCAACCGCGACTGCCTCATCCACCTCGGCACGTGCATCGCCGCAGCCAACAAGGTCAAACCCGGCCACAAGTGCTTCGACTACCGCATCAGCGTCGATGGCAAGACGCGACAGGGCTCCGTCGCCGGCGGCGAGATACTGCTCGAACCGCTCGGGCCGGATGAACAGGCCGAGGTGATAATCGAGCCAGCCCGCGGCGTCGACGTTGGCGCCGGGCCGGGCAAGAGTCTCCAGGCCAAGGTAAACGGCGGAGTCGTGGGACTCGCCCTCGACGGCCGGGGCAGGCCCCTGGAAGTCCCCAAGGCCAACCGCAGCCAAACCATCGCCCGATGGGCAAAAGCTTTCGAGGCGTATCCGGGGTGAAAGAAGAAGAAACATAAGAAGAAGATTACCGCAGAGACGCAGTCCCGAAGGGATGCCTTCGGCAAGACACAGAGGTCAAAAGAAGAAGTAGAAGAAGGATTTAACGCAGAGATCGCGGAGAGCGCAGAGGACAAGATGGACGGGCTTCGCCCGCCAAAGAGAGCCGCGGGATCTTCTTACCTATCTCCTCTGCGATCTCTGCGTGCTCCCGCAGGGCCCTTCGGGCTGCGTTGAACAAGCTGTTGGCATTGACTGTTGATGCACGCGAGGTAGATCGAACATGGCGCACGCATACACACCAGGCCTGAGAGTGACCGACCACGCGACCGTGCTCAAGCAGCGGCGACTGCCCATTGCCGGCAAGGTGCTCGTGGCCGTGGGCGATCGCGTCTCGGCCGAGACAATCGTCGCCCACGCCGAACTGCCTGGCGACGTCTCTGCCGTCAACGTGGTAAACCAACTCGGCATCTCCCCCGGCGACCTGCCGGGCCTCATGCTCAAGAAGGAGGGCGACGCGGTCGCCCGCGACGAGGTGATCGCCGAGACCAGGCCGCTGATCAAGTGGTTCCGTAGCGTCTCGCGCTCGCCTATCGACGGGACAATCGAGACCGTCTCGCACGTGACTGGCCAGGTTATGATCCGCACCGCCCCCAAGCCCGTGGACGTACGGGCATACATCGACGGGACGGTCGTCGAGGTCTTCCCCGGCGAAGGCGTCGCCATCGAGACAACCGGCGTGCTGGTCCAGGGAATACTCGGAATCGGCGGGGAGGTTGTCGGCGAGATCGCCGTCGCCGGCCCCGGTCCCTCGGCCGTGCTGGAGCCAAAGGACCTCACCGCCAACCTGGCTGGGAAAATCGTCGTCGCCGGGGCCTTGATCACCCGCGCGGCCTTCGACCGCGCCGCCCAAATCGGCGTCGCAGCCCTGGTCTGCGGCGGCTTCCACGACCGCGACCTGCGGGACCTGCTGGGCTACGACCTCGGCGTGGCGATTACCGGCCACGAGAGCATCCGACCGGTGCTGATAATAACCGAGGGGTTCGGCAGCATCGCGATGGCGGCTGGGACACACAAGCTGCTGGCTGCCCACGCGGGCCGGCGGGCGTCAGCCAACGGCGCCACGCAGATTCGCGCGGGCGTGCTTCGGCCGGAGATCATCATCCCCATCGCCGACGATGCGGGTGCCGCGGGCAGGGCGAAAGTCTCTTCCGCAAGCGGCTTGACCGCCGGCTCGCCGGTCCGTATTATCCGTGAACCCGGCTTCGGGCGACTTGGCAGCGTCAAGAGCCTGCCCCCCGAAGCCAGGGCTGTCGAGTCCGAGGCCAAGGTCCGCGTAGTGGAACTGGAATTCCCCGAGGGCGATACCATGATCGTCCCGAGGTCAAACGTCGAGGCGATCGAGTCTTGAGAGAATCCCATCCCGTGATTGTCCGCCCGCCGGCAACCTGGGCCGCCGCCGCCCTTGCGACGATGCTGCTCGCATTTGCAGGCCCGGCCGGGGCGGCCGCGACCGGCCCAGCCACGACACAACCAGCACTGACCGCCTCTTGCGTTCCCGACCCGAACAGCTTCCGAGCCTTCGACGTGCCCAGCGACGACGGCACGGGCATCTTCGTCGAGTGGGCCAAGCCCCAAAGCGAGCCGGACGGTCTTGCTTACGTCATCCAGATCGCCACCTCAAAGAAGGACCTCCAGGCCGGGCTGCTCAAGACAGAGGAAGTCCCGGCGACCAAGGACGACAAGGACCCCTATCGGATCAGGATCGCCCCGGCCGGGCTTTACTGCTCGAAAGAGCCGCCGCCGCTTACGGCCGAGAAACTCAGGGAGTTCGCCGCGCAGGGCGTCATCACAGCCGACCAACTGACCCGCGCCCTTGCGATGATGGCCGCCATGGAGAAGGAAGAGGCCCCAGCCACACCCGCAACGGCCCCGACAACCGCAACCGCCTCCGCCCCGGCCGCTCCGCCCTCGCTTTCGCCCGCCGAACAGGACGAGCGAAAGGAGTATGTGCGACTGGCGGCGCACCTGAGCACTCTGCTGGATAAGAAACTCCGGGCCCAGCGCGATGAGATCAACTCCCGGCCATTTTTCTTCCGCCTGGCAGTCAAGCTCAGCAATCAGACCGCCATTGTCGCCCGCGACGACGAGCCGGTGGTCGTCGAGGCCCGCGCGCGGGCGAACTGGTTCAAGTGGGGCAGGCTCAACAACCTGATCCTCTCGCTGATCTTCAGCGCCATTGTGGTGACGTTCATCGAGGTAGCCAAACGCAGGCCCGGCCTGTTCATCCGCAAGATCGCCGGCCTGGAGGCAATCGACGAAGCCATCGGCCGGGCCACCGAGATGGACCGCCCCGTGTACTTCATTCACGGCGGCAACTCGGTGGACAACATGTCCGTCATCGCGTCGGTGAACATCCTGTCGCACATCGCGTACCGCACGGCCGAGCACGACAGCCGGATCATGGTCATGAACCAGGACCCGCTGGTGACAGCAGTCAGCCAGGAGGTGGTCCAGCAGGCCTGCACCAGGGCGGGCCGGCCCGACGCCTACAACCCCGACAACGTCTCGCTTATAGCGTACGAGCAGTTCGCCTTCGTGGCGGCGGTCTCGGGGCTGATGGTCCGCGAGAAACCCGGGGCGATTTTCATGATGGGCTACTTCGGCGCCGAGTCCCTGCTGCTTGCCGAAACGGGCTCGTCCACCGGCGCGATCCAGGTCGCCGGGACGGACGCGTACACGCAGCTTCCGTTCTTCGTGACCACGTGCGACTACACGCTGATGGGCGAGGAACTCTACGCCGCGTCGGCGTACCTATCGCGCGAGCCGCGCCTGCTGGGCAGCCTGCGAGGCCAGGACGTCGGAAAGGCGTTCCTCATGTTCCTGCTCCTGGCGGGCACAATCTTCCTGACCCTTGCCGTCCTGTTTGACTGGCAGGTGGGCTGGATCAGGCATCTGTTCGAGGCGAGCCGCAATTGAAACAATGATCTTCAAACGAACCATCCCGCTTCTGATCGTCTTGGGCATAGGCCTGCTGGGCTTCATGCAGGACTATGTCCCACACCCGTGGTCGGCCTCGCTGGTCGACGAGATGACCACCTGGAGCCTCATCCTGGGCGGGTTCGCGGCGCTGCTTGGGCTCTACAGCCTGCTGCATATGCACTGGTCCCGCATGCGCCGCAAGATGTCAGGCTGGGGCTACAGCGCGTTCGTCTTCATCGGCGCGATCGGCATGATGGCGGTGGGCTTCTTCTCCGACAGCATCGGCACGGTCACGTCCGGGACGGAAAGGGTGAGCCTCTACGACTGGGGGTATGACTATATCTACATACCCTGCGCGGCAACGGTCTTCTCTCTGCTGGCGTTCTACATGGCCAGCGCCGCCTTCCGAACCTTCCGCGCCAGGAACCTGGCGGCCGGGCTGCTGCTCGTCGCGGCGATCATCGTCATGTTCGGACGAGTCCCGCTCAGCGAGACCGTCAGCGAATGGCTTTTGGGCGACAGGCAGATCATCCCCAACATGGCCAAGGCCATCATGGATTATCCCAACCTGGCCGCCAAACGGGGCATCCTGCTGGGAATCGCCCTCGGAGTGATTTCCCAGTCGCTGAGGATACTCCTTGGAATTGAGCGGTCCTACCTGGGAGGCGGCGACTGATGAGCCAGATAAGAAACCTCCCGAAACATTACGAGCTTGCCAGGCGCATCATATACGTCCTGATCGCGCTGGCCGTCATCCTCCCCTATTTCTTCAATCCCAAACAGGAATTCAAACCCGCGATCGAGGTGGAGAATATCTACAAAAAGATCGAGAGCATCAAGCCCGGCGGACACGTGCTGATCTCGATCGACTACGACCCGGCCAGCGAGGCCGAACTGTACCCCATGACCCTGGCGATCATGCGACACTGCTTCAAGAAGGGCGTGATTCCCGTCGTCATGACCCCCTGGCCGGCGTCCGTCGGCATCGCCAGGCTCGGGTGCGACGAGGCCGCCAACGACGCCAACACGATGTTCCAGAAGAAAATGGTCTCCGGCAAGGACTACGTCTTTCTGGGCTTCCGGCCAGGCTTCAGCCAACTCATTCTCAAGATGGTCAACAACCTAAAAGGCTCCTTCGACAAGGACTACTACGGCCAGCCCACTCAGGGCATGAAGGCCCTGGAAGGCGTGAACTCCCTCAAGGAAATCGACCTGCTGGTGGACATCGCCGCCGTTGGAAGCGTTGAGGTGTGGATCGCCTACGGAGCGGATAAGGCCGGCATCCCCATGGCCGCGGGAACCACCGCCGTCATGACCCCAGACCTCTACCCGTTCTACCAGTCCAACCAGCTCATGGGCTTCCTCGGGGGGCTGCGCGGCGCCGCCGACTACGAGAAGCTTCTCAAGATCTCCGGCCGGGGCGAGAGGGGCATGCTCGCCCAGTCGGCAACGCACGTGCTTATTATCCTGCTCATCCTCGGCGCCAACATCCGCCTGTTCTTCGGCAGGTTCTTCGCCGGCGGGAAGGGAGCCTCCCGATGACCGACGACCTCCAGCCCGATGACATCCGGATCGCCGACAAGGCCGCCCGCCAGGCCATCGAAATGGGCGTGCTCGTGCTGCTGATCGTGGTGTTCTTCGTCGTCAGCTTCATGAGGCAGAACCCATTCGCCGAGGGCGCAAACCCCGCCAAGGCAATTGGCATCATCGTGGCGGCAGGGCTCACGATCATCATGTACAGCTTCCTCTACCGCGATAACCCGCTGTTCAAGATCGTCGAGAACCTCTACGTCGGCGTGACGCTCGGCTACAACGTGGTCATAAGCTGGCGCCAGTTCCTCAGGCCCCTGGTCTACCAGCCCCTGTTCGAGCCCCCCACGGCGGAGGCATTCTGGAACTCCCTGGCGCACCTGTTCGTGCCCGTGATACTCGGCATATTGCTGCTGGCGCGGATCTCCCGCAAGCACGGCTGGGTCAGCCGGTACTCCTACGCGCTGATGATCGGATGGGGCGCCGGCGTGGCCATCCCGCTTTTTACGAACAGCTACATCCTCGAACAGCTTACCGCGGCCGTAAAACCCATCCAGGAGGCCGTCGGCCCGCGAGGCCTGGCTGCGGCCAATTCCTGGGAGTGGGCCCTGTACGTGGCGGCGCCGATGTTCGGCGCGGTCCTGGCCATGATCGGCACCTTCACCGTGCTCTTCTACTTCTTCTTCTCCGTCGAGCACAAGAAAGTCGGCGCGGTGATCTCGAAAGTCGGCATCTGGTTCCTCATGGTCTCATTCGGAGCGTCATTCGGTTATACTGTCATGGGAAGGCTTTCGCTGCTGATCGGGCGCGTGCAGTTCCTGCTGCACGACTGGCTCCAGATCCCGCAACAATAGACGCGCCTCATCAAACGGCGACGGCTTGACCCATAGTAAATCAAGGAGCTCATCCGTGCTGAAAGACTTGGAAGCGCGATTCCGGCAGGTCGCCCCCGCGGCGGACTTCTGCTCGATGCGATTCTCGCGATGGTGCAGCGAGGACGTCTCGGTACGCCAACTGGTGCCGAACCCCGTCCACCGAAGCGAGAACGCCGGGGCAATGATCACCGTTCACCACGGCGGAGGCCTCGGCTACGCCGCCACCAGCGACCTGACCGCCTCGGGCCTCAAGCAGGCCGCCGACCGCGCCAAGGCCTGGGCGAAGCGTTCGGCCGGGGCGTGCGTGATTGACTTCCGCAAAGTCAACATGCCCAACAATACCGGCGAGTATCGGGGCCCCAACGACCAGCCGTGGGAATCCATGAGCCTGGCTGACAAGTTCGAACTTCTGCTGTCGCTGTCCAAGCAGCTCAAGGCCAACGACAAGATCGTGGACTGGTCGACGGGATTGTGGCACCACGACGTCGAGTCGCTCTACCTGACCGCCGCCGGCGGGCGAGTCTACCAGCAAATCCACATGGTCGGCCCGAAGATGCGTGCCACCGCCAGCAGCGGCGGGCAGTCACAATCCCGAAACCTGGGCGGCTTCAACTACGCCCAGCAGGGCGGCCTGGAGGTGATCGACCGCTACCACATGCGCCAGGCCGCGCCGCGGATCGCCCAGGAAGCCATCGACCTGCTGGCTGCGCCAAACTGCCCCGCCGGCACGATGGACGTGCTTCTGTCGCCCGACCAGATGATCCTCCAGATCCACGAGTCCATAGGCCATCCGCTCGAGCTCGACCGCATTCTCGGCGATGAGCGAAACTACGCCGGCACGAGCTTCGTCACGCTGGACATGCTCGGCAGCTTCCGATACGGCTCGGACCTGCTGAACATAACGTTCGACCCGACCCTGCCCCAGCAGCTTGCCAGCTACGGCTACGACGACGAGGGCGCCAAGGCCCAGAAACAGTACCTCATCAAGGGCGGCATCCTCCAGCGGGCACTCGGCGCGACGGTATCGCAGGCCCGCACCGGCTTGCCGGGAGTCTCCGACGCGCGCGGCGACACCTGGAACCGCCCGCCGATCGACCGCATGGCCAACCTCAACCTCGAACCCGGCACGACAGGCTTCGACGAAATGCTCGCCTCCGTCGCCCGGGGCGTCTACATGCAGACCGTCAACTGCTGGTCCATCGACGACAGCCGCAATAAGTTCCAGTTCGGCTGCGAGTGGGGAAGGCTCATCGAGGACGGCAAGCTTACGACGCTCGTGAGGAACCCCAACTACCGCGGCATCTCGGCCACGTTCTGGCGGAGCCTCAAGGCGGTCGGCACGCCGGACACGGTGGAAGTGATGGGCACGCCCAACTGCGGCAAGGGCGAGCCGAACCAGAGCCAGATCGTCGGCCATTCCAGCCCGGCGTGCCTGTTCGAGAACGTGGACGTCTTTGGCGGCGTGTAAGCCGCGAGCAAGGGAAACCAAGATGCAACAGCCATTCTTCGACCTCGTTGACCATCTCACCGGGCAGCTTGCCGGGCAGGAAGTCCTGCTGGCGTACTTTTCCGGCGAGCAGAGCGATTTCGTTCGGTTCACCAAGTCCCTCATCCGCCAGGCCGGCAGCGTCAGCCAGGGCTGGCTGAGCCTGGACCTCATCGACGGGCAGCGCCACGTGGCCGGCTCGTGCACGCTGAGCGGGCAGGCGGAAATCGACCGCCAGCGCGGAACCGCCCTGCTTGCCGACCTGCGGTCGCAACTGCCCAGCGTGCCGGAAGACCCCTACCTGCTCTACTCGACAACGCCCACAAGCACCGAGCAGGTCCGCCCCAACCAACTGCCCGACAGCGGCGAGATTGTCGACGCCGTTCTGGCGGCCGGCAAAGGCCTCGACCTCGTGGGCATCCTCGCCGCCGGCGGGATCGCCGCCGGCTTCGCAAACTCACTCGGCCAGCGGAATTGGTTCTCGACTCACAGTTTCCACTTCGACTGGAGCTTTTATCACGCCACGGACAAGGCCGTGAAGACCAGCCACGCCGGTTTCGCCTGGGACCAGGCGGCCTTCGACCGCAAGGTGGCCGACGCCCGCGAGCAACTCGCCGTCCTGGCCCGCCAGCCAAAGACGATTTCGCCCGGCAAGTACCGCGTGTACCTCGCCCCGGCAGCCCTGAAGGAAATCACCGGCTCGATGTGCTGGGGAGGCTTTTCCCTCAAGGCCCAGCGGACCAAGACCACCTGCCTGCTGAAGATGGTCGAAGAAGGGCGCACGCTGGCGCCGTCGGTGACCATCCGCGAAAACTCGGCCGAGGGAATGGCGCCCAACTTCCTGTCCGGCGGATTCATCCGTCCCGAGTCGGTCACCATGGTCCAGGGCGGCAAGCTCAAGGACGCCCTGGCCTCGCCGCGGTCAGCGAAGGAGTTCGGCGTTCAGCCCAACAGCAACGAGTACCCCGAGTCGCTGGACGTTTCCGCCGGGCAGATAGCACCGGAAGCGGTGCTTGCCGAGCTTGGCACGGGCGTGTACGTCAATCGGCTGTGGTACCTCAACTTCTCCGACCTGCCCGCCAGCAGGCTGACCGGCATGACCCGGTTCGCGACGTTCTGGGTCGAGGGCGGCCAGGTGGTGGCGCCACTGAACGTCATGCGTTTTGACGAGACAATCTACAACATGCTCGGGGAAAACCTCGTCGGCCTGACCAGCCAGCGCGACCTGCTGCCCAGCTCCGAGACCTACCGCTCGCGGTCGACTCGCTCAGCCAGGCTTCCCGGGGCGCTGATTAACGACTTCGCCTTCACGCTGTAAGAAGAAGGAACAGAAGAAGAAACAGCGGTTCACGCAGAGGTCGCCGAGAACGCTGAGGTAAGAAGGAACAGAAGAAGAAGCCTTTTCTGCTGCTTCTGTTTCTTCTTGGCCTTTTTCCCCTCTGCGTTCTCTGCGACCTCTGCGTGAACCTGTCTTTTCATAAGGAACACACACATGCCAAAGACCGTATTCATCGGGGCCGGGAGCCAGTTCGGCGCCACGTCGTTCGTGGACACAATGTCCTTCGAGGAGCTTCGAGAGGGCGAGGTGGTGCTGGTGGACAACAACCCCAACCACCTCGAACCCATTGCCGCCTACTGTCGCAAGGTTGTGGACCATTACGGCGCGGCGATGAAAGTCACCGCCGCCTCCGGCTGGCGGGACGGCGCGCTGGATGGGGCCGACTACGTCATCGCCTCCTTCGCCCAGGGCGGGCAGGCGTATCGCGGCGAGCCGTACCGCGGCGACATCTGCATCCCGCTGAAGTATGGCATCCAGCAGACCGTGGCTGACACCGTCGGCATCGGCGGGGTCCTGCGGATGATGCGGGCGGCGCCCGAGCTTCTCGCCATCGCTCAGGACATGCAGCGGCGAAGCCCGGGGAGCATGTTGATCAACTACGTCAACCCCATGAGCATGCTGACGCGGTCGCTCATACTCGCGTGCCCGCAAATCCGCACCTACGGCCTGTGCCACAACATCCAGGGCGGCATACGCGAGATCGCCAAGTACGTCGGCTGCACGCACAGGGACCTTCGCTTCGAGGCCGCCGGCGTCAACCACCTGGACTGGTTCCTGCGAGTGGAGTACCGCGACGGGCGCGGGGATGTCTACCCGGACCTTCGCCGCGCCGGCGAGAACCCAGCCAACTACCGCCGCTGCGGATCGAAATTCGAGCTGCTCAAGCAGTTCGGATACTGGTCGGCCGAGGGGCCGACCCACGTCGCCGAGTACGTCCCATACTTCCTGCCGAGAGACGCCGACCGCGAGTCGATATTCGCCCCCGCGACCAAACCACCGCTGGACGCCGCGGCCACGGGCGAGCGATGGACAAAAGACTCGGACCTCGTCCAGCAGCTCGATGGCCGCAAACCGCTGGACCTCGAGCTCTCCAACGAGTACGGCGTGCGAATTATCCACGGCATCCAGACCGACAGCATCTACTGCATGCACCTCAACGTGATGAACGGCGGGCTCATCGAGAACCTCCCCGCCGACGCCTGCGTGGAGGTCTGCTGTACCGTCGACCGCGCCGGCGTGCATCCTCACAAGGTCGGCAAAATGCCGCGGCAAATCGCCGCCCTCTGCCGAGCCCTGGCCGACATGGAAACCCTCGCCAGCGACGCCTTCCTCGAGCGAGACCTCGAAAAGGCCTGCCTGGCATGCATGATCGACCCCGCGACCGCCGCACAGGCCTCGCCGGCAACCATCCGAAAATGCTTCAACGAACTGCTCGAAGCACAGCGACACCTCCTCGAACCGTACTGGGGAAAAACGCTGCGAGTGTGACCCCGCCATCCCAGCTAAACTAGGAAGCCGCCGCCCGGCCGCGGCGGACGCGGGCGATTATCAGGACAATCATCCAGAACGTCACGGCCGTGACGCAGATGAGAAACACCTTCCACCCGCCCCAGGTGGCGAGCAGGGGAATCGCTATAGACGTCCACAGCCCGCCACCCATGATGGGCTCGTGCATCAGTTGCTTTGTCGCGAACGCGTCGGCCGCGGGAGTCTCGTAGTCCGGGTCCACCACGCGAAGCAGAAGCAGGCCGGTGGCGGTGACGCCCATGGACTGGCCCATCTCGGCGATTGCCCGCTCGAACCACGCATCCGGCAGGAGCCTGCGGGCCAGAGCCAGCACGCAGAAGACGTTCCACGCGATGCCCGCCGCCATCAGGATCAGCAGCGGCGCCATGCCGGTCGCGATCACGTCGAGGCTGATAGTCGCGATGGCGGCCGCGACAAGAAAGTCCAGGGCCGAGTTCTGGATCCGGCGCACCAGGCCCAAATCGATGAGCTTGTGGCGGTCGAACTTCTGCTCCCATATCTGCACGACAAGCCCGCCGACCATGCACAGCGGGAACGCCGGTATGCTGGAAAACAGCCCCTTTCCAGCCGAAAACTCGCCGGGAATCGTGTAGAGCCTGTCGAACTGGGCAATGCCATACTTAAGCCCGAAGCCGATCATCATCGCCACGCCCACCATCGCCACGTGCAGTGTAAACGCCTCGATCGCGTCGGACTTGACCGTCAGCTTGCCCGCGCTGGGCCTGCGATCAACCGGGATAATGCCGATCGAGTCGTCCTCCGGCACGTCGGCCGGACTGACGCGCCGGGCCGTCCAGCCGCGGCGAGTGGCGATGTTTACCAGCACCATCCCCACGACGATCGCGCTTATGATGCCGCCGGTCGCGCTGGCCAATGCGAAGTCCTCGCCCTCGGGCCATCCGATCCTCTCGAACGTCTTGCCCAGTCCCGCGGCCGTGCCGTGCCCGCCCTCGAAGCCGACCGGCAAGATCCCGCCGAAGACGTCGCTCACCCCGTAAGCACTGCCCAGCACCGCCAGCACGAGCCCCACGCCGACGACGTACTGGCCCCACGCCACGACCTGCCCGTAAGCGAGCTGAATCCCGCCGCGGCGTAGCAGCGAGGAGAACTTCGGCAGCGTCACGCCCATGAACAGGCACGCGAAGACGACGTTGATCAGGAACCCAGGCAGTACACTCCACGCGCTGGTCCACGTCTCGACTTCCGCGTGAATGTCGAGCACCCACTCGCGCCACGGCTGCGGCTCCAGCGGCTGGCTGGTAAGCACGTAGTTGTTCAGCGATTCCAGGGAACCCGCCATCGCCAGGCCGACGAGCCCCGCGATGACGCACGCGGGCAGGTACAGCCATTGAAGCACGCGAAGGCGAGTCCGCAGCCAATGGCCGATGAGCAGGAGTATGCACAGGGCTATGAATGCAGCCATCCGGATTCCTCTACGTTTTTGGCGCCGCCCCGAGGCGTTGCCGGTTGGGCAAGAGCGTTATCGGGCACGGCTTGCCGGCGCGCCGCGACCTACTGCGCGCCAAGGGGCACATAGAGCGGCTGGGCGGCCTTGACGTTCCCATCGGCGGATCGATACCGGGCGGCGAGCGTCGCCGTGGTGCCGGCCGGGGGCTTGGACCCCCAGGGCAGGCGCATCGCGTAGCCCCAGCCCACGGCGCTCTTGCCGGCCAGCCCGGCCAATTGCACCCCGCTGAACGGCCAGGTGTGAATGGGCTTGGCGGCGGCGAGGTCTTCAGGCCGGACGTGCCCCTCGTAGAGCGCCAGGTCAAGCGAGCCCTTGACCGTCACGCTGAGCGGCTCGTCGACCTGGAAGAAGTTCACCTGGACCTGCAAGCCGTCAGGCCCCGGTCGGTCGTCCCAGTTCACCGGCGCCGGAGGCGTCAGGCGGAGGACGATCTCGTCGACGCGGTCAACGGGGCGCGGCGGCCAGTTGTGCACCTTCACCCTGCCGGTGTTCTGGCAGCCCGGGGCAGCCGACAGCAGCCAGGCCGCAATGCCCGCGACAAAT
>CAZSBS010000035.1:0-24640 GCA_964605095.1 uncultured Planctomycetaceae bacterium | reverse complement strand
TTCGCCCCTGCCGGGGCGAACGGGTAAAGGGCTATCCGCTTCCACGGGTTTCGCTTCGCTTCACCCGTGGCTACAACCCTGCGCCCCATCCGGGGCGGGAAGAAGGCTGTCCTGACACTTATTGCCTTTTCCTTCTTCATCTGCGTTCATCCCGAAGGGACCGTGGGTCCGCGTTCATCGTTGCTGAAGATTCCTTCGCTTGTTCTTTCTTCTCTGCGTTGAACTCTATCTTTTTCGCCTTCCACTCGAATACATGCACCTGCCCGACGACGCCGTCGAGGACGCAAATCCGCCCATCCGCCCCGGCCGCGATGTCCAGGGCCGCGAACGGCTGGCCCGACGGGCCTGCCGCGACCAGCTCGTCGTGCCGCGCGAACATGTCAGGCGGGGCCAGAAAGCCCACGAATTTGCCGTCGGCGTCGAAGACTTTCACTCTTGCCAGGCCCTTCTCGGCCGTGACGAAGCCGGCGAAATCGCCCGGTCTGCCCGGCGAGGGCACGATGGCGAAGTTCGCCGGGTTGCAGCATCCGACGAACCCGTCCGGCTCGGTGGCTGAGAAGTGGCCCCACGCGGCCCCGCGGTCGCCGTCGAGAGTGTACACCTCGATCTGGTGGCGGCCTGGGTTGGTCACGCGCAGCAGCCCGTCGGGCGCCATGGCCAGGTCGAAGTATGGACTCGGCACCACAAAGCCGGGGTTGTTGCGGGCCTCATCCTTCTTGCCGATGACGCGAAGGACTTTTCCATCCCGGCCATAGCGGAGCACGCAGCGCCCGCCGTAGTCCGCAACCAGCACTCCGGCGTCGCAGACGGCAATGCTCGTGAACACGGCGTTTTGGCTCGCCGGCCAGGTCGCGACGCGTTTGCCGTCGCGGTTGAAGACCCACACCTTGTTGTCGAAAGTGGCGTAAATCGTGCCATTGGCGTCAACGGCGATTGCGCCGGGCGGCTCGATGGTGGCGAACTCGGCGAGCTTTCTGCCGGCGGGGTCGAATCGCCGGATCGCGAAGTCGCCGGTGATGTAGATCTCGCCACCGGGCGCGACGGCGATGGCCCGCGCCCGCTGGAAGCCCGGCCGGAACTGCGCCATCTCCCGGCCAACGACCTTCGCGTCGACCACCCCGCCCAGCCGCGACAGGTCGCCCATGCTCACGCTGGCCGGCTGGGACCTCGATGCCCGCCAAACCCCGTACGCGCCAATGCCGATGCCGACGGCGATTGCCACCCCGACGCCGACAGCGGTAATAACCCTGCCCGCGCCGGGTGCTGTCGGGTTCGAAGTTGTCTTGTTCGTTTGCGTCATGGCTTAATTGACCGCTAGTCCTTCTTCTTCCGCAGGTCGAGGCAGACGATGCTTTCCAGATCGCGGCAGATCATGAATCCATCGGCCACGGCGATCGGACCCCAACTGTGGTGTCCGCCCAGCACCTTTGCCCGTCCTAGCTGCTGGTACGATTGCGGCGTGGCTTTGAACATTGTCAGCACGCCGTCGTCGTCGAGGGCGAAGACCTTGTCGTCGGCGATGACGTAGCCGCCGCCTTCCTTGCCGAACTTGTTGTCAGGCCCGCTGGTCCAGACGACCTGGCCCCGGTCGGACAGACATACAAACTGCTCATCCACCCGCGTGCCGAACAGGTGGTTCTTGTAGGGGATCGGCGTCTGCTGCTGCGAGCCGAAGACCGCCGGCGGGTTCCGCAGGAGCACCTTCGCCGTATAGGCGCCGCCTTCCTTGAGAACCTGGAGTATCATGCTGCCGGCGCCGTATCCGCCGCAGAGAAAGAGCTTGCCGCCCTCGCGGATCGCCACCGGAGTCGGCACGTTGGCGATGCGGATCTTCCAGTCAGTCGTCTTGAAAAGCACCTTGCCGTCCTCGGCCGCCACGCCGACAACACCGCCGCTGCCGCAGTAAACGTATATCTTCGTGTAGTCTTCCAACTCCAGCACGGCGACCGACGAGTGCGTCATCTGCCAGCCGTCCGTGTTGGGAACCTCCCATACGACCTGCCTGGCGCCGTCCGGGCCCGGCTTGCACCGGATGGCCGTCATGAGCACATCCTTGCCGCGTGTGGCGATCCGGCCGGCGGAATCGACATACTCCGTCACGTTGCCGCAAGGGGCGAGGATCGCGTTGCCGTCGTCGATCATCGGGCACTGCCCGGCGTACCACGGGGGAACCTTCGTGCCGTACTCGGTGACCAGGTCGATCGCCCATTGAAGCTGCCCGGTGTTGGAGTCCAGGCAGGTGACGTGGCACTTGGGGCCCAGGGCGAGCAGGTGCTCGTCCGTCACGGCCGGGACCGTGCGGGAAACGCCGTGGTTGCGTTTGATCCGCACCTTGTAGGCGTACGCCCAGATGTCCTTGCCGTCGGCAAGCGACATGCAGCGGATGACTTCCTGGCGTTTGTCGGTATCGTAGTCGTGCAGGTAGACCTTGCCTTCGAGGATTGCGGCGCCGGCGTGGCCCTCGCCGACCTTCATTGCCCAAGCCACCTTCGGCCCGCCGGCGGGCCAGGCATCGGCCAGGGCCGTCATGTCGTCGCTTATGCCCTCTCGCGTGGCGCCGCGGAAGCAGGGCCAGGTGCCGCGCGCGTCGGGCATTGGCTTGCCGTCGAAGGCCGTCAGCTTGCCCTCGATCTTATCCGGCACGTCCTGGCCGGTAAGGCCCGCGGGCCTGTCCGAGCCGGGCAGGCGCAGCTTGAGCTCGTAAGCCATGGAGCGGCTGAGCCATACCCCAACGCCCGCGGCGCCCAGGGCCAGCGTCATGCCGAAAGACAGAATGCCCGCCGACAACGGTTTCATAGCTCCCATCATACCCGTTCCGACCTCTGGGACCAAAGGCGGCCTTCCCTCTTTAACCCTCCTGCAGGCCAGTGGGGGCGGGTGCATCTTGGCGCCCTTTGCCATCGCGCCAATCAGGCCAACGGCCCCTTCGGGGAGATCGGCGTTCCCGGCAGTTTCAACCCGTTACATTTGCATTTTGTAACGGTTTCGTCCGAGCCCTCATCTAACAGCCGCTTTTTCGGTTCCTTGGGGGGGATTCTCTCCTTGGTTGGCTTGCCAGACCACGCTTTTCATTTCGCCGAGACTTGCATGTGAGCCGGATGTTAGACCCTTTGGAGAGCTTAACATGCATCGCAATAAAACAGTGTCTTTTGCGTCATTGGCGTTGGTGATGGTGTTGGTCTGCGGGGACCTCGCCCTGGCTGAGAACGACCCGGCGATGGACCTGTATTACAGCGCCAACTCGCTCTGTTCTCGCCGGTTCTACAAGCTGGCGGTCACCGAGTACAAGACCTTCCTCTCGCAGTACGGCGCGCACGCCAAGGCCCCCCTCGCCAAATGGGGCTTGGCGGTGAGCCTCTACAACCTCGGGAACCTCAAGGAGGCCGAGCCGCTGTTCAAGGAGCTGGCGGGCAATGGCGCGGTCGCCGCGCAGGAGCAGTTGCACAACCTCTGGGGGGCGTGCCTGATGGAGCAGAAGCGTTTCCCCGAAGCCGAGAATGCCTTCAACTGGTCGGTCAAGAACGCCAAGGATCCCGCCTCGGAGCAGACAGCCAACGCCAGGACCGGTCTGATCGAGACGCTGTTTCTCCAGGACAAGTGGGCCGAGGTGATCGCGGTGGCCGACCAGGCGGGCAAACTGGCGCCGAAGTCGCCGTACACGCCGCGGGTTCGCTATCAGGGCGCGGTCGCCCAGGCCAAACTGAAGAAATACGACAAGGCCGCCGCGGTTCTCAAGGAGATCATCGCCGCCAGCAAGGACCCCGCCCTCGTCCACCGCGCGACGTTCCATCTGGCTGAGTGCCTCCGCTACACGGACAAGCTGGCCGAGTCGGCTGAGCTGTACAAACTCGCAGCCACCACACAAAAGGGCGAATTCAACGAGTACGCACACTACAACTACGGGATGGTGCTGTTCCTGCTGGACAAGTACTCCGAGTCTGTCGCGGCGCTGACGGACTTCAGGAAGCTCTACCCCAAGACGACGCTGGTCCCGGAGGCGAGCCTGTATCTGGGCCGGGCGCATATCGAGTTGAAGGATTACGCCAAGGCCGAGGCGATCCTTCGCCCTCTGACCGGCCAGAATACTCCGATCCAGTCGGCGGCGGTCCTGTGGTACGCGCGGATGCACGTCCGCGCAAACAACCCGACACAGGCGGTGAACATCCTCAGGGATGTCGAGGCGCGGTTCCCGAAGGATCCTTTGCTGCCTGCAATGATCAACGAGTTGGCGATGGCGCACATGGCGCTGCGTCAGCACGATCAGGCGGCGGCCGCATTTGTCCGCGCCCAGTCCGTGGGCGCCGGCGACGAGGCCATGGACTTCATGCGGCTCCAGGCATTCTGCCTTCACCGGGCGGGCCAATATCCCCAGAGCCTGCAAGTCTGCGACGCGTTTGGCCAGAAGTATCCCAAGAGCCCGGGCCTGGGCGACGTGCTGTTTCTGAGGGCGGAGAACCTTCTGCTGCTGAAGAAGGAACCCGAGGCCCTGGCGGCCTACGACGTGTTCATCAAGGCCGACCCGAGCCACAAGGACGCCCTGCTGGCTCACCTGCGGCGGGCGCGACTCCACGCGAACCTCAAGAAGTGGGCACAGGCGACTGAGAATATCGAGGCGGTGCTGGCCGGCGACCACAAGGCGGGCATCTTCGACCAGGCATGGTATCTCGCGGGCGATTATGCCTTCCAGGTAGAGGCCTGGGTCAAAGCCATCAAGGCCTTCGAGACGTTCATCGCCGAGAAGCCCGAACAGTCCAACATCGACGCCGCCATGTACGCGCTGGCCCTGGCATACGAGCACATCAAGCAGAACGACAAGGCCCTGGAGACGCTCAGGGACCTGATCGTCGATCATTACGGCCAGTCTATCGGCGAGAAGCCCGGCGCCGCCAAGGGCTTCACGAAGGCCGGCAAGGCGAGGGCCGGCAAGGCGAGGGTTCCGCCGCGGAAAAAGGGCGCGGCCCAGTCTTTCGAGTACCTCCAGGTCGCCCGCGTCACGATGGGGCGGCTTCTGTACGACGCCGGGCGGCTCGACGAGGCCCAGGCAGTCCTGCTCGAGGCGAGAAACAGTTACGCCGCCCTGCACCAGGAGCGTGACGGCGACGCCGAATACTACCTGGGGTGGATCGCGACGAAACAGGACCGCCCGGCCGACGCGGCGAAATACTTCGCCGAGCTTGCCAACTTTCCCAAGCACGCCTTCGCCGCCGACGCGACGTTGCAGTCGGCCATCCTCCAGATCCGCCAAGGCCAGTTCGCCCCGGCCCTGGGCAAGCTCCAGGAACTGCTCAAGGCCACACCCCAGCACCCCAAGGCCGACCAGGCGACGTACTACATCGGCCTGTGTTTGGCCAGGCTGAACAAGCCGGCCGAGGCACTGCCATACCTCCGGGCCGTTGGGGCGAACTACCCCCAGAGCGACCGGGCCGACGAAGCGCTTTGCTGGCAGGGGCGCTGCGAGGAGCTGGACGGCCCGGACCCAGCCGCCCGGGCCGCCAAGGCGTCAGCCACGTACAAGGCCTTCATTCAGAAATACCCCAAGAGCGAACTGTTGCCCGGCGTGCTGGTGGACCTGGCCAAGCTGGAGTTCGAGGCCAAGAAGTACGACCCGGTCATAGCGAGCATGGTCGCTCTGCTCGGCGAGGACCTCAAGAAGCCCATGGAGTCGCCGGCGCTGCGGGAGCGGGCGCTGTACCTGCTGGGCTGGAGCTACAACAAGACCAACAAGGCTGCGCTTAGCGCCAAGGCATTCGAGGAGATGGGCAAGGCCAAGGCCGGCACAGACGTTATGACCGCGTCAGCGGCTTTCCTGGCCGGTGAGGCCCGCATGCAGGCCAAGGAGTACCCCGCGGCGCTGGAGCATTTCACCCGGGCTGTCGCCGCCGCCAAGCCAGGCACTGACGACCACGCCTCGGCCCTGATTAGGCGCGGCGAGTGCGAGGCCCTGACCGACGGGTGGAAAAAGTCCCAGGCCACCTACGCCGCCTTTATCCAGCAGTACGCCGGCGCCAAGCACAAGCTCCTGACCCAGGCCCATTTCGGGCTGGGCTGGGCGATGGAAAACCAGAAGGACTATACCCGTGCGATAGCGGCCTACCGTCAGGTTACGGCCGGCAAGGTCAAAGACCTCCTCGGCGCCCGCTGCCAGTTCCAGATCGGCGAGTGCCTCTTCGCTTCGGACAAGCTCGACCAGGCCATCAAAGAGTTCATCCTCGTCGAGGCCACCTACGCGATACCCGAGTGGACCGCGCGGGCGATTCTCGAACTGGGGCGGGTTCGCGAGGCCCAGGACCGCGAGGACGAGGCGATGGATCGGTATAAAGAGGTCATCAGCCGGTTCCCCAATACCGCGGCGGCCGGCGTGGCCAAGACCAGACTCAAGGCGCTGCAGTAGTGCGGCGCGACAGGAAAGGAAACGTGTTATGACCGCAGAAGCAAAATCCGCGATGCACCGTATTGCGCTTGGTGTTGTGGCCCTGGTCGGCCTGGCGATGGTTAGCCAGGCGCTGGGCCAGGACGTCGAGCGCACGATCGACCTGGCCGTCAAGGGCGGGAAACCTGGCCCGGTGAGCCTCTTCGACCTGATCCTCAAGGGCGGATACGTGATGATCCCGCTGGGCATCTGCTCGGTGCTTGCCCTGGCGATGGCGGTCGAGCGGTTCATAAGCCTCACGCACAAGAAGATCCTGCCACCGGAGTTCGTCGCCGGCGTCAAGAGCGTCTTTGGCGGCCCCGGCGACATCGGCAAGGCGGTGGCCTATTGCGAAGAGCGCCCCTCGCCCATCAGCAATGTCTTCAAAGCCGGCATCAGCCGGGTCCGACAGGGCGCCGCGTCCATCGAAAAGGCCATTGAGGACGCCGGCATGCGCGAAGTGGACAAGCTCAAGCGCAGCCTGCGCCCGCTCTCGTCAATCGCCACCGTAGCGCCGCTGCTGGGCCTGCTGGGCACGGTGTACGGCATGATCTCGGCGTTCCAGTCGGCCTCGGCGATGGGTGTCGGCAAGGCCGATAGGCTGGCCACCGGCATCTACGAGGCACTGGTGACCACCGCCGCCGGCCTGACGCTGGCGATTCCAGTGCTGGTTGTCTACCAGATACTGTGCTCTCGCGTTGACAAACTGGTCGACCACATGGACGACGAGGCTATCGAGTTCCTCGAATACGCCGTTTATGGCGAGACCGGCGCGAAGAAATCCGACACAGCCAAGGCCGACAACACCTAAGGACCGCCACCCATGAGAATTCGCCAGTCCTCTCAGGAACCCAGTGATATCATCAACATAACATCCCTCCTGGACGTCATGTTCATCCTGCTGATCTTCTTCATGGCCACCACGACCTTCAAGGAAGAGGAGTTCCCCGTGGGGGTCCAACTTCCAGTGGCCTCCAAGAAGCACGAGACCGCCAGCAGCAAGAGCAAGACGATCATCGTCAATGTCCGCAATACTCGAGAGGGTGCCGGCGAGGGACTCTACATCGTCGGCGGCAAGCAGGTGACCCTCCAGCAAATGCAGAAACTCGTCGAGGACTCCATCGCCCAGGACCCCGCCCAGGTCGTCTGGATCCGCGCCGACAAGTACGCGTACCACGGCGAGGTCGCCAACGCCGTCTCCACCTGCCGAAACGCCGGCGTGATGGAAGCCAAGCTCCTGTACGAGTCCAAACCGACGAACTAGCGGCCCGCGAGGACGATCATGCCCGACGAACAGAATACGCCCGCCACGCGGAAGCCGCGACGCCTGATCCGCAAGGTCATGCTGAGCCTCCTGCTGCTGGCGGCCTTGGGATCCGTGCTGGCTGTGGCTGGCGCAGCCTACCTAATGCCTCAGGCCTGGAAGGCACACACCGGACGAAACGGCTTCCCGGTCCGCCAGAGGGACGGCTCGTCGGCCATGATGGCATGGGAAGAGCCGGTCGCCATGCCCTCGCCGATAAACGGACACCCCGACGAGGTCATCTCGGCGTCCATGTCCGCCGACGCGAAAACGATTGTCATCGCCCGGCGTCCCAAGGGCGGCAAGGCCGACCTGTTCGTCTCGCAACTCGCCCGCGGCGCCTGGTCGGACCCCAAGCCGATCATCACCATCAACTCCGACGAGTACGATGAGCTCGAGCCGTTCATCACGCTCGATGGCAAGCACCTGCTCTACAGTTCGGATCGCCCCGACGGCATGGGCGGATACGACATCTGGGTAGCCCCCCTGACCGCCGATGGCTGGGGCGTGCCGATGAACCTCGGACCCAAGATCAACTCCGAGTTCAACGAACGCGGCCCGGCGATGAACGTCGACAAGGACAAGCTCTACGTGTCGTCGGATCGCCCGACATCCCAGGTCGGCGAGACCGAGCGACGCCAGTTCTGGGAGCAACTGGAGCGCCGTGAGACCGCCAGCACCTACGAAATCTTCGTCTGCGACGACATCGACCTGTCAAAGGACGCCAACCCCCTGCGCGACCGCAAGCTCCGCGAGATGATCATCGCCAAGCTCGGCGGGTCGAAGGAGACCGAGGCGGCTGTAAAGAAAGCCCTGATATGGTACGCCGCCAGCCAGGAGCCCGATGGCCGGTGGGACTCCGCCAAACACGGCGGCATGGCCGGCCAGGACATCGCCGCCACCGGCTTCGCCACTTTGTGCTTTTACGGATGGGGTGAACGACACGACAAACCGGGCGAGTACCAGGACGCCCTGGCCAGGGCCGTCGAGTGGCTCGCCAACGAGGCCGTCAAACGCAAGGGCAATTTCGCCGAGGGCGTCTCGCAGGGCATGTACGGGCAGGGCGTCGCGACGATCGCCCTGGCTGAGGCCTATGGCATAACCGGCGACAAGCGCCTTGAAGAACCGCTCAAACTCGCCGTCCAGGTAATCCTCAAGGCCCAGCAGCCAGACCTGGGCGGCTGGCGATACAACCCCGTTCCGTCCGACGCCGACACGTCGGTGTTTGGCTGGCAGGTGATGGCGTTGTACTCGGCCCGCAAGGCCGGCATCAACGTGCCGCAGGCGGCGTTCGACCTGGCCGGCAAGTGGCTGGACTCCGCCGGCGCGGGCGAGCATGGCGGGCTGTACGGATACCAGGTGAAGACCGCACCCACGCCGGCGATGACGGCCGAGGCAATGTTCATCCGCCAACTGCTCGGGGCAAAGCCGTCGGATCCGCGCCAGCAGGAGTCGGCCGAGTTCCTGGTCTCCCTGGAGGGCGTGGACAGGAAGGGCAAGAAGAGCAACAAGACCAACCTGCCCGGCCCACAGGAGACAAGCAACTACTATCACTGGTACTATGGCGCGCTGTCGATGTACCAGCACCAGGGGGACGACTGGAAGACCTGGAACGAGGCGGTTCGCCCGCTGCTGCTGGCCAAGCAAACCACCGAGGGCGATCAGGCCGGCGTGTGGGTCGGCGGGCAATGGAAGCAGGCCGGGCCGCTGGTGACCACCGCGATGGCCACCCTGGCCCTGGAAGTCTACTACCGCTACCTGCCGATCTACCAGATGGACCAACCGGGTGCCGACGCCTTCCGAAAGTCCGGCGAGGTTATCCCGGGGCTCGAACTCAAGCCGCGCCCCATGCGCGCGGCGGCGCGGCAACTGTTGAAGATCCCGTTGCTGGCACGCCACGTCCAGGCCCTCAGTTCCACCGGCGACGAGTTCGGCCTGACCTTCTCGCCCGACGGTGATTACGTCTACTTCGCGTCCAATCGCCTGGGCGGCTCTGGCGGATACGACCTCTATCGAAGCCGGGTGGTAAGCTACACGCCAAGCGGCGGCGCCGAGGCGATAACCACTCACGTCATCCAGATTCCCGAAAACGCCGCCGACCCGCTGAACACCTTCAGCGACGAGAGCTCCGCCTCGCTGGCAGGCGACGGCCAGACGATGGTCTTCGTCTCGAACCGCTCGCCCGACAATACCGGTGTGGCGAACGTCTACATCGCCAGCCTGACGCCGATCTCGCCGATCCAGGTGGCGCTGGCATTGCTGAACGCGATAAAGTGGTGGCTGATCGGGCTTCTCTGCGGCCTGATCGCCCTTATCGCCCTGATAGTCTGGTGGCGCAACGCGGAGAACCGCAACCAGGCTAGCCTGTTGGTCAAGTGCCTGATCGGCTCGGCCGGTGTGCATGCGGCGGTGCTGGTCCTGCTTAGCCTCTGGATGATCGGGCAGGCGATAGCCGTGGCCAAGGGCGACCCGATGGAAATCGCCATCGATGCCGACGCGCTGGCCAGCGAGAAGCTCTCCGAGGCCATTCGCGAGCAGGTCACCGAGATGGAGACGACGGCCGAGCCGATCCACGTGGCCTCGGATCGCGCCCCGATGCCGATGCCGACGATCGACCCGGTCGAGATCGCGCCCAGAGCGGTTGCGCCGGCAGCCATGGTTGCCCAGCCCAGCCAGGTGGAAGTCGAGGTCACTGAAGTGGCCGCCGCCGAGCCCCAGGCCATGCCCCGGCCCGACGTGCGGGAGGTCCAACCCATCGAGTTCGCCGCCGACGTCGAGCTTGAACTCAAACCCCAGGAAACCCCCCAGGAGAACCAGGCCTCCCAGGCCAAGCCCGATGTCGTGTTCAACCTGGCCACCGCCGAGCCGGAGATGACCAAGCCCGTCGACGAGGCGATGAAGCAGGCGCCCAAGGTCCCCCGTGCCACCGCAAATGTCGTTGACGTCCTCCTCGAGACCGACAAGGTCGCGCTGGTTGAGGCCAAACCGAAACTGGTCGGGCTCGGCGACATCATCACCAAGAGGATCCCGCGAGTGACCATCGGCGACTCGGTGATCCTGGAGGTCCCCGACAACGCCAAATCCAACTACGTTCTGCGCCAGAAGGAAAACCGCAACCGCGTCCTGAAGCGCCTCGGCGGCTCGGATGAGACGGAGGCAGCCATCGGGCGGGCGCTGGACTGGTTCACCGCCCACCAGGAAGCCGACGGGCGATGGTCCGCCAAGAGGCACGGCGGCGAAGACGGGCACGACAATGCCATTACCGGCTTCGCCATGCTCTGCTACTTCGGCTGGGGCGCCAAGCACACCGAGGCGGGACCCTACCAAGTCCCCATGGCCAAGGCCGTCAACTGGCTCGCCAGCCAGGTCGGCAGCGATGGCGACCTCACCGGCGGGCACGGGCAGGGAATGTACGACCAGGGCATCGCCACGATGGCGCTGGCCGAGGCGTACGGCCTGACCAAGGACCCCGCCCTCTTCGAGCCGCTGCGCCGGGCAACCACGTTCATCATGAAGGCCCAGAGCAAGACCCATGGCGGCTGGCGATACACGCCGGGGTCGCAGGATGGCGATACGTCGGTGGTCGGCTGGCAGGTGATGGCGCTGACCAGCGCTCGCATGGCCGGCGTGCACATCCCGGAAGAGCCCTTCGACCTCGCCCGCAAGTGGTTCGATAGCGTCGGCGGAGGCGCCCATCGCGGGCTCTACGGCTATACCGGCCCCAACCCCAGCCTGACAATGACGGCCGAGGGAATGTTCTGCCAGCAACTCATGGGCCTGCGCCCGGATAATCCGCGGATGATCGAAGCTGCGGAGTACCTCAAGACCGCCTTGCCGGACCCGCGCAAACCGGGCTTCTACTACTGGTACTACGGCTGCCTGTCGCTCTATCAGCACCAGGGGCCGATCTGGGAGATGTGGAACCAGGAGATGAAGAAGACGCTGCTCCCGATGCAGGTCCGCGGCGGCGACGCGGCGGGTTCCTGGCCTGCCAACGGGCAGTTTGCTCCGCGCGGCGGGCTGGTAATGTCCACCGCCATGGCCACGCTGTCCCTCGAGGTCTACTACCGATACCTGCCGATGTACCGCACCCTCCCGTCGGGGCCTGCAACCCAGCCGGCGACGAAGCCGGCGCCCTGACTCATCGCCTTAGTCTCCGGCCACGGCGCGGGGCGAGGCCCGATAGACAGACATGAACTGCACAGTTTTCAGGACATTGGTCTCGGCGGCCTTGGCGGCATTTTGGCCGGTGCAGCTTGCCCAGGCCCGCGAGGCCGGATCGTTCAGCGCCGGCGACAAGGGCGCCATCAGCATGATCCAGGCGGGCTGGCGGTCTCTCGGGTTCAAGACGGATATCGTGCTGGCCACGAAGAACTGGCAAAAGCAGGTCCGCCTGGACGATGTCGGGAAGGTCCGCCACACCGGCCAGGACAACGGGCGACGGACGTGGTCCGGCGTCCTGGCTGAAAGTAACGCCAACGCCGTCGCCTTCGAGCAGCAGGCCGAGATGGTCGATGGCAAGCTCCGCCTGAGCGTCCGCGTCACGGCCAGGGCCGACATGGAAGTCGCCGGGGTACACTTCTTCATCAGCCTGCCGGTGGATGTTCTCCGCGGCGGGCCATGCGAGCTGATCGGTCCGGCCGATCCCAACAGCCGCCCCGTCGCCATGCCCGAAACCCTCACGCAAGAGCACCAGTTCCTCAAGGGCATGGCACGCGGAGTAAAGCTGGCCGACAAGGCCGGCAACATTCGGCTGACCATCACGCTCTCGGCCCCGGCCGACATCGTCGTCCAGGACGGGCGAAAGTGGAATGGCGACGACTTCTCCATATTCTGGCCGCTGCTGAAGGGCAAGCTCGTCAAGGGGCAGTCGGCGGAGATGGCGGTGACGATCGACTTCGCCCCCCGGCCGGACACGCGGCCCGTCGCGATGACGCTCGACGCCGCCAACCGGCGATACGAATTTCACGGCTTCGGCGGGAACTTTTGCTACAACGTCGAGACGGCGGTGACGGACTACAACCTGCGGCACATTCCGATGGCCTGGGCCCGGGTTCCGATGAAGCTCGACCAGTGGGAGCCGGCCAACGACAACGACTCGCCGGGCTCGACCGACTGGGCCCGCTTTGAGGCGACGGACCGCCAGGGCTCGGAAATCCGCGCGGACTTCCTGCTCGCCCGGAAGCTCTCCCGGCTGAGCGTGCCGTACATCATCAGCATCTGGCGCGTGCCGGGCTTCATGACTGCCCATCCGGAAAAGAGCCCCTTCGAGAGTCAGCGAGTCCTGCCGCGCGAAAAGTGGCCGGAGGTTATGGAGTCCATCGGGGCGTACCTGCTGTATGCAAAGCGCAAGTACGGCTGCGAGCCGGCGATGATCAGCTTCAACGAGTCGGACTGGGGCGTTAACGTGCTGATGGAGCCCCAGGAGCACCGCGACTGGATCAAGGCCCTGGGGCCTTACCTGGCCCGGCTGGGGCTGCGGACCAGGCTGCTGCTGGGCGATGTGACGAAGAATGACAACATTGCCTTCATCGCCCCGGCCGCCGCGGATGCCGATGCGATGAAGTATGTCTCCGCCGTCGCCTATCACACGTGGAGCAAGGGCCCGGATGAGTTCCGCGCGTGGCGCGACGCGGCCCGGCGGCTGAGGCTGCCGCTGCTGGCAACCGAGGTCGGCACGGACGCCCAGGCCCACAAGGACGGCTCGTACGGCGGGCAGCACTACTTCGCCAACGAGTTGCGGATGTACCAGCAGTTGCTGCTGGACGGCGAGGTCCAGGCCGTGCTGGAGTGGGAGTACACGAAGGACTACTCGATCGTCGATCTCAGCAAAGGCCCCGACGGCAAGGACGTGCCGGCGCCGACAGCGCGGTTCGACATGATCCGCCAGTTCGCCGCGGCCACGCCCCGCCCGGCCATCGCACTGGGCACATCGTCGAACCATCCGGATGTGTTGCTGACGGCCTTCACCGACAAATCCTCGGGCAAGCGCCTAGTGCTGCACGCAGCCAACCTGGCCGAGGGGCGTAAGGCGACGATTACCGGCCTGCCGGCGGGCATGACGACCCTCCAGGCCCAGTGCTCGCGATGGGGCGCCGTTGCGGCCGACATGCCCCCCGTGAGCGTCCGCGCCGGCCGGGTCCAGCTCGACCTGCCCCCGCTGAGCCTCATCACACTGACCGGCGCACGATAGCGGCCGGGGCCGCGAATGCTCGCCGGATCGAGCACCGGGGGACAGTTACGAATGGCATGAAGATAAGGCATCGACTCCTGGCCTTCGGGAGCCTGAAGGGCTCAACTATGGTAGCCCAGGGCGTTGCTCTGGGCTACAAGTCAGGTTTCCTCGCTTTCCTTCCAGGCACAACTGGGCAGAGGCGCTGTAATATATGTCGATCAAGGATGCTCCGACCTCCGCCTGGGGAAACGGCGGAGAGGGCAAAGCCTCTTATGGGATTATCCCGCAAGGGCAGGAGCGAGAAATCGTCTCGCTCGTTCGGTCCTGTCCGTAAACGCCGGGCCACGCCCGGGCATGGAGATCACAACATGACGAAAATCGCACAGACCTTGCTGCTCGGTTTCCTGGCTGTCGGCGGTTTGCAGGCCGCCGAGCCCAAGAACGCGCCGGCGAATCACCCAAACGGCTTCGCCTGGGAATCCCCGGTTCCGGCGGATTGCCCTTTCCCAAAATCCACCAGCCTGACGGGCGTCTACTTTACAGGCCGGCACAGCGACTACCACTGCGGCGACACATGGTATCCCTGCTGGGCCGGCGACGGCAACATGTACTCGCCCTGGACCGATGGCGAGACGGACGGGGTCCGCTGCGGCTCCGGCGCCGGCGCGAACGCCAGGACAGGCCACGGCGTGATGATCGGCGACGACCCGCTGAATCTTGTGATACACAACACCTCCCCGCCCAAGGTTGCCAGCGCCTTGCCCTATAGAGGGCGCTATCCGGCCGGGTCGCTGGTTTACGACGGCATCTGGTATTACGGCACGTACTGCCTGGGGCCTGCAGGGTCGTTTAAGCACAATGAGTTTACCTGGAACTGGCCCAATCTCGGCCCGATGCCCGGATTCCAGATTTCACGGGATTACGGCAAGACGTGGGAGCCTTCGCCGCTGACGCCGGAGAAACCGCTGTTTCCCGAGCCGCGGAAGTTTCTCGGCCCGGTCAAGATGGGCGCGCCGCACTTCGTGGACTTCGGCAGGAACATGGAGCACTCGCCGGACGGCAAGGCCTACCTGCTCGGCATGGGCGCCGAAGAGAACGATCCCAAGCCGCGCCCATGCATCAAGCCCGGAAAGCCGGGCGAGGTGTTCCAGGTGGCCGAGGGTTGCACCAGCGACTTCGCCCATGCCAACCTGAGCTGGATCACGGCCGACCAGATCTATCTGGCCCGCGTCAAACCCTCGCCCCAGACCATCAACGACGTCAAGGCGTGGGAGTTCTTCGCCGGCCGCGACGACGCGGGCAAGCCGCTCTGGACGAGCGATTTCGGCGGGATCCGCCCGCTGATCGAGTGGAACAACCACATGGGTTGCGTGACCGCCACCTACGTGCCCGGCCTGAAGAAGTACCTGATGTGCATAACCGACGGCTGGCCTACCGTGGCGAAGATGACCTCCTATGTCCTCGAAGCCGACGCGATCACCGGCCCGTGGCGCATGGTGTCATACATGAAGGACTTCGGGGAGCAGGGGTACTTCCTCAACTTCCCGAGCAAGTTCATCAGCCCCGACGGGCGGAAGCTCTGGCTGTGCTATTCCGCGAACTTCAGCCCCGGCTGGAACGGCGTGAAGTTGGACGTCAATCCTCCGGGCGGGCGGTACGGTTTGTGCCTGCACGAGGTCGAACTCCTGACACCGCGAGATCGGCCGCGCAATGCGGGCAAGCCGGTCGCGGGCGACGGCAAATAGCAGGCGTCAGCAGCAAATGGCGCCGCCGTCGCGGCCGACATGCCCCCCGTGAGCGTCCGCGCCGGCCGGGCCCAGCTCGACCTGCCCCCGCTGAGCCTCATCACACTGACCGGCGCACGATAGCGGCCGGGTGGCGGCGATGTTCGCGTTGCGGAGTTGGGATAACTTCGCGAAAACGCCGAGGCGCGAGCGGGTTCCTGCCATAATGCCCGCCATGAGTCACAGCACGAAAGATACTGATCGCTCCAGCGCGACGCGGCAAGGGGCCCTCTGGGCCGAGGCGGAGGCTGGGTTTGACAACGATCTTTACCTGGCCGGCATCCCCGACAAGCTCCATCTCCTGTCGCCGATGATTATCCAGTCCATCGCCACGTTGAAGCAGGACATCATGAAACGCAAGACGGTAAGCCTGGACCTCGAGGAAACGCTGGTCGCCCTGTCCATAGCGGCCACGACAAGCCCGACAGCCGAGCTGGCGGTCGCACAGTTGGGGCTCCTGCGCGGGTGTGAAATGCACATGACGCACATTCCGACGCCGGGCGATGACACCGGCCTGCGCCGCCTGGGCCTGAACCTTACCTGCGACCCGCAGTTCTCCAGCAGCAGCCTGTTCGTGGTCTGAGCCGCGCCAGGCCTGTCCCCGTCCAGCCCGTTTGTTGGTGGACATGCCCCTGCCGGGCTGGTATACGAATGGCCTTATTACCACCAAAGAAGGAGAGAACATGGACTGCACACAATTCGTCGAAGAACAGATCAAAGAGTTGCGACAAACGGTGGGCAACGAGATTGCCGTCAACGCGCTGAGCGGCGGCGTCGACAGCTCAGTGGTGACGGCCCTGGGCCATCGTGCCCTGGGCAAGCAGCTCAAGACGGTCTTCGTGGACAATGCGCTGATGCGTGAAGGCGAACCCCGGCGCGTTGTCCAGGCCTTCCAGGCCATCGGCATACCGGTGGACCTGGTCGACGCCCGGCGCGAGTTTCTCGGGGCGTTGAAGGGGCTAACCGACCCGGAAGAAAAACGCTGCGCCATTACCAACACCTTCTACAAGACCGTGTTCGGCCGGATCGTGAAGGAATCGGGCGCCAAGTTCCTCCTGCACGGGACCATCCTTACGGACATAGAGGAGTCGGTGGCCGGCATCAAGCGCCAGCACAACATCCTGTCGCAACTTGGCATCGATCCGCAGGAGGCTTACGGCTACAACGTCCTGGAGCCGCTCAAGACGCTGCGCAAGGACGGAGTGCGCGAACTGGCCGCGTGCCTCGGACTTCCCGCCGACATCGCGCGGCGAATCCCTTTCCCCGGCCCGGCCCTGGCGACCCGGATTGTCGGCGAGATAACGGAGCAGCGCCTGGCGACGGTGCGAGCGGCCACCGTGATCGTGGAAGAGGAGCTTGCCTCGACCGGCGCGTTTCAGTACCTGGCCGTGCTGCTTAACGACTACGCGACGGGCATACGTGACGGCAAGCGGGAGTTCGGGCAGATCATCGTCGTTAGGTGCATCGAGAGCACAGACGCTCGCACCGCGACAGTTACGGAACTGGGCTGGGAGAAGCTGCACGGCTTGGCACAGCGCATCACGAGCATCCCCGGCGTGAACCGGTGCCTCTACGACCTCACACCCAAGCCGCCGGCCACCGTGGAGTATATCTGACGGACGGCCAGGGTTGTTGACAAGGGCTGCTGACAAGGGTTGCTGACAAGGAGAATGCCGCATGGACCGTGAAGTATTGATCATGCCGTGCCTGGACATGCGGGATGGGCGCGTCGTCAAGGGCGTGCGGTTTGTCGACATCCGTGACGCGGGCGACCCCGTCGAGTGTGCGGTGGCCTACTGCCAGGCCGGCGCCGATGAGCTGGCCATGCTGGACATCACCGCGACCGTCGAGAAACGCCGGACGATGATCGACGTGGTGCGCCGCGTCGCCGACGCGGTCACCGTGCCCTTCACCGTGGGCGGCGGGATCGGCGACCTGGCCACCGCGGCCGCCGTGCTTGAAGCCGGCGCGGACCGGGTATCCATCAGCAGCGCCGCATTTCGGAACCCCCTACTGGTGCCGGAACTCATTCGCGAGTTCGGCCCAAAGGCTACCGTCGCCATCGACGTAGATCGCAATTCCGGCATGGCGTCGGGGTACGAGGTTTATATCGACGGCGGCAGAACGCCGACGGGGTTCGACGCGGTCGAGTTCGCCAGGAAAGTGGACGGTTGGGGCGTGCCGGTGATCCTGCCCACAAGCAAGGCCGGCGACGGTACGCGGGATGGCTACGATCTGCCCATAATCCGGCAGATTGCGGATGTGACTTCCGCAGCCGTCGTGGCCTCAGGCGGGGCGGGCACGCTCGAACACTTCTTCGAGGCGGTGGAAGCCGGCGCAACGGTCCTGCTGGCCGCGTCGGTGTTCCACTTCAGCATCATCGGGATCCCCGAACTGAAAGCGTACCTCGCCGGCCGAGGCATAAGAGTCCGGCCAGGCTGAACTCGCCCTGCCCCCGCTAAGCCTAATCAACCCAAGCGGTGTGCGATAGCGGGTGGTTTGTAGTGTGCCCGTAAGGGCATATCCTTCTTCTTTGCTTCTTCTTTGCGACTCGGCCGGGGCTTGCCCTGAGCGTAAGTCGAAGGGCTTGCCCCTTTGGACTGCGGTCCCGGCGCGCCGGGACCGCTTTGGCTTGCGCCGGCCGGGCCATACCCCCCCCCGAGGCGGATTCGCGAAGTGAGCCAACCCCACGTAACTGCACAACAGGCAGGGCATATCCTTCTTTGCGACTCAACGGAGAATCAAAGGCATCTGCCTCGAAATCTCGTCTGAGCCCAATTGTGGCACCTGGCGGAGTTGACGGCCGGCGTAAATCGCTGTAAACTTCCGTCCATGCCCGACGACAAAGCGATACTCGCCGCGCTCAGGAAGTTTGCCGACACCGTAACCGCCAAGATGAAAGTCTCGGCATTGAGCAATGCGGAGCCGGAAGACCAATTGCGCGGGCCGTTTGAAGTGTTCATGGGGGAAGTAGGCAAGGCGCTGGCAATCAAGGTGGATTGTGCCGGCGAAGCCCGGCTTGCCGGCCGCCTGGGCAAACCCGACTACGCCATACACACCGGGAGTCTGCTGACCGGCTATGTCGAGTTGAAGAAACCCGGCCTTGGCGCAAACCCTGACCGATTCACCGGACACCCCGCCCAACAATGGAAGCGATTTCAGGCCATACCAAACCTGATTTACTGTGATGGGAATGACTGGGGCTTGTACCGCGACGGCAAAGCTGTTCGCCCGATTGTCCGGCTGTCCGGGGATGTAGCCAGCGACGGCAAGAACGCCGTAGCCGACAAGGACGCGAAGAAACTTTTGGGGCTGTTGACCGATTTTCTTTCCTGGCAGCCGATCATCCCGCGGAAGGCTAAGGGCAATGTTGACCTAAAAGCCTTTGCAGCCATGCTCGCCCCGCTGTGCCGGATGCTGCGCGACGACGTAACTGACGCCCTGGTGGACCCACAATCGCCGCTGGTGGCGTTGGCCAAGGACTGGCGGCAACTGCTGTTTCCGGATGCCGGCGATGGGCAATTCGCTGACGCCTACGCGCAGACCGTGACCTTCGCGCTGCTGCTGGCGCGAAGTGAAGGGGCGAACCCGCTGGATCTGGCCAGCGCCGAAAAGGCACTTGCCGCCGATCACAGCTTGCTTTCCCGCGCCCTGCAAGTGCTGACCGACCCTCACGCCCAGGCGGAAATCTCCGCTTCCCTTAAGCTGCTGGTTCGCGTCCTTGGTGAAGTGCCCCCGGCCGCCCTCAGAAGTCCTAAGGACGCATGGCTCCTCCGCTACAAGGATTCATTGCCGATTACCTCGGCCGATGACCCCTGGCTGTACTTTTACGAGGACTTCCTCAGCGCATATGACGCCAGACTACGCAAGGATGCCGGGGCCTATTACACGCCGGTTGAAGTGGTTCTTGCGCAGGTACGACTGATTGACGACCTGTTGACGAATCGGCTGGGCAAATCTCTTGGCTTTGCCGATCCAAATGTCATAACGCTGGACCCGGCGACTGGCACGGGGACATATCTGCTGGCCGTCATTGACCACGCCTTGGCTAGAGTCCACGCCGAGCAGGGCAAGGGGGCCGTGCCGGGCAAGGCTAGGGCTCTGGCCGGCAACATCTACGGTTTTGAGATCATGGTCGGGCCCTTCGCGGTGGCGGACCTTCGCATTTCCCACACGCTTCGGGACTGGGGAGCGAAGCTGCCCGCCGGCGGAAGTCACGTTTACCTTACCGATACGCTGGAAGGCCCCAACACGCCGCCGCTGGCGCTGCCATTTTACCTGAAGCCGATTGCCGAGCAACACGCCAAGGCCCTGAAGGTCAAGGCCGACGTGCCCGTGATTGTCTGCCTGGGCAACCCGCCTTATGACCGCCACGAGGCAGCCGACGAAACCAACAAGGCCCGCACAGGGCATTGGGTACGCTGGGGCGACGACAACAAGGGCACGGCTGCAATTTTCAAGGACTTCTTGGACCCCGTGATAGCCGCCGGGCACGGCGTACATGCCAAGTGGTTGTACAACCTGTACGTTTACTTCTGGCGCTGGGCGCTATGGAAGGTCTTTGAAGCCAAGACCGCCGCCGGACCGGGCGTGACGAGTTTCATCAGTGCATCGAGTTATTTATTCAGCGACGCCTTTTGCGGCATGCGAGAGCATATGCGCAGGCTGTGCGATGAAATCTGGATTCTGGACCTGGGTGGTGAAGGCCGTGGCGGCAGGAAAGATGAAAACGTCTTCGCCATTCAAACACCCGTGGCAATCGCCATCGCTGTCCGTTATGGCAAGTCTGAGAATGATACGCCTGCCAAGGTCTACTACGCCCGAATTGGCGGGACGCGCGGCGAGAAGCTAAAGGCCCTGGGCGCCGCGGTTGACTTCGCTTCATTTGCCTGGGAAACTTGCGCGAATGAATGGGCTGCTTCATTCTTGCCGAGCGGACGGGGATGCTACTTTACCTGGCCCATTATCAGGGACCTGTTCCCCTGGCAACACTCCGGTTCACAGCTTTTCAGGTCATGGCCAATTGCCCCTGACGCCGCTATCTTGGAAGCGCGTTGGGACGCTTTGTTGAAGGCCCCCAATCGTCCCGTCGCTTTGAGAGAAAGCCGCGACAGACAAGTTGACAAAGCCTATATGCCGCTTCTTGCGCGGCAGAGCCGGGCGAAGCCTATTGCGGACCTGACCCCAAGGGAGCCGTGCCCTGAAATCGTCCGCTATGCTTTTCGGTCCTTTGACCGCCAGTACGTGATTGCGGATAGCCGTATCGGCGACGTTATGAAGCCGGTTCTTTGGGAAGTAGCCGGGGCCCCGGAGCGATCCGAGCAAGTGTTCGTAACAAGCCAACTGTGGCAGGTGCTTGGGAACGGACCCGCATTAAATGTCAGTATCTACGTGCCCGACTTCCACCATTTCAAGGGGTCCTACGGCGGCAAGGACGCAATGCCCCTTTACCGTGACGCGGCGTGTAAGGAAGCGAACATTCTGCCGGATCTGTTGGACTTACTCGGCCAGGCATACGGCCGGGCCGTGACGCCGGAAGACTTCCTGGCTTACGTCTATGGCGTGCTCGCCCAACCGGCCTTTACGGAACGCTTTGCCGATGAACTTGGCACGCGCGAGCTTCGCGTGCCGCTTACCAAGAATGCCGCCTTGTTCGCCCAGGTTCGCGACGCGGGGGCGAAGCTGCTGTGGTTGCATACCTACGGCCACCGATTCGTGCCCAAACGCAAGCACAAGGGGCGGGTGCCCAAGGGCGCGGCAGAGTGTACGAAGCCTATCCCCGGCGACGCCGCCGGTTACCCGGAGAAGTACGAATACAACGAAGTGACTCAAACCTTGCATGTCGGGGCCGGGGAATTCGGCCCTGTCGCGCCGGAAGTGTACGGGTTTGAAGTGTCGGGCTTGAAGGTTGTTCAATCGTGGCTGGCGTACCGGAAGAAAAAGCCAAAGGGCAAGAAGTCTTCGCCCCTGGACGAAATCACGCCTGACCGCTGGCCAAGCGAATTCACTACGGAACTTCTTGAATTGCTGTGGGTCTTGGAAGCGACGATTGCCGAGTACCCCGCCCAGGGCAAGCTGCTGTCGGCCGTGGTCAAGGGGCCATGCTTCAAGGCGGACGAACTACCGCCCGTGCCGCCGGAATCCCGCAAGCCGCCCGCCCGCCTATCGGGCAACGGGCTGTTTGATGCGGCAGAAGATGAAGACGATTAAGGCGAGCGCTTACGCCTCGCCGCTGTTTATGTATAAAGAACGTGACACTTTTGAGAGGTCTGCCAATGGCGAAACTGTGCGCAAAGTACCGTCCAAGGAAATGGTCTGACGTTCTCGGGCAGGAAGTTGCGGTTTCCGCAATCCGAGAATCGCTCAGGCAAGGCTGGGGTGGTCGTGCTTGGTCGATTGTCGGTGAATCAGGGACAGGATGCACCACTATCGCGATGCTTCTTGCTGAAGAACAGGCCGATGAAGCACGTGTGAGCTACACTGCGGGCGTTTTGGTAGATACCGCGATGGTGGTCCGCATGGCGAACGAGAATCCGGGCAAAGAGCGAATTGTCGTAAACCGGGCTTACGTCATCGACAGACCGAGCGGTATTCCGGCGGACGCACTCGAGATGCTGTTGTCGGTTCTGCCGTGCCTGCACAAGAATATCTGTGTGGTTTTCACGCAAACATTTGGAGACGAGCGTGCTTGGCTCTCAGAAAGCGTTCTTGCTCAGCAGGTCAGCAACCTTTGTCATCGCGTCGTACTTACCAAGGACGGTCTTGAAGAACCATTTGCCAAGCGATGCAAAGAGATTGCTGACCAGGAGGGGTTGGGTGGCAAGAACCTACCGTCCTATAAGGCTCTCGCTCGACGCTGCGGGTCAAGTATTGGTGCGATGTTGAACCAGATTGAAATGGGGGAGATGATGAAGGATTGCCCGTAAGAGTATTAAAGTGGTCCGGCGATTAAGGGGTCCGAATCAAGTAGTAGAGTCGAGACGTGGCGCGGTAGCGTTAGGATCGGGGAGTAGCCGTTCCTGGCGGCTTTCGCCTGATTGCCGGTACCTCAGTCCAATCCATGGCTCCGTTTCCACGTCCCGCTCATCGAACCGGACGTGCGAATTTCCCGCATCCAGCTATCGGACAAGGCTTCATACGTTCGCGTGCGGGTAGATTACCTTAGGGATCACCGGACCCGTGAGACGCGTCCGCGTGCCTTACGGGTCCGGTGGACCTGTTGGTCGGGCCACTCATCGAGTTCTCACTCCTGTGAAGAAAAGATTACTAATACGCACAGGGAATTGTCCAGTTCGGTAGCCAACAGCGATGATTCCTGCGACCTTCCGGTCCAAGGCGATCAGGTTCCGGTAAACCGTGATTGCATACTGGAGAACATGGCACCGCCGTGAGTGGCGGAAAAGAAGAATGTCTCTGCTGTTTGGGTTCACTGGGAGTTTCAACCGCGTCTCCCAACCGTTCTGGTACAAGTCGCACGAAATACAGAGGAGCGTCTCGCTGGGCGTGTAGTGTACAAAACAATCGCGATAGTCCTTCAGTCGATCCACCCACCGTGCCTTGGCCGCGCGGAGCGCGGCCACAAGCTTTCCTTCGGCCGGACTTGCGCACACTCGGGAAAACGAAAGCGGGAGCTGCTGGCGGTAGCCGACACCAACTATGCGTGCGAGTGTGTCGAGCGAGCTTGCGATGCAGTTGAGGTACGCTTCGAAATCCCAGTGAATTTGCATGATCCTTACGTCACCGCGCGAAAAGCCGAACACGTTCTCATCGGCACTTCTGATTCTCTCTTTGAAGAACGCATGGGCGTCAGCATACCCATCATGTATGAGATGAAGGCGATGTTTCGCGTGGTCAATATGGTGTCGATAGACGCGAGGATACTCACGTGCGAACCATGTGAACTCTGCGTACTGATCATCTTCATAGAGCTCGAATCGAATCCGGTCGAGCACCCTTACCACTTCCGGGGAACTTGGGGTGAAGGTGGGAAGCTCAGGGATTGGCAGCAAATCCGGGGACACCATAGTACTTACCTGTCTCTGTCGTCATCCTTGGCCGGCCGGAGCGGTAAGAAAGGTCGAACGCCGGCCTTGCTTGCTTAGCCCGGTCCTTCGACAATGCTTCGGCTTTGTTCAGCATTTTCACAGGACAAACTGGGTCACAATGTTTGGGCTTTCTCGCGTCTTGCGCACTCAAAGTCGTTTGAACTGCCCCATGACGAACGAGACTATACGGGCAATGTTCGGGGGGAGCAAGAGGATGTCAGGAATGTCACGATCTTTTTGCGGCCGGCCCTTGGGGCCCCTGAGGGGGGGATGGGCCCCTGACGGGGAAGGCGGAAGTATGAAGGCGAAAGGCGGCTTGCCACGGCGTAGCCGGCGTGGGGAATTGAAGATCAGGGGATTTCAGATTTCAGAATGGCCGGGACCCAAAGGGCGGGTCCTTGCCTGCCCCGTTGGTGCGGGCGGTCAAAAACCTCTCCCACGGGTTAATCGGCCTAAAATCCCAAAATAAGGACTTATGGCGATTGTCCGTGATGTAAGTCTTTATTTTGATTTCTCGCCGAGGAGGCTTTCGGACCAGCCGGCAGGTTCTCGGTTTGGAGTACCGGCCGAGCGCGCACGAGGGTGTTTCGATAGCGCCGCGAGGTGTTTTGGAGCGCCGGCCGAGGGTGCTGGAAGGTGTTTTGGCGCGTCAAAAGGCTTGGTTCGGAGGGGGCAGAGGGCTGTTTTGTGCTGTTTTTGGCCTGTTTGGGGGTTGTTTCGGGGGTTGGGGATGGGTTTTGGAGTGCCAGCCGAGCACGCAAGAGGGTGATTTGCGGAGTTTGGGCGCTGTTGCGGCGCCGCAAGCACGTTACGCGGGGTTGGGGTCGGTTAAAGTTGCCTTATCGCGTCGGAAAGCGTCCGGGCGACCCGCTGACCTGAGTTCCGAGTAGGTCGCAAGAAGCGTTGTAAGTCCTTATTTGACAA
>CAZSBS010000034.1:23239-24855 GCA_964605095.1 uncultured Planctomycetaceae bacterium | reverse complement strand
ATCGGCCTGGAAACACAAAATAAGGACTTATGGCGATTGCCGGTGACGTAAGTCGTTATTTTGAATTCTCGCCGAGGAGGCTTTCGGACCGGCAGGCAGGTTCTCGGTTTGGAGTGCTGGCCGAGCGCGCAAGATGGTGTTTCGATAGCGCCGCGGTGTGTTTTGGAGTGCTGGCCGAGCGCGCACGAGGGTGTTTCGATAGCGCCGGGAGGTTCATAACACACGCAGAGCTTGGTTATTGCGCTCATTGGGAGGGGTTTGGAGTCTTTTGGCAGTGGTTTGGAAGTGGTTTCGGAGTGGTTTGGAGTGGTTTCGGAGTGGTTTGGAGTGGTTTCGGAGTGGTTTGGAGTGGTTTCGGTGGTACAGCCCGCCTGCCGCTGCAATTATGCCGGCCCGGCCGGGCGGCGGTCTTCCCGGGGCTCCCACGGCTCGACGTGGACGTTGACGTCCACGATGTTGCCGTCGGCCTCCTTGACTCTTTCCTGCACGGCCGAGGCAATGTCGTGGCCCTGGCGGACCGTCAGGCTGGGATCGACCAGCACGTGTACGTCCATGGTCACTTTTCCGCCGATCTGCCGGGCGCGTACGGCGTGATGGCCCCGCACGCCGCTGGTGTCCCGAATCGCGCCCTCGATGGCGTCTATGATGGCCCGGCTGGGCGCGCGGTCGATAAGTTCGTTCGCGGCCGTCCACATGATCTGCCCGGCGGCGACTATCAGGAACGCCGACAGCACCAGTGCGGTAAGCTCATCCATGAACGACCAGCCCTGCCCGCCGACGGCGACCACGGTTAGCCCGGCCGCGGCCGCGATGGAACTGAATGCGTCGCTGCGATGGTGCCATGCGTTGGCGACGAGCGACACGTCGCCGGCCAGCCGGCCCACGCGGCGCGTGAGGTGGAAGAGCATTTCCTTGAGCGGAATCGTCACAAGGGCAAGGCTCAGCGGCACGAGGCTCGTCAACTGCTCGTGCTTGACGTGGTAAGAGAGGATCGCGTTGTAGACGATCGCGCAGCCAAGGACCAGCAGCAGCGCCCCGACGAACATTGCCACTATCGTGCTTACCCGGCGATGGCCCCACGGATGCGAGCCGTCGGCCGGTCGCTCGCTGACACGCAGGCCGGCAAGCACGGCCACGTCGCTGACGAGGTCCGACAAACTGTGCAGGCCGTCGGCAAGGATGGCCTGGCTGCCGAAAAACCATCCGCCGAAGATCTTGGCGCCCGCAAGCGCCACGTTGATCACCAGACCCAGCCAGGTTATGCCTCTGGGCGTCATCACGGCTGAGGTTGTCTGGGGCTGAGCGGGCATGTTGGTCTCGCGCATCGGGCGTCAGAATCTCACGTCAAAGCTCCGGTACCGGCCCGAACTCGGGGCCGACTGCTCGGTCTTGCGGTCCACGTAGTCCGCCATACGCCGCGACAATGCCTCGACGAACGAGTCGATCTCGGCCTTGCCGCCTTCGACGACGCACTCGACGCTGCCGTCTGGCATGTTGCGGACATAGCCGCCCACTGCGTAATCGCGGGCGGTCCGGCAGGCAGTATACCGAAACCCGACGCCCTGAACGCGACCAAAAAATCGGACAATCCTTTGCTCGGAAGGTAATGTCATGGC
>CAZSBS010000034.1:1774-23139 GCA_964605095.1 uncultured Planctomycetaceae bacterium | reverse complement strand
CCTGAACGCGACCAAAAAATCGGACAATCCTTTGCTCGGAAGGTAATGTCATGGCGGCTGTTATTCTACTCGTCAAGTGGCGCCTTGGCAAAGCCGCTGCCATGGCGATAATGCAGGCAGGAAACTAAACGCGAGCGAAATCGGGAGCAAGGCCAAATGACGACCAGCCAGCGAATAATCAAGAGGGCGATTATCCCCATCGCCGGACTCGGCACGAGAATGGGGCCGATCGCAAAGGCCGTGCCCAAGAGCATGTTCCCGCTGGTGGACTCCCGGGGCCGGCTCCGGCCGCTGCTGCACCACGTCTGCATGGAGGCCTCCGCCGCGGGGATCGACAGCGTCGCGATCATCGCCAATGCACAGCAGATCGACCTGCTGCACCGCTACTTCACCGCCGCCAGCAAGGAATCCGCTGCCGAGTTGCCGGTGAATATCGACTTCCTTTCCCAGCCGCAACCGCGCGGCCTGGGCGACGCGGTGATGCTGGCTGAGTACTACGCCGCCAGCGAGCCGTTCGTGATGCTGCTGGGCGACCACGCGTGGGTATCCGAAGATCGCGCCCGGCCAAGCGCCGCGCAGGTCGTCGACGCCTACGCCGAGCACCGCGGCGCAGCCATGATAGGCATGCAGGTGGTCCCAGCCGAGGCCCTGGCCGCCGTGGGCGCCGCCCGCGGCCGGCTCGTCAAGGACCGCGTCTACGTCTGCGAGGACATCATCGAGAAGCCCCCCGCCGCCGTGGCCAAGCAGCGGCTCGTCTGCGCGGACCTCCGGCCGGATGAATACCTCGCACACAACGGCATATACATCTTCTCGCCGGAGATATTCGACTGCCTCCGCGAGCTTTCCCGCGCCTACCGCCAGGCCGGGGAGGAACTCCAACTCACCGCCGCACAGCAGTTGCTGCTGCGGCGGCACGGGCAGGACTACTTCCTGGTCCACGTGGCGGGCCATTGCATGGACTGCGGCAGCCCGGCCGGGTACGCCGAAGCCTTCGACGCCATCCGCAAGGCCCCCTGCCGGACGTAGTGTGCCCGTCAGGGCATATCCTGGGATCCCGCCTGACGGCGGCGGCACTACAAACGAAGATAGCGTCTTACGACGCCACTACGAACGCGCCCCGCACCCTCCGAAAACCGCTCGGCCACCCCTCCAAATCGCGCCGAAACACCATCAAGGCACCGCCGAACCGCGCCAAGTCCGCGCGGAAGCCGCCAACGCCCCTTTGTAGGTCCAAATAGTGCAACTTTCGAGGCCCGCGCAGCCGGCTCACCCCCCTAGCCCGCGAGGCACCGACGGCGACACCGGCCGCGCAAGCCTGCCCGCCGCGCCGCGATTCGGCCGGAAACGTTGAACCGCATCGAGAAGGGCAAGACCACGCCCGGGCGGGCTGAGGGGACGGCGGCGCTGCGAACGCTCCGCGAGATTTGAAGGCGCCTCTGGCGTTATACGCATCCCGATTGAATCTCGCGCGGCGCCCATTGCAAGGAAACATAACGCCTGCCTACCCCGTTGGGGACGGCGTCACTACGAACGCTCCGCGAGTGCCCGGCGCGTGCCTCCGGCGTTCGTAGTGTGCCCGTCCCCTTGGGGGCAGGAAGGGCATATCCCTCTTTGCTTCTTCTTCACGACTCGGACAGGGCTTACCCAGAGCGTAAGTCGAAGGGCCTGCCCTGAGCGTAACTCGAAGGGCTTGACCGTTGGAGCCTGCCCCGCCTGCCCCGTCGGGGTTGGACTGCGGTCCCGGCGCGCCGGGGCCGCTTTGGCTTGCACCGGCCGGCCCATAGCCCGCCGAAGCAGATTCGCGAAGTGAGCCTACCCCACGTAACGGGCATTACAGGCAGGGCATATTCTTCCTTGCGACTCGGGGGAGAATCAGACATAGATTCCAAAATAGGCTTGCCTGGGCTGCGCAGGCCTTGCCGGGCGTCAAACTAACCACGAAAACTGGATGAGAACCCAAAGTAGCAAACTATTGCCGTTTCTTCGCCCCGCTAGGGGCGGCGGACTGTAGCCACCGGTGGAGCGACACCGTCGTTTGGCGTCGCGGAACCGGTGGAAGTCGGGTTCTCTTTCTCTTGCCCTGAAGGGGCAAAGGAGTTGTCATGCCGGGTACATACTCCCAAATCCTGTTGCACGTCATATTCAGCACAAAGTGCCGCACCCCTTGGATTACACCCGATATCGCAGATCGCCTGTACCCGTACATGGGCGGCATCGTACGTGCGAAGAAGGGCGCGCTCTACGATAGCCGCCTGCTTCGGGCCTTCCTCCGCCCCTCCAGGGCGGGCCGCGTCGCCTCGGACATGGCGGGAACAGGGGGAATTGAAGATCGGGGACCTGCTGGCCGGCAGGTAGATTTTGGATTTCAGAATGGCGGCGCGGTTGCGGCCAGGCCGGGGCTGTGCCTGAATTCCCCAATGTGCCCCTGGGAACGCCGATCTCCCCGGAGGGGCCGTTGGCCTGATCGGCTCACCAGCAGCCTGCGCAGCCCCGCGCAGCCACAGGCGAAGCAGCGAAGCCTGAAGTATGAAGTATTAAGGCTGAAGGCGGAAGGCGGAAGTAGGAAGGCAGAAACAACTCCTCTTTCCCCTCTTCACTTCTGCATTCAGCATTCAGCATTCAGCATTCCGAAGCCTCTCTTTTTCGCCTCTTTTTTACGCCATTGCCCAAACCTCGGCCCTGGCGTATATTGATTGACCAAACTCAACGACTGATTCAGGAGCGGAACATGAAGGTCTGGCTGAACGGCAGTCTGGTGGACTCGCGGGAAGCGTCGGTTTCGGTTTTCGACCACGGCGTGCTTTACGGCGACGGCGTGTTCGAGGGCATCCGCATTTACGGCGGGCGGATCTTCGAGTGCGAGGCGCACGTCGAGCGGCTGTTCAGCTCGGCCAGGCTCGTTCGCCTGGCCATCCCGTACACCAAGCAGGAGATCGTCGAGGCGATGCACGAGACCATCCGCGCCAACGCCCTGACGGCGGGCGGGTACATCCGCCTGGTCATCACGCGCGGCAGCGGCACGCTGGGGCTAAACCCGTTCAAGTGCCCCACCCCCGCCGTGTTCGTCATAGCCGACCAGATAGCCCTGTACCCCCAGGAGATGTACGACAACGGCATGGCGGTCATCATCGCAAAGACCGTCCGCACAAGCCCGCTGATGCTCAACCCGGCCATCAAGAGCCTCAACTACCTCAACAACATCATGGCCAAGATAGAGGCCGTCGACGCCGGCGTCGGCGAGGCGATCATGCTCAACCAGGCGGAACTCGTCGCCGAGTGTACGGGCGACAACATCTTTATCGTGGAAGCAGGCGGGGTCGTCACCCCGCCCCTCTCGGCCGGTATCCTGCCCGGAATCACCAGGGCCGTCGTGCTTCGCCTTGCGCGCAAGCTCGGCCTGCCCACAGCCGAGGAGGATGTCTCCGTCAAGCGCCTGCTTGGCGCGGGCGAGTGCTTCCTGACCGGCACGGCCGCGGAGGTCATCTCCGTCACGAAGATCGACGGCCAGGCCGTCGGCAACGGCACCGCCGGGCCGGTGACGAGAAAACTCCACGCCGCGTTCAACGATTATATAAAGAGCAACAAATGGTAGCGCGCGGGCTTCGCCCGCGAATGCTCAATGTTCAAATGCTCAATGTTCAATAGCCAATGCCGGCAGTGCCGGGACTGTTCGCCGCGGAGGCGTCTGTCCCCGATTTTCGCAGCACAGGTGACAACTGGAATACCTTCTTCTCGAACTCAACCAGGAGTGATGATGCCCGCGAAAGTGACGTTCGCCTCGGCCCGGCCGAAAGAATTGAGAAGCGACGCGACCCTGCCGAAACTGCTGGACAGGATGCTCGCCAAGTGGCGGTTCAAGAAGCGGTTCGACGGCAAGACGGTCGCGATAAAGATGCACCTCGGCTTCGGCGTGGGCTACTCGACGATTCCGCCGCTGATCGTTGCCCACGTGGTCCAGGCCGTCAAGGACGCCGGCGGCAAGCCCTTTGTCACCGACGTGCCCCACGCGATCGCCACGGCCAAGGATCGCGGGTACACCGCCGAGGTGCTGGGCGCGCCGATAGTCTCGGCGGCCGGGCAGACCGACAAGTACGTTTACACGCACAAGGTACACTACCGCACGCTCAAGACGGTCGGAATCGGCGGGGCAATTGCCGACGCCGACGCGATGATCGTGCTGAGCCACGGCAAGGGTCACGGCCACAGCGGTTTCGGCGGGGCGATCAAGAACATCGCCATGGGCTGCGTTGATGGCAAGACTCGCGGAGGCATACACCGGCTGATGAGCGCGGCCTTCGAGTGGGACGCCGCCAAGTGTACGGGCTGCCTGCTGTGCCGCGACAACTGCCCCAACGACGCGATCACGTTCAAGGACGGCAAGATCAGCATATCCGACCACGCGTGCAAGTACTGCATGCACTGCCAGCTCGCCTGCCCGACCAAGGCGATTACCATCGACCAGCGCGGGTATGGCTATTTCCAGCGCGGCATGGCGCTGGCGACGAAACAGTGCCTCGGCACCTTCGAAGCCGGGCGGGTGTTCTACATCACCTGCCTGCTGCACGTGACGCCGTTCTGCGACTGCTGGGGCTTCACCACGCCGGCAATCGTGCCGGACATCGGCATACTGGCCTCGGACGACATTGTGGCCATAGAGTCGGCCTCACTGGACCTGATCAAGGTCGAGGACTTCATCACCGGCAGCCTGCCGGCGCCGCTGAAGCTCTCCGGCAACGGGCACCTGCTGCACCAGATCCACGGCAAAGACCCGCACGTCCAGATCGAGCAGTGCATCGCCGTCGGCCTGGGCCAGCCCAAGTACAAGCTGGTAAACATCACGTAACCCGGTGCGTGCTCCGGGCAGGGCCGCCTCCAAAGGGCGAAAAAGGCCGAGGGTGTCCGATCATTATCGAACGACTGACAAAAGGACATAACATGCGGATTTATATGCGGATTATCACAACTTTGTGCTTGTCGCTTGCGATGTGCGCCCCGGCCCTGGCCCAACCGGCGCCGCAGCCGGCTGCCGGCGACTTCGCCCTGGGCGAGCGGGAGAAAATCGTCGTCGTCGGCGACAGCATCACCGCCGCCGGCCAGTACGTGCTGTACATCGAAGCCTACCTCGTCACCCGGTTTCCCGAGCGGCACTTCGACGTCCTGAACGTCGGCCGGTCCAGCGAGACCCTGTCGAATCTCAGCGAAGTCGATCATCCGGGCCGGCGCCCTTGCCTGTTCACCCGGTTCGACGCCGACGTCGCCGACTTCGCCCCGACCGTCGTGGTCTCCTGCTACGGCATCAACGACGGAATCTACCATCCCTTCAGCGAGGATCGCCTCAAGGCCTACCAGGACGGCGTGGGCAAACTGATCGCCAAGGTGCGCGGCGACTTGAAGGCCCGGCTGCTCATCCTCACGCCACCCGCCTACGAATCCGGCAATCCAGGCCAGCCGGACGTCAGGCCAGAGGAGACCTACGGCTACAAACGCCCCTTTGCCGACTATGACCAGGTCATGGACAAGTACGCCGCCTGGCTGATGACGCTGAAAGAGCAAGGCGTCACCGTGGAAGACCTGCACACGCTCATGGTGCGGCACCTCAAGGCCCGTCGGCAGGACACAGCCGGCTTCCGCATGACCCGCGACGGGATTCATCCCTCATCGACGGGCCATCTGCTGATGGCGATGGCCACGCTGAAGGCGTGGCACGCCCCGGCGCTGGTCGATGAGGCGTCCATCGACGCCGCAGGCAAGAAAGTCAAGGCCGGCGAGGTGAAGGACCTTCAGGTCCAGGATGGGACGGTGCGGTTCTCCTGGACCTCCAAAGTGCCGATGCCCGTGGATGGGTCGTGGGATCCCAAGTCATTGGCGGCCGCGCGGTTCACCGAGACATTGAACCGCTACCGCCTGGCCGTCGCCGGGCTGACCGGCGCCCGCTACGCGCTCTTTGCCGACGATGTGGAGGTCGGCCAGTTTTCCGGCAAGGACCTGGCGGCGGGCATCGATCTGACAGCCCTGCCCAAGTTCCCGACAACCGCCCGCAGCCAAAAGATCCTCCCATTGGTCCGCGACCACCGCAAGGCCGGCTACGCGGTCTTCCGCAAGAACTATTCTGGCGGCCCCGACGCCAGGCGCGCCGCCTTGGACGCCCAGCTAAAGGCCCTCTGCAAGCCGGCAACCATGGCGATCCGCATAGCGCCAGCCCAGTAACTATCTCCCAATGATGAATAGTGAACGAACGGGGTTTAGGGCAAACTTCACCCTGGTCACCGGCTGACCGTCTTCAACCGCGTACGAATATTCCGGAACGGAGAACCGGCCTGTGTGTGGATCCCACGCCTCGGGCTTGATTTTTCCCCTCAAACGGACGGACGCATCAGCTTTCTGCTCGCCGATATTGGCGAAGAAGTAAACCTCGTTCTTGTCTTTCACCCTGTGGATATATCTCAGCTTCTGACTGCTCTGGATATCCACGTCATAAACCTTGAGCGCCTGGTCCAGCGCCTGTCGCAGGTTGGACTCGTTGGGCGAATTCAGGTAAATCGTCCGCCCGCCCTTTTTGCCTTCCTGCACAATCAAGGCATCGCTATGCACCAGGTTGGAACCTTCATCCATGTGCAGTTCGAACTCGCTTATCGAGGGAGTGCCCGAAGACACGCCCGTAATCCAAAGCCGGACCCTCGATGCGGTGACGGGAGCAAACTTATCCACCTTGTTCCCGCCGATCGATGTGCCGGAGACGCACGTGGCCCAGGCACTGCCATTCCAGTACTGAATGCTGAAGGAAGTTACCCGGTCGAATGCCTCGCTGATGATGGCTGAATTAAATGTTCGCTCAGCTCCAAGGTTCACCTCCAGCCACCACTCCTTCGCCTTTGCATCAGAAGGCGCCCACCGGGTATCTTTTGACCCGTCTATCGCCTTCGCCGCCTCAAACGCGCCGGACTCGCGCCACTCGGATGAAGCTGTTCCGATGATCTGCTGTTTCACCCCGGGAAACATCTCTTTGATGATCGCCGCGACATCGTGATCGTGACCAAACTCTGCCGACTTGGTCGGCAGTTGCCCGGTGGCGATCACCTTGCCACCCTTGTCGTAATACTCCTTTATCTTCTTCAAGTTGCTCAAGCGGATGGTCTTATGCCCCGGCATGATGAACACTTTGTACTCTTCGTGATTTATCTTGTTGTCCAGCTTAAGCAGGTCGCCCTTGACCGAGCACCGCTCATCAAGGACCTCGGGATGAAGGAAAGTGAAATCGCGGCACACTTTCGTTGCCAGGAGTTCGCCGAGATAAATGTAATCCGCTTCCGGAACATTCACGCCGCCTGAATAGGGACCGATCGGACCGTCGAAATGATATCCAGCCTGCAGTGTTGCAATCGGGTAAAGCACCGCGATATCCGCCACGTGCCGACCTGTATCCTGCAAGAGCACGTTGAGCCGCCCGATATAGGTGTTGTATGCCTTCAGCCCGTCGGCATAGCGCGGTGTGCGATAAGAAAGCTCGGGCAAATAGGTGATCTTGTCGAGATTGTACCAGACCCCGTGTTGAACGAAGTTGTTTATCCCCTTGGCATATTGTTCCATCACAATCGTATAGAGCCGATCCCAGCTTAGATTGCCCATGGCGCCATATGTTTCCGTCATAACCTGCGCCTTGTCCCAGTTGTACGCGACGGAACTTATGATCTTGTAATACGCTTCCGGATCATTGTCCCAACCGATCTTGTCGATGCCCGGGACATCCTGGTACTTGTAGCATTTCATCAGATCACCCGAGACGCCCACCGGGTTCTTAATGTTCTCCTGGTCCTGGTGCCCGAGCAATGGTATCCGGCCATGCGCAGTACACCAGTCCTGCACGGTTTTCATATAGCCGGAGGCATAAAGCTCTGTCCGGAAACCGAACAGATAATTCCTGGCGGCCTGGGTCTCAGGCCCGATATCGTACCAGAGCGCCGGGTAATACGGGGCCGGATTGAAACCGTGGGCGGCCTGGAACTTTTCATTGAACTTCTCAGTCCATAAGCGGCCTTGCCCTCTGTACATGGTGGGCTCGTCATAAAACGCGCCGGAGATGGTTGCCCCAAAGTCTTTGCCAAACCTGTCGTAATAAGGCTGGTAGACCATGGCAATGAACTTTGCAACCCGGTCCGGTTCGAGGTAATCAACATTCGCGTCGCCATCCGGGACGCAGACAAACATCATGATTTTCCATGAGCCGGCAGGAACATCCCAGCTAATTGAACCGTCCTTCACCTTGCCGGTCAGATCCACTATCTGCTGGGTACCTGTCTTCATCGCCACGAGGCTCATCAGCTTGCCGGCGGGAATTGGCTTGGAATACGTGGTGGGACCCGTGACCTCCTCTTCGAATTTGTCGAGGCGTCTCAGGGTGGCGTCGGGATTCTTGTTCTTGAAACGCGGGATGCCGTCGCCACTGTTGGCGCCACAGCTTCCGCTGGGGAAACCGTATTCATCATAAATGGTCAGGAACATCCCCAACTCCCTGGCTTTTTTAACCGCCACGCCATAGAGATCGAAGTATTCTTCGCTTAAATACTTGGGCGTGAACTTCGCCCCGAACGGCAACGGCGCCAATCCGCCATATCCGCTCTTGTCGCGATTGCCCTGCAGCCCGGCCTCGACACCGGCCGCGGTCACGTCGGTATTGTTCCAGAACCAGAGCGGCCTGGACCTGAACTTCAGGGGCGGCTCGACGAAATCCTTTTTCACGCCAGTCTGGCGAATCTGTTTTAAGTCAATCCGGTAGACAAAGGCATAACTACACGGTTTCTCACGTGGAACCGAGAGCGTCAGCCCGTCATCGGCCTGGCTCCACTTGATCTTGTCCTTCGAGCCAAGCATGCTCACCCCGGTTATTATCTTGCCGGCCAACTCGTTCCCGCCAAGCGCCTTTATCAGGACATCTTTCTCGGGCCAAGCCAGGCAGATGGCATACACCGAATTTCCTTTAGCCGTGAACCGGATATCAAGGCCGGTCTTGTCTTCCGCCTTTTTTCTAAAACGCGGCCCTTCGCCATAAACCTTCCAGACCGAAGTGCCGTATATGGCTTCCTGGTTCACATCCATCCATGCACCAACCTCCATCAGCCGGTCAATGCTCGCCTGCGGAATGAGTCCTTCGGAGGTTGGCCCGACATTCAGAAGGTAATTGCCGCCCTTGCTGACAATGTCAACCAGGCGTGTGACAATCTCTTTCGCTTCCACCCAGTTGTGATCGTTCTGATTGTAGCCGTAGCTGGTATTCATCGACCCGGGATTCTCCCATTCAAATCCCGGCGCCTTTTCCAGGATCTCGTTGTCCCCGGAGGTGATGTAATCGCAATGAGGCGGCGGGATTTTTGCGGGGAAGCCGCAGCCCTGGATCCTGCTGTTTATCACGCAATCAGGCCGCAACTTCCGGATGGACTGGTAAAGCTCCTCGACCTGTGCGCCGGTCTTCATGTCGATCTCATCGAACCATAGCAGGTCCGGCTTGTAATTGGTCAGCAGTTCCTCGACCTGGGGCTTCGCAAACGTGCTGAAATAGCTGTCGTAATCCTCCTTCTTGGAATCGGGGTAATCCCATACATTGTTCTGTTTGTATCTGTTTCCGGGCCCCTGCGGCCGATACCAGTCCCGGTCTATGGAATAGTAGCATCCGAAATGCATGCCTGCAGAACGGCAGGCAGCCGACAACTCGCCGGTGACATCCCGTTTGAACGGCGTGGCGTCGACAATGTTGTAAGGCGTCAACTTGGATTTGAACATGCTGAAGCCTTCGTGGTGCTTGGCTGTCAGAACCATGTATCTCATGCCCGCCTTTTTGGCGATCGCGGCCCAGGCTTTTGCATCGAATTTGACAGGGTTGAATTTCCCAGCCAGTTGTTCATATTCCTTGACGGGAATTTTTTCGGCAAACATGATCCACTCGGAATAGCCGGTCGCGTGTACCTTATCCTTCCACACGCCGCCCGGGACTGAATACAGCCCCCAGTGGATGAACATGCCGAACTTGGCGTCGCGCCACCACTTGATGCGCCGTTCCCGCGCCGCCTGCTCGTTTTGTGTTGTTGTGTAAGTGTCCGTCGCCTGCGCAAAAAGGGATCCACAAACTCCGATCCCAAGCAACATGACAATAATACTTCTCATCTTAGTTTCCTCATTTGGATTCTCCTGCCGTTGTTGCTTTGACGTTGCCAGGGCGAAAGTCATAACTTGCCAGCGCCGAATTGGGTTCTCATTCCTTCGATGATTTGCGCTTTGACCGCACCGGCGCAATGCTCCGCAACTCGGGCTGCGTTGTCGCGGATTCAATGGCCTTGATCGCATCCTCGACCGCGGCGACTTTCATCTGCTTGCAATTCTCCGGGAAGTCCTCGTTCTTGCAGTAGGTGAGCAAGTCTTTTAGCTCGGGAAGCACTTGGCGGGCGGCAATGCCGTAGCTTTTCAAACCGGCCATGACCACCGGCATCCGGATCTCGCTCGCCCATCCGACCTGGTTTCTGGCGTAATCAACGCTGACGCTGATGCCTTCCTTAAAGTGGTATCTCGTCAGCACTTTCAATGCAGCCAAACGGAAAGTGTCGACGAACATCGTGTCAGCGGGCGATGAGTTGTGGATGGCGTCAAGGATGTCCGGCGCCAGCACCTGGGCATCCTCGAGGGTCAGGAGGTCCGACAACACTTTTTCGAGCTGGAATCTGCCCATACCATCCGCGCACTTCGAGAGAGCCCGGATCGCCGGGTAGAGCAGCTTCGGATCTATTCCATTTATGGAGTCCCGCAACAAACCGCCCCTGCTACCGAACAAAGCTATGGCCAACTCGCACTGGCCGATCTGGACGGGATCGACCCAGGTGATCGGTTGGATTGGCTCGGCATTCTTGGCGACCGCCTTGAGCATGTCGGGCACGGCCGGCTTTGCGGTGTCTCCCATCACCTTCAGGGCGTTGGCGGCTTTTACACGTACCCAGCGGTCCTGGTTGTCAAGCAGGCGAACCAGGACAGGCAAGGCGTCCGCATTCTTGATGTAGCCGAGCGCTTCGCAGGCGCCCTGGCGGACATGCTCATCTTTACCTTCGGCCATGGTTATCAGTTCGGGCGCCATCGCCTTCGCTTCGGGGCGTTTGGCCAGTTCCTCCGCCGCCCAACTGCGGGCAATGGGCGACCAGTCGCTGAACGCCGCCACGAGCTCCTTCACGCTTTTGTTCTTGCGATCCAGATCGAATCGTCCGGAAGCTATGGCCTCGGCGACGTCCTTCTTGCTGAGCCAGTTCGCCTGATTCGCGTCCTTGCCCGTGATGTAGAGCTTTTTCAACGGCAGGGAATAGGTCAGGACATACGAGGCGGTCGGACTCAGGCCGCAGTAGCTGCTCTTGCCATAGTAGGTGTTGTCGTCCGTCCTGCCGGGTCCGTATTGCTCGGCGCCGTCGTAGGTGAAGGAGCCGTCGCAGCGCCGCACGAGGTCGAAGTGCCACGAGGCTTCCTTGAAGAAGGCAGCCGCGGCGGCAGGCCCGCCGGTAGCCGCCCCCAGGGCGCCCCAAAGGTAGCTGAATCCCTGGCCGGTATGCCCGCATTCGCGGTTCTTGAAAGAAGCGGTTACGCTCTTGGCGAAGTATTGCGATTCCACGGTCCGGTTTCCCTGCAAGGCAAACAGCATGGCGGCCATGGCGTTCTTGCCGTTGTTTTCATGGTATGGCCAGGGCGCGTGCTCCCCGTAGGGAATCGCCCCTTTATCCACGAAGTAGGCGAAAAACTTCGATGCCCGCTCGATGGCCGGGGCGATCTCCGGATCCTTCACGCCGCATTTGGCGCCCGTGACGATCGCAATATTGCCCACCAGCCCCGCCGCGTTCACCGGACCGTAGGGAGGGATCGATCCGTGAAGCTGGCCATCGGCAGTCAGATCGCAGAAGCCGTGCCCGAACGTGCCGTACAGGCCCTGACCCCTCGCCAGAGAGACCGTGATTTCCTTGATGGCGTGCAGCACCTCCTTGTCGCCGGTCAGGAGGTAATACTCGCATAGGAAGAGGCCCCGATACCCGCTCTCCCATGTTCCCAAACCGCCCCTTTTCAGCTTCATCGTGGACGGCCCCATCTTCCGGGCAAACTCCCGCACCCGGGGCAGATACTCAGGATTGCCGGTCGCCATCAGTGCCAGGCCGTTCACCGCTCCCCACAGGTTTTCTTCCAACGGCTCCTTTTCCAACGCCTTGCAGGCCTCATCGAAGATACGCTTGGACTTGGGGCAATCGTAGGGCGCGGTGTCGCTGTAGGCGCCCATCACTCGCAGCTTGATCTGCACGTCTTCGGTCTTGCCAGCCTTGCCCTGAGCGGAGTCGATGGGCCGCCAGATTTTCAGCTTCAGGATGCCTCCATTGGCCTGTTTCTCCGCGTCCTGAATCGCTATCGCGATACTCTTGCGGGCGTCGTCGGTGAACAGTTTGCCGCCGGCGCCGAGGATCACGTCGTCAACCCGCATCACTCCGTCTGCCGGCGACTTTGCCCCGACATGCGTGACCAGAATCTGCCGGCTCGGCGCCGTGGTTCGCCCTTGAAGGCGTTCGAAATCGAACTGTCTCACCGGCAGGGTGTAAATCCAGCCGCGAAGCCCCGTGGCGCCGAGATTGTAGGTCAACGTGCGATCGACCTTGGCCCCCTGAGTGAGATCCGGCGGCGCCAGCAGCGGCGCGGGCCGCGGCGACGCCGCGGTTGCGCTGCCGGTAATCGCCAACGCGCCCACGATCAGGAACGAAAACGCTCTGGTTGATTTCTTCATCTTTGGTTCCCTTCTCACTTCTTCAACAGACTTCCAAGCCGTCGGGCTAGATCTGCGACAGGGCAGAAAGGCTCCCCATTCGGCAAGAGGCGCCAGCCGTGGTTGGCCTGGTTGACACGGCCATGATCCGGCATGGCGGATACTCTAACATGTAGTCGGGAGCGAAGCACCAACCTTTCAGCGTGGACTATGCCCGAATCAAGACGGACGGAGTTTTCGGGAGGGACAGGTGAATGCCCAACTCGCTGGCAAGCCCAAGTCACCCTTGATTTCTGGCTTCGCTGATTCCCAGTTCGGTGGGGGAAGTGGATTCCAGTTCCAGCCAGATGATCATGGTTCTTCTTCCGTCCGTATCCCGGACTATCCCTTGCCTGAAGGTCTTGCCGACCTTCACCTCTTTGCCATTGATCGTGATGCGCGATCCACTGTCGCTGTCCCAGTTCTCGATAACGAAGCAGGGGTTGTGAACCGGCGAGTCCTCCGAGCCTTGCAGGACGAACGACAAGAGCTTGGCCGTTGCGGCCAGGCGGTATGCCCGCTGCGTCTGATCGTATCCCTTGCTCTGACATCCCTTCGCCTTTGCTGGCATCGGTGGGTGATTCCACGACTTGGCCAGGGCCACGAGACTCGAAGCCGGCTGGTCGGTGAAGCCGTAGATGATGCAATCGCCAACCCGGTCCGCTCCGCCGAGGGCCGCGTGCGTGACGCGGTCATCCGATACGGCGTACCTGCCGTCCGATGGATTAAGCCCCACGGGCCAATGATTCCATGGGCCGGCAAAAGGATCAGCGGTGTGTTTGGATTGTTCCTGCGCGCCCCATGTCCCGATCTGGGCCCCCTCCCGGCAGACCGCAAAGACTTTCCACTTCGACTTGAAGTTGATCACCTTGATGCAGGCATCCTTGAGCGGGTTGTTCGGCACGCGGTTCGGCGGCTGCCACGTCAAATCCTTGCTTTCGCCGCTCAGGTTGGCGACTGTCAGGGCCGTCAGGTCCACGTTGTCCAGGCACGTCGTGCCGGGCTGGGACAGAAACTGGGTGTCCTGCCAACCGCCGCCGACTCCCTCGACGTAGCGCACTCCCACGCCGTCCGGGTAGATGGTGTAATACTCGTCAGCCCAAACGCCAACCCCGGGAAACACGTATCCCACGTCAATAGACGCGTACCGCCAGTGGACGACCACGCGGGCATCGGTATTCTCGATAAGCCTGATATGATCGAAACGTCCGCGTTTGTCGGCCATGTGTTCGGCGCAACCGTGAGGGCCGCCGATCTCCCAGCTCTGGTCCGACATCCACTTGTTGTTCTCGGTGACCCAGCCCGAACCGAAGTTCGTCCCCTGCCAGAACACCACGCTGCCCGCCCCGCTGTCGAACCGAACCACGATGTCGCGATACGGGCTGGGCCGCCAGAGGTTGTCCCAGAGCTCGTGGTACTTCAGCGTCCGGCAGACCGCGCCGAACTTCTCCGCCGGCTTGCCGTCGACCATGCCGGGCAAGATGCGCTTCTCCAGGTCGGGCGCGCCGACACCCTCCGCCGACGGACAGAACGCCTGGAACGACCGCCCGATCTCCTCGGCCGACAGCGCCCGGGCGTAAATCCGTACCTCGTCAATCAGCCCCTCAATGCCATAGAGGAGGGGCATATTGTTGTTTGCCGCGAACTTGCTGTGCGATACCGGGTCCGAGATCCGCTGAGGGTCTCCGTTGAGGCCGATCAGCACATCCCGGTCCGGCACGGTGATCGGCCCCGAGGCGGGCTTCTCAGCCGCCAGCTTGCCGTCCACGTACAGACACATCTTGCCCTTGCCATACGTGGCCGCCAGGTGGACCCACCGATACGTCGGCAGCATGTCCTGCTTGCGCGGCAGGTCTTTGGGGGCCAGTTCGCCCCCGCCTACCTGGTCGCCGTTGACCTTGAATATGGGCCGGCCGTAAGGGTCGATGCCCAGCATGTACCCCTCCATCTTCCACGGCCGATACGTGTACGGGTCGCGGTAGCCGTGCTTGTAGTCCTCCGGGCTGATTGGCTCGCCCGCCGAGCGATGGACGATGCCCGCGTCGCTCCACGGATACGCGCCCAGGGCAACCCAGGCTTCGAGCGTGATCTCGTCCTTGACGGCAGGCGCCTTTGCCTTGGGGAGCGTCACCTTGGAGAAGTAGCCGTCAAACGCAAGCGCCGTTCCGGAAACGCCTTTCTTCCATAGGGTCTTGTTCCCAACTGCCGCGCAAAGCGTTCCCGTTACCGTCTCTCGGGCCTGGTCGAGATTTGGTTTCAGCCCCTCGTCGAATTTCAGCCATGCCGCTGGAGAGCCGACGACCCCTTCTCGGATTGGCGAGCCGGCTGCCGTCGGCCCCGATTCAGCCGACCGCCTCGCCTGGCTCAGAGACAACTCGGTGATTCCATCCGCCGTCAGGTTCAGCTCCTGGACCGTGACGTTCGCCGGATCGTTGAAGTCATCGAGCCTCGGCGCGGCTAACCTGACCTCGCGCCTCACCTTGCCGTCGGGTGTGATGGCGAAGTATTCATGTATGACCTCCGTCATCACGACACGGGCCGGGTCCGGCACGTGCCGCCAGTGAACGACGATTCTTTCGGGATGGTCCTCCACGATACGAACGTACGAGCACAGACACATCGGGTCGTCCCGGCACTCGGCAAGTTGCTTGAGCGGAAACCGGCCTTTGGGCGTCTTCAGATACGGCAAATAGCCCGTCGCTCGGCTGAAAACAAGCTGTCGCCCGTCAGCCACATTCACGACCAAGTCGGCGTACTTGCCCCATCGCACCTGCCCGGGCCGAGGATTTCGCCGGGCATCTTCAGCCGGCTTATCGTCGGCCCCGCTCATCCCGGAGCCACGAAAAACCTCCGCGGCACTCATGGGGATTTGGGCCAACGCAGCCACCGTCGGCGGTTGGACATAGTCCAACTTGGTGTAGTAAGCGTAGAAATCCGCCGCTTGCGCCGGAAGTGCAAGCGCCAAGGCGAAAGTCGCCGCGATAATGCTTCTCATGGTGATCTCCTCTGTAACCGTTCACGGGCATCAGGACCATCCTAAAAGGTTTGTCCACTAAAGGGCATGACTAATGTTTTCCGTTACTCGCGAGTCCATGCGAAAAATGCGGGCCGACGGCTCAAGAGGGTCCACTCATTGTCCTGTTCCCGATCAGCCGGTCCCTGATGGGCCGGGCTTGATACTGCGAGTCCGCGAACTCGAGTTGTCGCTCTTGTAGCTCCGCCATGAGCTTCTCCAGCCTCGGCAGGTCGCGACCTGACCCTTGTGAATCCGTGGCCAGGCCGATCCGCGCAGCTCCGGCGCAAGGATAAACCGGTGGAACTTCTCGCCGGGCAGCGGTTTAATATCAATCTTTCTTCTCTCCGCGGCCTCCGCGTGAAACAAGACATTAGAGTGAGACTATGACCGGACAATCGAAAATGCCAACGGCCCCCTTTCCGCCGCTGCGACTGCTGTTCTGGGAGTCGACGGTGCGGTGCAACCTTGCCTGCGCGCACTGCCGGCGGATCGAGACCGCCGACGAGGCCGCCAGGCAGGACCTGACCACCGCTGAGTTCCGCCGCGTGCTGGACTCAACGGCCCCGCTTGGCAAGCCGATAATCGTCTTTTCCGGCGGCGAGCCGCTGATGCGGAACGATTGGGAAATCCTGGCCGACCACGCCCGCTCGCTGGGCCTGCCGACCGCCCTGGCGACCAATGGCACGCTGGTCGACGCGCCGCTGGCCAAGCGAATCGCCGCGGCCGGCTTTCGCCGAGTGTCCATAAGCCTCGACGGGGCCGACGCGCCCACGCACGACGCGTTCCGGCGAGTTGAAGGCTCATTCGAGCGAGCCCTGGCGGGCATCGCGCACCTGCGGGCCGCGGGAATGCCAATGCAGGTCAACGCCACCATCGCCGCGCACAACGTCGATCAACTCGACGACATCTACGCGCTCGTGCGAAAAATCGACGTCGAGGCACTGCACCTGTTCCTGCTGGTGCCCGTGGGCTGCGGAATGGAGATCGGCAAGAGCCACCAACTCGCGGCCGAGAGGTACGAGACGGTGCTTCAGTGGGTCCTGGACCGCCAGGCGGATGGGCAGATGGAGCTCAAGGCCACGTGTGCCCCGCACTATTATCGCCTTGCCGCCCAGCGGGTCAAGGCTGCCGGCACCGCGGGCGCAGCCATGGCGGGCCATCATGGCCGAGGGTGCATGTGCGGCGTGTCAGTCGCGTTCGTCAGCCACAAGGGCGAGGTCTTCCCGTGCGGGTACCTGCCAGTGCAGTGCGGGTCGGTGCGGGAGAAACCCTTCGCTGAGATATGGCGAACCTCGGAAGTCTTCGCCAAGCTTCGCGACTACGAGGCCCTGCTGGGCAAGTGCGGGCGATGCGAGTACAAGAGCATTTGCGGCGGCTGCCGGGCACGGGCGTTCGCAATGACCGGCAACTACCTTGCCGCCGAGCCGGCATGCACATACCGCCCGGCAAGCAAGGGCTGATAGTTTGCAAGGCCCTCATGGCCGGGTGCCGTGGTTTGCGGAGCCCCTTGGGGCGACGCAACCACGTCTTCGAGCCGCCTGGTGTTCGGATCCTTTTGATGCCCAATCCATTCTTCCGGGCCGAAATACGTGGTTGCGAGTCCCTTCGGGACGTCGCAAACCACGGCACCCATGAACCGCAAGCCTTTCGGCCACCCAACATTCGATGGGGCGCCGAATTCTCAGCCGCCGACTATCCTGCCGGCTCGCATCTTGACGGTTCGCTTGGCATAACCGGCGGCGCGATCGTCGTGGGTTACCAGCAGGACGGCGCCGCCTTGGCAGGCGAACTCGGCGAGGTATACCAGGACGGCCCGGGCGCTGTCGGCGTCGAGGTTGCCGGTCGGCTCGTCGGCGAGGATCAGGCCCGGCTCATTGAGCAGCGCGCGGGCCAGGGCGGTCCGCTGTCGCTCGCCGGTGCTGAGCTCGGAAGGCTTGTGGGCAATGCGCTGGACGAGGCCGAAATGCTCGATGAGCATCCTGGCCCGCTCGGCCGGGGCGTCCGAAGCCAGCGCCAGCGAGGGCGACAGGACGTTATCCAGCACGGACAGGTACGGCACGAGGTGGAACTGCTGGAACACGAAGCCCACGCGGCGTGCCCGCAGTGCCGCCCGGGCGTCGGGGGCCAGGGCGTAGGGGTCCTGCCCGTCGATCAGGACCTCTCCGGCGTCGCCGGCAAGCAGTCCGCCGCCGGCAAGCAGGAGCGTGCTCTTGCCGCATCCGCTGGGCCCCTGCACGCTGACGAACTCACCGGCGGCGACCGAGAAGCTCACATCCACAAGCGCGTCGACTGGTCCGTCGGCGTGAGCGTATCGTTTGGAAAGGTTGCGTATCTCCAGCACCACGTTACTCCCTGGCCAGGATTATAGCGGGGTCCTGCCTTCCGGCAAGCATGGCCGGAGCCCAGCTCGCCAGCATGGCCAGCAGCGGCGCGGCGGCCAGCACTATCGCCAGCAGGCGCGGCTCGAACAGCGCGGCCGCCGATTCGACGCGAAGCGACGGCGACGAGCGTTCCACAAGCACCGCGATGGCCAGGCCGGCGGCATAGCCGATTGCCGCCCCCAGCAGGCCCGTAATCATCGCCCGAATGAAGAACACGCGGACGACGGACCGCGCCCGGACGCCTATTGCCCGCAGGATGCCGATCTCCGCCGCCCGCTCGCGGACGTTGCTCAGGGCGAGCAGGCCGATCCAAACCGCCGCCAGCACCAGCACGGCTGGGACCATCACGCCGGCAAGCGACTCTCGCCTGCTTCGCAGTTCGGCCCGGCTGGCTCGCTCGGCCGCCATGGCCTGGAGGTGCTCGGCCTTGGCACGGTCGCGGGCGTTGGCGCGGACGGTGACGTTGTTCTCGCGGAGAATGACCTTGACGTTGTTGCCGAGTATGCCGGCCACCTCTTGGCGAGTCTGCTCCGGCGTGACACCCTTGCAGTGGCACTGAAGGGCCTCGATGGCGTTGATCCGCCCTTCCAGGCCGAGCAGTTTCTGCCCCGCGGGCAGGTCTACCCAGATCGTGGCGTCCTCGGCCGTGCCACGCTCGGGACGGACATGCTGGACCTCGAAGCTCGTGCCGCGCAGCGTTATGGTCTGCCCCGGCTTGACGGCCAGGTCGCGAGCCAACTCGTAGCCGACGACGCACTTGCCTTCCGGCACGGCCAGGAGCATCGGTTCCATGAGCCTGCGGTGGGCCAGGGGCACCTCGCCCCGCGTACCCATAAGGATGATGCGGCGCTTCTGCTCCGGCCAGTCGATTCGCTGCTGGACTATCGGCAACAGGTGCTGAACGAGCGCCGTACCGGAGTTTGCCAACGTCGACACTGTGGACTCCGGCATGGTTGTCGTGGCGAAGCCGGACTGCCAGAACTCGGTCAGATCCTGATCCTTCGGCAGGATCAGCAGGTTGAAGCCGAGCTTCTTCATGTACTTCCGGTAGTCATCTTCCATCTTGGCCAGGCGCGACTCGGCTTCTTGCTGGCTGGCATGCAGAATCCGCTCGGTGGACAGGTCGTGCGCCCGCAGCAGCGTGAACTGAGCCACCACCACGCCCGAGGCCGCCATTACCGACAGCACTCCCAGGGCGAAGTTCAGCTTGCGATGGAGGATTTCCTTGCCGATCAGCCGCCAGACGGTCATTCGTTTCATGATGCTCTATTGCCTTGCCGTCGCAAGGCCCACAGCCCAAGGAAGATGCTCGCCGCGGCGATCACCGCGATGGCGATCGGAATGGTCCACGAAGGCGACCAGACCTGTATTGCGAAGTAATTCAACTGCCCAGCCCCAGGCGCCGCGCCGGGCGGAGTCGTCGTGGCGGACGCCCCTGCCGGCTGGGTCGCCACGGCGGAAACAAGTTCGACATTCGCTCCGCCGATAACATCCGGAAGCGGGGCCGTCACCTGGGGCGCGCCGCGGAACGGCGCATACCAGTCGGCCGCGAAAAGCAGATCCACGCCGGGGTTCTGGCCCTTAACCTGGCAACTGCAAGGCCCGCACAGGAACCCGACGTATTCTTCCAGATTGTCCTTGTTGATGCCCTTGCCCACCAGCGCCAACATCGTCCGGCCCTGGCCGAAAACCGCAAACGCGGTCGGCTCGCTCGCCGCATCCTTGGCAAGGTCGGCCTCGGTGGCCATGAGCATTCCAACCAGCGCCGCCTCCGCGGCATCATCGCGGGAAACCCGCACAACCGAGAACCCTATCCGCACCTTCGGACCGCCGCCATCCTCGGCGACGTCCGGAACGTCAGGATCGTCCGCCACCGGAAGCGTGATCTCCTTGGCCATGCGGCCCAGGTGCTCTTGCAGCGTCGCAAAGGCGGCGGCGTCCTTGGCCTTGTCGCCGCAGTCCACGAGCACCCACACCGCCGAGTCGCCCTTGCCGATAGCTTCCACCACCTTGCGCCGGGCGGGCGAGTCCACCAGCGACCTGGCCGCCGCGGCTGAAAGATCACCCGACCACGCCACGAACCGCCTTCCCGGCGGCGAGGGGAAGCACACGACCATTCGCGGCAGCGGGTTGTCCTTCTGGCTTTCCCACAAGGCCGCGACAGACTCGGACATCGCCGCGTTGGGGTCACTCGCCTCGGCGGCCTGGACATCCACCAGCGTGACCGTGACATTGCACGGGCGGTTGGCGTCATCGGCCCGCGCGGCGAGCCAATCGGCGACGGCCTGCTGCTCGCCCGTCACAGGGCCGCGGTGGAACACAAGCACGTTGAAAGGCTCCGCCGGCCAGCGTTCCAGCGCATATCGGAAGACCGGCACATCGCACGCCCCAACCGGCGCGGAAAGCCAAAATAAAAACAACATCGCCGCGCCCGCCAGCGCGAGCCAAAAACCCGTCTTGTTCCCGGAAATAGTATCCGATCTACTCATCGGTTCATTATACCTCATCCAAGGGGGCCAATAACAGCGCAGTCAAACATGAGGCCCCAGCGCGGCGCCCGGCCGGGGCGACATTTTGCCCAGGCAAGGTTGAACATGCCTAGTGCTCTGTCGCGTGTCAAATGATGGGTGCCATGCTTCCCCTCGGGGGCCAAAGGTCCGGCTTTGCGGAGGCTTGGCACCACATTCATCGAATAGCCTGCGACAGAGCAATAGTCCGAGCGCAAGACAACCGGCAGGAAGCCCAAATGCTAAATGGCTCCCTGCCGGTTGCCGTTTCACGTCAACAGAGCGAGAGGATCAAGAATGCCGGCTGCCGGCTGCCGAACAGCCAGCCTCCCGCGACCGATCAGCGGTCGTCATCATCCTTATCTTTATCGTCGTCACCGTCTTCTTTTTCACGGCTCTTGGGCCCTTTGCCCATCTTGGCCCTGCCGTCAAGGAACTTCTCTATCATCTCGCGCAGGCCCTGGCCGCGACCCATCATCTGGCCCTGGCCCTGGCTCTGCCCGAAACCGCGTCCCATCATCGGTCTCTGGCCTTGCCCACGCCCCTGCCCCATCATCGGACCCTGGCCTTGGCCGAAGCCGCGACCCATCATCGGTCTCTGGCCCTGGCCTTGCCCACGCCCCTGCCCCATCATCGGACCCTGGCCTTGGCCGAAGCCG
>CAZSBS010000034.1:0-1674 GCA_964605095.1 uncultured Planctomycetaceae bacterium | reverse complement strand
CCATCATCGGACCCTGGCCCTGGCCGAAGCCGCGACCCATCATCGGACCCTGGCCTTGGCCGAAGCCGCGACCCATCATCGGTCTCTGGCCCTGGCCGAAGCCGCGACCCATCATCGGTCTCTGGCCCTGGCCTTGACCGCGTCCCATCATCGGACCCTGGCCCTGGCCGAAGCCGCGACCCATCATCGGACCCTGGCCCTGGCCGAAGCCGCGTCCCATCATCGGTCTCTGGCCCTGGCCTTGACCGCGTCCCATCATCGGGGCTTGGCCACGACTCATCGAACCCCGGGCCTGGCTGCGACCCGTCATCGGACTCTGGCCACGACCCGTCATCGGGCTCTGGCCGCGACCCATCGTCGGGCCTTGGGTTTGGCCTCGCTGGGGCCGTTGCGGCTCGGATCGCTGCTGCGGCTGGGCTCTCTGAATTTCAGCCCGCGGGGCCGCGGCGGCTGGGCCTCGGCGCAGCTCCGCCAATCGCGATTGAATCCGACGGAGTTGGGTTTCGAGCTGCTGAACCTCGCTCTGCACCCCTTGGCGGAGCTCCGGGCGACGGGCCTCTTCGCGCTGCTGGCCATTGCGGGCCTCCGGGCGACGGGCCTCTTCGCGCTGCTGGCCATCGCGGAGCTCTTCCTTGCGGCGATCGATCATGCGCCGCTCGATTTCGGGGCGGTCTCCACCGCTCGCCGCAGCAAGGCGACCGTCACGGGGCGGGGAGGTTTCCTCGTTGATGCCTTCCGGCCCGGCCACGCCCTGCTCGGCGCGCACCGCCGCAAGGTCCCCAAGCCCCATTTCCTCAGCGATCACCTCGGAGATGCCGGAGTTGCCGCCCCCGGCCAGTTCATCGGTGATTCGCTCAGTCATTGACCGCCCGCCGGCCAACGCCGAACTGGCCATCAGCATCGCTACGGCAGCCGTCATCCAGATTGTACCTTGGCATCTCATCGTCGTTCTCCTTGCATTAGTGTCTCTCGTATTCCCTGGCTAAACGATATGCCGCCCAAACGGATTGGCAGGCATGAGCGGCACCAAGGCCCACGCGCCCGTCGCCTGCCGCCACCGGGCGCAGCCCAATCACGTCCTATCTCTATGACAAACGCAGCCGAGGCCAACTTATTGTGGCGGTTTCGTTTTCCGCCAGCCGTGATGCCTTTTCGGCAAGTCACCGCGCTATCGAAAATGTTCTTCCGGGCCCGCCGACTCACCCTGCCGGCGGGCCGGGCCTTGTCGCGGCCTCGTGGCCAACGTATCATCTCGCCCATGATCGAGGCGCTGCACATTGTCGACAGCAGCACCCGGCCGGACATGCTCGAGCAGCTCGACATACTGGCCGGGGCGAATGATCGTGTCCTCTCGGCCGGGCCGCCGCCGCAAGGCCTCGCGCGCCCAGTAACGCCCGTACACTGCACGATGGGCTCATCCCGGCTGGCGGGCTGGCGGATGCGCGACCAGGCCGGCAGCGCGCGGATAATCCACGCTTGGTCCCAGCAGGCCCTCTGGGCCGGGCGAGAGCTGGCGCTGACGACAGGGCGAGCGATGGTGCTGTCCATCCCGGCCGCGCCAACCACCCCGGCCGACTGGGAAACGCTCCGCCAGGCCGTGGGGCCGGGACTGCTCAACGTCGTCGTGCCGACGGACTTCGCCTGCCGACGGCTCATCACCGCAGGACTGCCGCC
>CAZSBS010000033.1:0-25377 GCA_964605095.1 uncultured Planctomycetaceae bacterium | reverse complement strand
GGACGGCGATACGGGCCGTCTCGGTGTCGCGGACCTCGCCGATCATGATGATGTCCGGATCCTGCCGCAGCAGGCTGCGAAGGGCCGAGGCGAAAGTGAAACCCGCCTTGACGTTGACCTGGAACTGGTTGACCCACGCCAGATTGAACTCGACCGGGTCCTCGACAGTGCAGATGTTCACGTCGTCGGAGTTGATCTCTCGTAGCGAGCCGTAAAGCGTCGTGCTCTTGCCGCTGCCTGTCGGGCCGGTAACCAGCGCGATGCCGTTGGGCAACTGCACGACCTTGCGCCACCGCTTGAGCATATCGTAGTCGAAGCCGAGCTTCTCGAGGTTGACAAGCACGTTGCGGTTGTCGATTATGCGGATGACGACCTTCTCGCCGAACTGCCCGGCAAGCGTCGAGACGCGAAGGTCTACGGGCCGGCCATCCATCATGACGTGGATGCCGCCGTCCTGGGGCAGGCGCCGCTCGGCAATGTCAAGATTGGCCATGATCTTGATGCGACTGGAGATGCTGGGCAGCATCTTGAAGGGCAGGTGGAGCTTCTCGTAAAGCCGCCCGTCGATTCGGTACCGCACGCGCAGGGCGTTGTCGTCCGGCTCGATGTGGATGTCCGACGCGCCCTCGCGAACCGCGTTGTAGACCAGGTAGTTGACCAGCTTGATTACCGGCGATCCCTCGACCGCGACTTCCAGGTCCGCAATGTCCTCCATCTGCGCCTCGACGATGGACAAATCGGACGAGTCGAAGCCGTCGATGATGTCGTCTATAACGAAGACGTTGGCGGCTGGGAGGTGAGTGTCGAGCGTGGCCTTGATATCCTTGGCCGAGGCGCAGACGACCATCACCTCGCAGTTTGTCAGCCGGCCTATCTCCTCCAACAAGAAGACGTTCGCGGGCTCGTTTATTGCCAGGGCCAGGCGGTTGCGGACCTTGAAAAGGGGCAGGACGTTGTGGCGTTCGAGGAACTCCCGGGGCAGCACGTCCATGATTTTGGGGTCGGCCAGGCGAGGTGAGACCCTCGCGAACGGGACCCCGTATGCGCTGGCCAGCGCCCTCATCACGTCCTCTTCCTGGCAGATGTTGAGCTTGCGCAGCACCTCGCCCAGAAGCAGGGCGTTGCCCGTCTCCTTCTGGTAGGCCAGGGCCTGATCGAGCTGCTCGGCCGTCAGGACGCCCTGCTCTATCAGCAACTGGCCGAGTTGAAGTTTCTGTCCGGCGTTGGTGATCATATACTTCTTTCCCGCGCGAACCGTCATGCCGGCAAGCTCTTGACGGCCTCGTCGGTTTCCTTGTAGACCTCGAACATCGACCGCAGACGGGTGAATTCGAGAATCTGCATCACGTTCTCGTCTGGGCGGACCAGCTTGACCTGGCCGAAGCGTTCGGCCAGGCGGTCGTGGAGGTCGAGTAGGTACTCCATGCCGGATGAGTCGATGAAGGGCGTGCCCTCGAGGTTGAACACGACGTCCACGACCTCGTCGGACTCCAGTTGGTGGTCCACGGCCTGGCGTATCGCGCCGATAACGTCCTCGGTGAACTCGCCCTTGAGGTTGAGAACGACGGCGTGTCCGTAGCCTTCGGTTGTTATGTTCATACGGCGTCCTCCTGGGCGACCTGTATGGGGAAGACGGTCTTGGCGGGCTGGCAAAGCTCCTTGAGGAGGTTCTCGAGGTCCCAGTCAAGCAGGTGGGCGACGACCTCGGGGTCGAACTGGGTGCCGGCACACTTTCTCACCTCGTCGACCACCGCCGCCAGCGGCAGGGCCTTGCGGTAGGTGCGGTCGCTGCTCATCGCGTCGAAGCAGTCGGCCAGGCCGATGATCCGTGCGTCCAGCGGCACCTCGTCGCCACAGAGCCCCTGCGGGTAGCCGCGACCATCAAGCCGCTCGTGGTGGCAGAGGATGCCCGCGATAACGTCGTCCAATTGCCTGATCCCGCCGAGGATCTTCGCGCCCAGGGCAGGATGCTTCTTGACCGCATCGTACTCCTCCGGCGTCAGCCGGCCCGGATTGCACAAGACGCTCTCCGGCACGCCGATCTTGCCGATGTCGTGCATGAGCCCGGCCAAGTAAATCTGCTGGACCCGCTGGGCGGGCAGGCCCATGCTTTCAGCCAGACGCTTTGAGATGATCGCCACGCGATTGGAATGCCCGCACGTGTAGGGATCCTTGGCGTCGATCGTCGCCGTAAGGGCGTGCAAGGCGCCCATCAGCAGGTCCTGGAGGTCCGCGTACAGCATGTTATTGGTCAGGAACACCGTGGACTGATTGGCGATCGAACTCATCAGCTTGATGTCCACGCTGTTGAAATCCCCGGATTCCTTGTTGAACGCCAGCAGCATGCCCATTGTATGCTCGCCCAGCAGCGGCACGGCCACCAGGTTCCGAACGGCCTTTCCGAGGTCCCGACGAGTGCTCCAGGTAAACTGGTTCTCGACCGCCACGCGATTGTTCTGCCCCAACGTGGGCGTGATCTGCGTGGCTGCCAGAAGCATGATCTGCTCCTTGGTCAGGCCCAGTTCACCGGCGACTACTACCGTGTCCTCATGCACTGCCGGCGGGTGGGCATACACGATGGCCGCCGCGGCCGAAAGGTTCATCACCTCGTGGACCTCCCTGCACACGGCCAGCAGGAAGGTGTCTGGCGACTGCGTGACCCTCATGGACCCGCTGATAGAATACAGCAGGCTGAGTTCCTCGTAGGTGGTCGAGAGATTCGTCGACAGCGTGGACAGCTCGCTGTTCGCCACGTGCAGCGCCTGCTCGTTCTCGACGACCCACTCGAGCCATGGCAGGACTTCCTCGCACCGCTGCCGTTCGTGGTAGCAGACCTCCTGTGCCATTCCAAGCAGTGTGAGGCGGTCGAGGTGCAACTCGTCGCATCGCCTGGCGATGAACTCCTCGTCCAGCCAGAGCCTGCTGGGCCAGCACGACGCGACGGTGCCGACTATGCGTCGCCGCTTGTGGACCGGCACGGCGATCACGGCGCAACCGCCCGGCAGGCGTATCGCGACGGGCTTTCCGTCGTTGGCTACCCGCATGGCGATTTCCCTCATGCGGTCGGAGCACGCCCCGCCGGCGTCGGAGACGGCACGGCAGAACTCGCAGCCGGGCTGGACATCGCCCACTCGCTTGCCGTCCGGGCTCCAGACGCTCAATTCAAGGTGCATATCGCCAGCGCGGTCGGTGAGCCTCTGGAACATCGGTTCCATCTCGGCGAGTATCTGACATGTGCTTGTCTGTACCAGATTCATGCCTGCTCCGTACCCGCCGCGGCGTCGGCGAGAGCCAACAAGTCGTTAACCTTCTGAAGGACTTCCCTCGGGGAGAAAGGCTTGGCCAGCACCGCCGAGATCCCGGCGGCCTCCATCTCCTCGGGCTCAATGTCGAAGCCCCGGGCCGTGAGCATGATCGCGGGAATGTCCCGAGTGCTCTCCTGCTCGCGAAGCCGCGTGCACAACTCAAGGCCCGTCATGAACGGCATCTGAAAGTCGGTTATGAGCAGGTCGGGCTTCTCGGCCGTACACAACTCCATGGCCTCCTCGCCGTCGACCGCCGTGATCACCTCGAAACCCGCGTTGCGGAGTTTCATGGAAACCACGTGGAGGATGTGGGCTTCGTCGTCGGCAACCAGTATCTTCTTGCTGCTCATTGTCACACCTGCCTTGTTGGCTTGACCCGTTTAATGCATCACGGGAAGTTCGAACGAAAATGTGCTGCCGCTTCCTTCCGTGCTAGTGACAGACAGCTTGCCGTCGTGAACCGTCTCGACGATGTGCTTGACCAGCGTCAGGCCAAGCCCCGTCCCCTTGGCCAGCTTGTTGTTGGCCTTGACGCGGTAGAACTTGTCGAATATATGGGGCAGTTCGTCGGCCGCGATCCCCGCGCCGTTGTCCGAGACTTCGCAGAAGCTCACCCCGCGGCGCTCGTCCACGCCCACGCCGACCGTGACCGTGCCGCCCTCGGGCGTGTACTTTATCGCGTTGGACACCAGGTTCATCACCGCCTGGTAGATCATGTCGTGATCCGCCTCGACCTGGGAGTAGACCGGCGCCAACTGGCTGACCAGCTTGATGTCCTTGAGCTTCGCCTGCGGCGCCGCCACGTCCAAGACCTGCTTGACCACACCGGGCAGGCTCACCGGCTCGCGGACAACCTTGACCACCCCGGACTCGATCCGCGATATGTTAAGGATGTTCTCGATCAGCCGGTGCAGGCGGTCCGCTTCGGTCGAGATTATCTCGTAGAACTCGCGTTTGGTGTCCTCGTCCTCGGCCTCGCCGTCCATGAGCATCTCGACGTATGCCTTGATCGATGCCAGCGGAGTCTTCAACTCGTGTGAGACGTTCGAGACGAAGTCCGTCTTCATGCGGGCAATGTCCTTCTCCCGCGTCACGTCGTGCAGCACCGCCACGACGCCCGAGACCTCCTCGCCGGGCGCCACGATGCAGCTCAGCGTGATGCTGAACGTCCGCGGCGTGCCCTTGCTGTCGATGCTGTGCTCGACCACCTTCCGCGTGAATCCGCTGCCGTGGCTGCGGGTCTCGCGGATCAGCCGCACCAGCGTGCCGTCAGAAACGATCCGGTCGATGTTCTTGCGAACCGCCGGCGCCAACTGGAAGTCCAGCAGTTTCTCGGCCGCGTCATTGGCCAGAAGAAGCTCGTCGAACCTGTTGGTCACGATCACCGCGTCCGAAATCGAGAATATGATCGCCTCGGTGTGGTGTTTCTCCGCGGCGGCGATCCGGGCCTGGATCTGTAGCTCCCTGTTCTCCGAGCGCAGCTTGGCCATGTTCTTGCGGATTACGGTTAGGTATTCGTTCAGAGGCCGAACCACCGAACCGAGCTCCTCGCCGTCTTCGACTTCGACCATGCCGATCTCGTCGGTCTCCTTCAACGTGAGCAATTGCTTGCGGATGGAGTCCACGCTTCGATGCACGTGGCGCTGGAAGCCGACGAGGATCATCACGGTCAGCGCGGCCAGCATGAAGGGAATTAGGTACCCCAGCCGGGCATCCGGCGTGTTCGGCTTGTACGCGACCACCATGGTCGCGTAGTAGGCCGCGCAGGCCCCCAACGCAACGACGGCCAGTCCCGTCATTCCCACTCTCTTGGCTGTAGTCACGCTCTATCTCCAATGCCGGAAGCACACGCCGGCCGCCAGGCCAGAACTCCTCCGGCACGACTCCCTGTCTATCGGACCTTCGAGAGGTCCTCTCCACTGGTCGACGATTGAATGAGCTTCTTTGCCAGCACGCTGCGCGGATCGAGGCGCAGCGCTTCGGCGTAGCACTTTGCCGCCTGGTCCCTCTGCCCCATCGCGACATGAGCCCTGCCAAGCAGGCACAGGACCGTTGAGTTGTCGGGGTGGTCCGATGCCGCGTCGGTCAACACGAGCACCGCCCTCGCGGGCTGGCTGTCCTTCAGCAGGGCACAGCCCAGGAGCAACTGGGCGTTTACGTCTCCGGCCTCGAGCATCAAGGCCCGCTGGGCCGAACCCACCGCGCGCGGCAAGTCGTTCATAGCAAGGGCCGCCCGCGACAGCAACAGCCAGACCTCCACCTGCTTGGGCTCGCGCTCGCTGGCGGTGAAGTAGGAGTTGAACGCGTTGCGACCCTGGCCCAGGGCCAGGTAGGCGTCGCCCAGCATCAGGTAGACCCATGTCGGCGCCTCGTAATTTTTCCGGCCGAGAAGCTCCGTCAGATTGTCCACAAGTTGAGCGTACCGCCCCGCCCCGATCAGGGCCCTCGCCAGCAACTCGCAGTAGCGGACATTCTGGAAGTCCATGTCACGGACGCGCTGGAGGTATTCGACCGCGTTGTCGTACTCCTTGCACATCAGAGCCAGTCGCCCGGCCAGTTCGTACATGGCCGCGTCGTCTGGAGCCTTGGGAAGATAACTCTCGATCTGCAACAGAGCCGCCCGGTCCCGGCCCAGTGCAACCAGAACCTCCGCCGAAGCCTTGATCGGCGAGAGGTCCGACTCGTCCAGGCCGTATGCCCGGCGGTAGGTGTCCAGAGCCTCCTCAAGCCGGCCGCTCTTCTCCTGGGCAACCCCGAGATAGTACACCGACTTGGCGTCCTGGGGATTCGCCTGGCAGACGCGGCTCAGAATGTCCGCCGCCTCGGTGTACCTGCCCTTCTCGATCAGCACCCGGGCCAGCAAAACCTTGGCGTCCCGGCTGTCCGGCTCGAGCGCAATGGCCTGCTCGGCACCCTTGTGAGCGTCATCCAGCGCCCCAGAGGCCAGCCTGTTCTCCGCCACACGAAGCACCACCGACGCCCTGACGTTGGACCACCGCTTCTGAGCATCATCCTGCTGCTGGGAAAACTTCGTGCCTTCCTGACAGCCCGATGCGATCAGCACCACTATTGCGGCCAGTATCCATTTACTCATGCTGTTCATGACCAAACTCCCAAGTTCGGTTTCATATCCCACAAACTTCGCACTTTGCCCAAATTGACGCAGGTGGCCAAAAAAAACCTCTGCCACGGGTTGTGCGGGCACTTCCGCACCCGGCCGGGCTTGCTGCTTGCGAGCACGCCGGTTGTTTGTTTAATCGACCAAGGCGGTCTCGGGCTTAACATCCGCATCATCCTCGGTTGCCTCAATGTCATCCGGTGCTGGTTCGTCCGACTCGGAGTTGACCGCCAGGTCTTCGGCCGGCCGGGTGGTTGCCTGAGCGGCCGGCTCTTGCGTGGGCCCGGCCGACTGTGGCTCGGTCACCTGGGACCCTGCCGGCTTGTCCTGGGCCGGCGTTGGCTGGGGGGCCTCGACCGCCGGCTTGGCGTTGGTGGGAACCTCGATCTCAACCGTGACTTTGGACTGCCCGATCAGCCCTGTCAGCGGCTGGGGCCCTGGCTGGTTGATTTCCGGCTGGATGCCCAGGGCCTTGCGAACGTCCTCTGGGATCTTCTGGTTGTCAAGCGGGCGGTCCGGCGGGATCACGGTCTTGTAGCTCTTGCCCAGTTCCTGCATAATCATCCGCTCGACGACGTAGCGGGTCGGGGCATTCTGGACCTCGTCGGCCCAGTAGGCCTTCTGGGTAAGCTGTTCCTTGAGGCTGATGGCTTCCATCAGTCTTGGCCTGATCGACAGGGCCATGTCGAGGTCCCACATTGCCTGCTCGCGTTTGCCCTCGCGGAGGGCCTGCTTGGCGGATCTGACGTATCCCATGGACAGGCGTTCGCTGGACCACCACTGGAGCCCGTTTCTGGCGCCCATCTGGATCCGCTCGGCGTCGTCGCGCATCTGCCTGCTGACGGCCTCGTCGGCCTCGTTGCTTATGATGTGCGGAGTGATGAGGATGATGACCTCGTTGCGCTCGGTGCTGTCGCTGTTGGTCCGAAAGAGCGTCCCGAGGTACGGGATGTTGCCGAGCACGGGAATCTGGCTCTTGTCAGTCTTGGTATTCTCGCGGAACAGGCCGCCGATCACGATCGTGTGCCCGTCCTTGACCAGGATGTTGCTGGTGACCTCGGTGGTGGTCTGGCTGGGCAGGCCGTTGGCGACGCCGCCATCGGAGTCCTCCGGGTGGATCTCCATGCGGATGTACTTGTCCCTGCCCACGAAGGGGCGGACCAGCAGCTTGGTGCCGGTTTCCAGGTACTCGACGGTCTGCATGGTCGTGGTGTCCGTCGTGGTCGTCGTTATATAACCGTCACGCCTGCCGACCAGGACCTCGCCGCGCTGCTTGTTGATGATCATCAGCTTGGGGTTGGCAATCACCGTAACGTCCGTGACCGTCTCAAGGGCGGTGATGAAGAAGGACATGTCGTTGCCGAATATCCCCAGTGTCATGCCGCCCGAAATCGGCGTGAAGTCCGTCCGGAAGTTGACTCCGCTTTGCCCGACGGCTTTGTCGGACGTGAACGTCGGGGCGCCGGACGTCGACCACGTCGCGTTGGACTTGCCCAGATCCGTCCCGCCGCCCAGGGCGTTGAAGTTGACGCCCAGCTTGTTGTTCTCCGTCAGCTTGGCGCTGAGGATCGTCGTCTCGACGAGCACCTGATCGGGCTTTACGTCAATCTCCTCCAGGAGCTTGGCCACGCGGTCAATCGCATCGGGCACGTCGCTGACAACCAGCGTGTCGCTGTTGGGGAAGCTGTTTCCGCCCGCGTCGGTCTTGCTGGGAGATATGCCTACTCCCGAGGCCGGTGAAACAACTATCTTGCCCACCTCCGACAATGCCGGGCTGACCAGCACTTGGGCATCGACGGCCGGTATGTACGAGAGCTTGAAGGCTCTGGCGACAGGCTTGATCTTGGCCTTCAGCAACGCCTCTTTCTGCGCCGCGGTGTAGACGTATATTGAACCGTCCTGCTCGATGTAGCCAAACCCGCTGGAGGCCATGACGGCGTCCAGGGCCTGCTCGAAGGTCACGCCGTAAAGATCGACGGTGACAGTGCCCTGAATGTCCTTCGTGCAGATGATGTTCCGGTTGCCCTGAACGCTGAGAAGTTGGAGCACGCCGCGAAGGTCGTCGCCTCGCACGTGTATTTCAAACGTGCCCGGCCTCGTGACGGCCACCGATGCGGACTCCTTGGCGGGCGGAGCGTTAAGATCGGCCTTAGGCGCGGCAGCGATGACAGGCTTGGCCGCGGGCAGCCCGACTGAAGCGGGCTTCTGCGGCGCCTCGGCCGGGGCCGTGGCGGGCGATGGTGCTACTGCTACATTCACCGGCGCCGGCGCCTCGGATACCGCGGGCTCCGGCGGTGAAATCTCCGGCTGCGCAAGGGCCGTTGTGGCGGACAGGCAGGCACACATGCCAATTGCCATTATAAGCCACCTATGGAGCTCAAACTGTTCGTGCCGTTTCATCTCGTGTCTCCTTCCCAACTGGTCGTCTCACAGACAACCGACACTCTTGACTATGCCGCCCGCGCCTCCCAAGGCGTTGGCGGCCACTTCAATTCGCCATTTCCAGCACCACGCGGATGCCGGATTTCTCCAACTGACAGCTTCGCGAGTTGATCTCGACAATCTGGAAGTCGCTTATCCAGTCGCCCACCCGCAGCACCCGCCCGTTTACGATTGCCGTCGGAACCACGCCAACAACGGTGCTCTGAAGCGACAGGGCCTTGGCCTGGGCCTGCACCTGGAGTTTCTCGGCCTCGGCCTTGGCGGTCGGGTCGACTACCTGAGCGGAGGAAACCACCGTGGTCGGCTTGGCCTTATCCTCGACCGGGAAGTACGCCACGTTCGGCGTGAAGATGTCCCGGTCCACCGTCGCCCGCTGAATGGGTGAGGACGAGTCGGCCTGCCGGTCCCGGCCCTTGGGCAGACCGGGAGCCTGGACGGCGTTTGCCGGCCTGCGAAGGCCCGTAGCACCGGAGGCCCGGACCGTCGCGGGCGAGCCGGTTCGGCGGGCGATCTCGCGCACGCCGACGATCAGCAACACCAGCGCCAGCGCGCCCAGGATAGATGCCTTCTTGGGGTCTCGCCGCACCTCGGCCAGAAGGCGGTCCTTCAGTTTTGGGGTTGTCGACTTCGATTTGCCCATGCGACTCTCCCTAGCTCTCCGTGAAGTAAATGTTCATAAGGAGTTCTATGTCCAGGTTGCACGACTCGCCCGGCTTGGGGGCTTCGCCTTTGTTGGAAACCGTCATCCTCTCGACCTGCGTCAGCCGCTCCATCTGGGTAAGCCGCTTGAGGAAACTGGCCAGCGACAGGTACGTCCCGCGGAATCGCAGCGTGATAGGCAGCGTGTGGAACAACTCCGACCGCCTCGGGCTGCCGGGCTCGATGAGATGGTTGACCAGGCTTTCCTGGGACAAGTCGCCGCTGATCTCCCGGAGGAAACCGCCCAGTTCGATCTGCTTGGGCAGACGCTGGTCGAAGTTGCTGTAACACTTCTTGAGGTCCTGGACCTGCCTTATCATGGCCGGCACGGCCGAGCATAGGCTGGCGTTTTCCGACATCCGGACCTTCTCCTGGCTGATCGCCGTGCGAAGGCTGGTCAACTCCCGCTGTTGGGGAATGTACACCAGCAACATGACGGCGGTGATAATGGCCGCCAGGATTGCCAGAACGATGAAGTTGTTTCGCGTTGCCTGGGTCACTGCATGGCTCCTGCAATCATCTCGTCAAGAAGCAGTTGGCCTGGAACTCCCGGGCCGCCCGTTTACGGAAACTGATGTTCTTCGCGTAGCCCATGCTCACGTCCTCGAAGCACTTGCTGCCGGCGAGTTGCCCGATGAAATTGGCCACGTCAACGTCCGTCGGCGCCATCCCCGTCAGCACCAGCCTGACACGCTTGACGGTCATGTTTTTCGCCACGCCGTTACGAGAGACGGACTGGTTCGACGTGTTGCGTTTCTCGGCCGGGTCGGCGGCGACCTGGACCGCAACGGTTTCCATTGTCATGCTCGTCAGCGTAAGGCTCTCGGGCATGACTTTCTGCAATTCGCCCAGGACGTCGAGCGTCCCGACGCGCCGCCCCAGTTGCTCCTTGATGCGGCTCTTGATCATCAGTTCGGCCAACTGCTGATTAAGCTCGTCGCGCAGCGCTATCTGGCTGTCCATGGCCTGGCTTCGGCCGTGGAGCATTTCCAACTCGCCTCGGGCCTTGTCCACGCGCAACTGCAAGACGTAAGTCATCACGACCAGCCCGGCGATGCACAGCGCCATCAGGTAGCCCTGACGGATCAACTGGCGGCGCCGCCTGCGCTGGTCCTTGATGCGTTCAGGCAGAAAGTCGATCTTGTTCATTGTTGATCTTTCGCGCAGTGCGCTCGTATTGGGCGGACCTGAACGACAGCCCGGCACAAAGGTTCCATTCCGCAAGCATCCCACGCCGATCGCCGCCAAGGTCTGCCACCGACGTGTCTATTCCGCGCAGCGGCTGGGCAATCTGGCATTCGATGTTCAACTGCTCGCCCAGCAGTTTCATCACTGCCGGGTCGTATGCCTGCCCGCCGGTCATCATCACCCGCTTGGGCCGCAAGCCTCGGAAGGTCACCGAGCAGTACCGAAGGCACAGGGCAACCTCCCGCCCAAGTTCCTCGACCTTGCCGCGAACCGCGTCAACAATCGTCCACGACATGGAGTTCGGGTCGCCGGGCTGAGATTCGCCGTCCGAATTCCCCCTGTCCACATTGGCATGCTCGCCGATGATCTGGAGACGCAACTCAGCGGCTTCCTCGACGGTAAGGTTCAACTGCCGGGCGACCGCCTCGGCCAGGTCTTTGCCGCCGATGTCGATCTTCTTAATCAGGATCAGGCCGCGCCCCCGCCCGACAATAACTTTGGTGGACGAGTGCCCCAGGTCGACGACCACGGTGATCTCGTTCTCGTCGGCCCGGCGGCGCAAGCGCCGCTCGAACGGGCGGAACATGGCCTGCGGCTCGGGGTCGAGATACTCGGGAGTCAGCCCCATCTCCAAGAGCATCGCCACGTGTGAGTCGATTACCTCGGCCGGCGCGGCCAGGAGAATCATCTCCTGGCAGTTCTCGGCGCCCTGGCGGATCTGCCCGGCATCGATGCAGTGCAGTTGGTCCGGGGCGAAGTCGCGCCCGAACCTCTCCTTGGCCTCCCACCGGATGGCCTCGTCCATCTCAGAAGGCGACATGATCGGCAGCCGCACGTTCTTGATCATCAGGTCGCTGCTGGACAGCGACGAAATAACGCGCCTGCCGGTAAAGTTGCCCTTCTGGAGCATTTCCTTCACGCCATGGACCACCAGTTGCCGCCAGGAATCGCCGCTGCGCGGCGCGGAGGCAGGCAACTGCCAGTGCCCGCTTGCGCGAACGGACATGGTGCAGCCGACCGATTGCATCTGGAGCATCTTTACGCAGTCAGTCCCGATGTCCAGCGCGATAGGCCATCGTTTCTTTGGAACAAGAAAGTCCAGCATGCCCTATTCCTCTTTGAACGCCCAACAACATAAGGGCTTACACTCAGACCAAGCAGCCCGTCACGGGGTCACTACGCTCACGGTTCCGGTCACGCTCGTCAAGTCGATCCGGTACGTCTGCGCACCGCCCAGCACGGTTACGCTTCCTCCGGCGCTGGGCGAGCCCAACTCGTCGAAAACAACGCTCGCGTCGCCGCCGAAACTCGCCGATGCCAGGTCCAACTGGTCAAAACCGTCTCTCGCGCGAAAGTCCACGAGATAGTCTTTGTTGGTCATCGGATGTTTCAGCAGGCCACTTGCGTTAGACAATGTGTACCTGTCGGTATCCGGGTAAAACAGCACCGTCACCGGCGACTGCACGGTGATGGCCACGCTCTGGGCGTACTGGATGTCCGTGGCGATTGTGCGAGCCGCGCTGAGGGCCTCCATCTCGCCGGTGCCCGCCATGAGCGGAACGATCATCGCCCCGGCAATCGCCATAATCAACACGACCACCAGCACTTCCACCAGGGTGAATGCTTTGGCGTTCTCGTTTGTCGGCCGGCGTCCGCTCACGCTATTTGTCCGCGCCCTTGCCATTTTCCACCACCTGGACTTTCGCCTTGCCCGTCTCCAAGAGCCGGGTAAGGGCATCAAGCTTTGAAGTCTGGTTCTGCAACTCCTTGATCATCGTGTCCCGCTGGCGTCCGGCGTCCGGAATGCCCCCACCGGGCGTCGACGAGCCCGCCGCCACCGCCTGGCCTCCCCCATCCGGCGTCAACGGCTGAGCCCACAAGGCCACTATCAGCACCGTCAACAGCACAGCAATCACCGTCAGGCAACTCCGCGTGTAAACGTCCACTTGAATCTCAACTGTCCGTCGTGTCTTGCCCATCGTAAGGTCTCCTGTGAACCAGCGTTCTGTCACTTTTCCCACCTCACCAACTCAACCAACGCCTGGCGGGCCTTGTAGAGCCTGTCGATCTCGCTGGCCGTCAGGGCCTTGTTGAATATCGCCACCTCGTCTATCGTCCCGAAGAAGGGCCTGCTCGACTCGCCGTCGGGGTTGCCGCCGATCCAGGCCGGCACTTGGTCGTTCTGCGCTATGTTGCCGAACTTCAGACCGGTGCCAACCAACTGCGAGTTCTTGTACAGCTTCATCCAGATCCCGTCATAAGTCGCCGTGGCCATCGTCCACACGCCAACCTCGAGTTTGCCGGTCATGGCATTAAGCGTCGCGGTCGACCAGCCGGTCCGAAGACACATCCGCAGCACCTCGTCGGCGCCGTTGCGGGCCGTTCCGAGCATCCAGTAGTGGTTATCGGCCTGAATCCCGTCGGCCTTAGATATGAAGCGAAGATCGTCGATGTTGAAGGCGTCGGCCTTGAACCAGCACAAGATCGTCATCTTGTTTCCGTACAGGTCCCACTTGTTGAGGTCTATGTAGTCGTTCATCCCGTCGAAGTGTACCGCTTTGTCCGTGTCCCCGCAGATGGCGCCGGGCTGGCCTAGCTGGGGATTGTTCGTGTACTTGCCGTTTTTCAACCCGGGCATGTCAAGGGCCACGATTCCGTTCAACTCCCCCAGCCGCCACAGGTGTATGGGGCCCAAGGCCATCACCTTGTCGTTGTACTGGCTGTATATCCGCGCCACGGCCTGGCTGGTCCGCGTGATGCCCTGCGCCGTGCCCCGGGCGGTCACCGTGTACTGCAGGGGCGTACCCGTCGGCTGGGCGTACATCACGTACTGCCCCCCGTCGGAATCGAGTTGGAACGGCCCCAACGGATTGGCCGAGGTCGCCGCCAGCAGGGCCGGCGACTCCGTCCGCAGCATCCACATCGCGTGCTGCACGCCGGACTCGGACAGGTACATAGCCTCGGCGGCGCGGACCATGTTCGTCGAGATCGCCAGCTTCACCGACGCTATCGACAGGTAGCTCATGCCCATGATCGACGCCGCCACAACCACCGTCAACACGAGCATCATGGCAATTCCGCGATGTCTTCCGTTGGCTCTGTTCATATTCTCTCTCAGCTTGGCGATACCTGCCCGCTAACGCGAACAGGCCTCGGGACAAGCTTTTCTAGTTCAGTACGTATTTGCCGTTGTACTTGAGGAACACCCGTGAGGTGCTTGGCGCCCGGAGCATGACCGCGCCATACTGCGTGACCGTCTGGCCGCCTACACTGATCACAAGCTTGAACTTCAGCAGGCCCGTCAGCGGCGCCGGCACGTTCGGGTACACGACGAAGGACTGAACGTTGTTGGCCAGGGCGCGAGTCACATCGTACTGGACGTATGTGGGCGTGCTGGTAGCCACGCTAGCCGAGACCAACTTATCCAAGTCAATGTCCTTGTCCAGGCTCTTCACCTGGTCCGCCGTCAGCGTGCTCGGGTACACCGTCGTGCGCTGCATGAGCTGCCTGGTCGTCGTGTCGAGGAAGATCTTCGTGACCTCGGAGACGTTGATCTTGCCCGGTTCGATATGGTCGTCCGTCCAGACCACCATATTGGAGCCGGACGCCGCGGTTATCAGCAGTGCCGGGCGCAGCGTCTGCTCGAGCCTGGTAGCGGCGACCCGCCCGTTCTGGAGGCACTCGTAGTACGCTTCCGCGCGCTCGTTGAAGTTCGACACCGCTGCCGCCACGCCGGTGACGGCCAGGCCGATCACCGTCGTGATGGCCAGCGCCAACACGAGTTCCGCCAGCGTGAATCCTCTCCTGTTTGCGTGCATCCGTCTCTCCTTTGCGTCAATTGAGCCAGTGGACCAGCCGCGTCAACGTCACCATCGGTTCGCCGTTGTAGCGGATTTCCACTACCACGCGCATGAAACTCGGCGAGTCGGTGACGTCCTGCCCGGTCACGTAGACGTAACTGACCGTGACGTGCCGGCTGAGGCCGGTGGCGGCGGCATCGGTAATCACCTGCCCGGCAGGGTCGATGATCTGGCCGGACAACTCGGTGTAGCCGTGGTAGTCGTCAATGGCCGAGTAGCTCGACCGCAGCGCCTCCCCGGCATCTGGCCCGAAGCGGCTCTCCGGCTCGGGCAGTTGGTCGCCGTCGCCGGGCTCCTCGAACGGCTTGAGGAGGATTTCCTCCATCAGGTCTTGTGCGAGGCTTACCGCGAGGGTCTGGCGGCTCTCGACGTCCTGGCTTCGCGCGCCGCACGTAAAGGGCATAAGGGCGGCCGCGACCGCTATTGCCAGGATCACCGAGGCCATCAGGGCCTCGATCAGCGTGAATCCCGCGTTTGATTGTCTCATCGCTACGCTCATCTTTCGGTCGGCTAATCCCTGAGACGTCCGTCAATATTCGAAGTAAACGATCCCGTTACTGTCCTTGCCAAGGCAATCCGACTTGAACGTCATCGTGGACGGCTGGTAAATCCATCCGTACTGGTCCGACGGGCTGTTTGGAAACACGTCCGACGCCCGAAGGACCCGCACGGAAGACTTTCCATTGAACGGGTTGGCGGGGATCTCCCTCATATAAGGTCCATAAGGGTAGCCGGGCGTGTTGACCGCCGCGGTGGTGCCCGCCGGAGTAGACGACTTGGTGATATGATCCAGCATCTCCGGCTCGGTGGGAATCTTGGTGGTATCACAGTCGGGGAAGCCTGGCGGCACGCCATTGTGCTGGGCCTTGAAAACCTCCAGTTGACTGCGCATGACGCGAAGGTCGTCCATGAGCATGGCCGCACGGGCGCTTTCGCTGGCTGAGGAAAACTGCGGGATAATCATCGCCGCGATAATGCCGAGGATGATCACCACGATCAGGATCTCAACCAGGGTGAAACCTTTATTGGCAGTCATTTTGGCACCCATCCAGTCCGTTTGCCGGGCGGGACTCCGCATAACCCGCCCTCAGACCCAAGCGCCAGAACCCGGCCGGAAGCGCCGAAGCGCCTCCGACCGGGTCTGTGCTCGTTGCTGCCGTCATGCCCGGCCACCAGGCCGGAGCGGTGACGGCAAGCTGGTTACCTGTCGCCGTACCCTTCCGTGTAGATGCCTAAATTGCCGGTTTCCGTGTTGAAGAACCAGCCATTGGTGGCGGACGTGCTGTTCGGGTCGGTTGTCACAAGGGCAACGGTGTTGCCGCCGGTGGTGCTGAACGGGTTGGTCGGGAACTTGCCCAGATACGGTCCCAGGGTGCCGGTGGTGCTGACGGCGCCGGTGTTGTCCGTCTTGCTGGTCAGGGCCGTCACTAAGGCCGCGCCATTTGGGATGGCCGCGCCACTGACGCTGCCAGGGTATTGATCCAAGTGCTGTACCTTGAACAGCTCGATCTGGCTGCGGGCGGTCTGGAGATCGCTGACCACCGCGGACACGCGAGCGTCGTTCGACGCCTCTGTGAACTGCGGGATCACGATTGCCGCCAGAATGCCAAGGATGATTACGACGATCAGAATTTCGACCAGGGTGAAGCCAGTGTTCTTGCGAGTCATGGTATTCTTCCTCCAACGTTTGGTTGTTTCGCCCACTATGGGCACTACACTATCTTGCCTTCTATCCGGATAACCTCCGTGTCCTTTCGTTTACCTCCGTGTTTCAATTTGTGTCGGTATTTGCAGGTTATTGGGGCGTCTTGCGGAGCACTTACGCGGTCTTGACGCCCGGTTGCAGGCGCCGGCCGAAGAGTGATCCAAGGGGCTTGGCTGCCATCCGTCGGCAGGCTCGTCCCACTGGTTGGCGTCACCTCCTCTCCAGGACGACCGCACGCGATGTGCCTCCGCACAATGCGACCCGTGGAAGCGGCTGCGTCGCGCACCGATCCGACTCCCGGTCGAACCATGGTGACTATCGGCCGCTTCCGCGGGCATCTTGACTAACCGTATGAAATTGTCGATCCGCCGGGAAACGAGCCGCCAGAAAGGTGCGCCGCGCTTCAAACAACCCGCGCCTGCGCCGGCGATGAAATGACTTCCATCGGCGTTCCCTTCGGCAGCCCGGCTGTCCCATCTATCGGGACCCGCGGCTTTGCGCACCAGGCTTCAACTCGCCTGGATTGCCTTTTCGAGGAACACTTCTTGCGGCCACTCATACAGGCCGCAATCCGCACATAGGTTAAAGTACAATTCAGACCCCTAAATGCAAAAATGCAGGCGAGGTTTTCTCCTATCGGGAATCCCCCTCTTCCCGCAATGCGAAGTGTTCCGAAGCCCAGAGATAGCAATCCCTGGGAGGCCGGCCCGTTGACCAACGAGCCTGGACATGCTTCAATCCAGGTTATGAACGATCAGGCTGGCACATCACGCGGGCCTCTGCGGCTGGGAGTGCTGCTCAGCGGCGGCGGGCGGACGCTTCTTAACATTCTCGACGAGGTCCGCGCCGCCCGGCTGGCCGCCGAGGTGGCGGTCGTGATCGCCTCGCGCCAGTGCAAGGGCGCCGAGCGAGCGGCCGCGGCCGGGCTGGACGTGCGGGTCGTGCCGTACAAGCTGATGCCCGACCCGGCAAGGTACTCATCCGCCCTGGCGGAGATCCTCGACCAGGCCGGCGTGGAACTCGTCTGCTTGGCGGGCTTTTTGTCCATGTGGATCATTCCGGATCGCTATCTCGGGCGGGTAATCAACATTCACCCGGCCCTGCTGCCGAGTTTCGGCGGCAAGGGCATGTTCGGGCATCACGTTCACGAGGCCGTGCTCAAGCGCGGCTGTAAAGTCTCGGGCTGCACGGTCCACTTCGTGACCAACGAGTACGACGCCGGCCCGATCATCCTCCAGAAATGCGTGCCGGTGCGGGACAGCGACTCGCCTGACGACCTGGCCGACCGCGTGTTCGAGAAGGAATGTGAGGCCTACCCCGAGGCGATCCGCCTTTTCCAGGCCGGGCGGCTGAGGATCGAGGGCGGCATCGTGCGGATCCGAAGAGAAGAAGGTAGTAGGTAAGTAGGTCGCGGAGGACAAGGGCGCGATCCCGACACCACGAGTCCCAGGGATAGCAATCCCTGGGACTCGATCCCCTGGAACCAGAAGCAATTTCGTCTATTGCTTTCGGGAAAGCCCGGAAAGGGCGCAACTGTTGTTTCGCCGTCGCCATCCGCCGCATTGGGAATGCGGTTGCGTGGCGGGGGCAATGTCTGCTATATTATTCTGTCCGGGTTGGGTGGCATTTCCAGTCGAACCCGACCACCCACCCGTGGCGGCAGCAGCAGTAAGAGGATCCATGAGCCAAGATAACGTCAAAAAAGCTAAATTCGAACTTCAGGACGTGCCGGAGCCGAACCTGTATCGCAACATGTTCAGCTACACGGAGTTGCCGCTGGTGCTATTCGACGGCCAGGCCATGGAAATGCACCCCGCCGGGGTCATGTGGATAACCGACACCACCTTTCGCGACGGCCAGCAGGCCCGCCCCCCCTACACTGTCCAGCAGATCGTGGACCTTTACGAACTCGAGAGCAGGCTCGACAACGGCACGGGCACCATACGCCAGAGCGAGTTCTTCCTCTACTCCAGCAAGGACCGCGAGGCTGTCGACCGCTGCCGCGAACTTGGCAGGCAGTTCCCGGAAGTCACCGGGTGGATCAGGGCTGTAAAGAGCGACTTCAAGCTGGCCAAGGAGATGGGCCTGCCCGAGACGGGCATACTGACAAGTTGCAGTGATTACCACATCTTCCTCAAGCTGCGCAAGACGCGCAAACAGGCGATGGAGCAGTACTTGGACATCGTCAAGGCAGCCCTGGACACGGGCATCCGCCCGCGCTGCCACTTCGAGGACATCACGCGGGCGGACTTTTACGGCTTCGTCGTGCCGTTCGCCATCGAACTGATGAAACTCAGCGAAAGCTACGGCATCAAGGTGAAGATCCGCCTGTGCGACACCATGGGCTACGCCGTGCCCTGGCCAAACGCCGAACTGCCGCGCTCGGTGCCCAAGTTGGTCCACGGCCTGATCCACGACGCCGGCGTGCCGGGTGAGCTTCTGGAGTGGCATGGCCACAACGACTTCCACAAGGTCCTGATCAACCCCGCGACGGCATGGCTTTACGGATGCTCGGCCGCAAATTGCAGCCTGCTGGGCATCGGCGAGCGGACGGGCAACACCCCGCTGGAGGGAATGGTCGTCGAGTTGGCCCAGTTGCGAGGGCACAACCCGAAGGTCAACTACTCCGTCATCACCGAGATCGCCGAGTACTACAAGAACTGCATCGGCTTCAGGACCCCGCACAACTATCCCCTGGTCGGACGGGACTTCAACACGACGCGGGCGGGAATCCACGCCGACGGCCTGACCAAGAGCAATGAGATCTACACCGCATTCGACGCCGAGAAGATCCTCAACCGCGGCGTGGGCGTGGCGATAACCGACAAGTCCGGGGCCGCGGGCATCAAGCACTGGATCGACGGCAACTACGGCACCAACCTCCGCAAGGACGACGCTCGCCTGCTGGTCATCCGCGCCAAGGTCGACGCCGAATACGAGGCCGGGCGATGCACGTCCATCAGCGATGAGGAAATGCACGCTTGGTACGCCGAAGCCTTCGACACGCCCGCAAAAGAGTGACCGCCCGAAACAATCGGCAGGGATGCACGGGATGCACGGGAAAAAGACAACGCCAAGCCGATAGCAACGATGAACGCGCATGAACGCAGATGACTGATTATAAGTTATGTGTTTATTGGCGTTTACCGGCGTCCATCATTGTTGTGAATTCTTCTTTTTTCTCCGCGTTCTCTGCGCCCTCTGCGTGAACCCGCTTCTTCATTTTTTTCTTGCCCCTGCATCCCTGCTAATCCTTCTGTTTTTCGGCGTAGTCGATCGCTTCGCGGATGAACCCAACCGCTCGCTCGATGTTTGGCAGTTCCTCAAAGCCGTAGCTCAGGCGCATCTGGCGCCGCCCGACGGCCACCAGGTCGCCTCGCGGATGGACGCAGTACTGGCCCGGAATGTAGATGACTCGCGGTTTGAGAGCCCCAGCCGGGCCGTCAATGGCCGCGTCGCCGGTCGTCCGCGAGAGGAACTTGAGCATCGCCGAACCCTCGCAAGTTTCGACGTCTCGCAACGTGATGTAATAGTAGAACCCCGCCTGCCCGCCGGTCATGTGCTCGATTCGCGGCCCAAGCTCGCGATCCAGCCAGGCTCGCACGGCCAGTGCCTTGCGGCGATAGCCGGCGTTGACGGCCTGGACCTGCCCCGCAATGTGATGGTCCAGCATGTACGCCGCGATCACCTGGTTGATGGGCGGAGCGGAAAAGCCGATGTCGCTGACGCGCTGGACGATCACTCGAAGCAGCGGCCCGTCCGGGCCGACCATGTAGCCGATCCGCAGACCGGGCGCGAGGATCTTCGAGACGGTCGATATCTCGTAAACCAGGCCCATCTCGTCGCCGATCATCCCCGACTGCGGCACCGAGGCCGCGGGGTCGTGGATCAACTCCTCGTAGGCCTTGTCGAAGACCACCGGCACCTTCTGGCCGAGCTTGCGCGAGAGGTTCTCGGCAATCCGTCGCAGCTCGATCCGCCGCCGGCTGGACATTATCGTGCCCGTCGGGTTGTTCACCGTCACCGCGTAAAAGAACCGCACATCCGCCACGCGCGGCCCCAAGGCCGCGAGCTTCTCGGCCAGCAACTCCGTCCTCATGCCGTCGCCGTCTTCGGGAATCGGCAGGATCTCCCAACCGAGGCGCTCGATGAAGTTGCAGTAGATGTAGTACATCGGGTCGGCCGTGACAACTATGCCGGACCGCAGCACGCACGCCATTGCCTCCAGCAGGCTGGTGGCGCCGCTGACGCCGATGACGATCTCGCGTCCCGCGAGGGCCTTCTCGGTAATCCCGCCCGCCCCGCCTGTGACGATGTAGCGACGGATAGCGTCCAGCAGTGCCTTGTAGCCCTTTGACGCCCCGTAGTTCAGCGGCTTGTCGTACCGCCGGGGACCCTCCAGCACCGCCTGGACCGCCTCGACGATGAGATGCCTGGGAATGGTGTTCTCGTTGACGTAGCCGACGCCGAGGTTTATATCCACGCCGTCGCGGAAGTCCGACGCGAACTGCGCCATCATCCGCCGAACCGGCGAAGGCGTCAGCGACGCCTGACCATAATCCGAAAACGGAGGCTCTTTAATCGCCATTCGTCTCACTTCCAGGCCGGCGCTTCGCCAAGGCACGCCCATGCCCGGGAACCTATGATCTCCGCCAAGGCCTCGATCATCACCGTCTCCCAGTCGGCGGACCAAGCCTTCCCGCGGGCGATGTGCGCCTGCATGCCGAGGCTCTCTATGCGAGCTACGCCGCGATTGATATCCTCCGCAGCCGCGGCGGATTTCACGATCACGACCATGGTGCTTTGCCCTTTCCAATCCCACGGCCGCGCGAGTCCCGTAGCCGCGTGCTGCAACCCAAAAAAGCCTATCCGCTTCACAGAGTAAAGTCCAGCCGCGTCCGAAGCAACCTGGCCAGCCCGCAACGCAACCTGATCGTCGGCGCGGATCGTGGCTTTTGTCTGGCGGGGTTTCCAGTTAGAATGAGCGGTGATTTGCCCGGTCGGTCGCGCCGGCGGCCCGGTGGACCCGCCGCGTCTGCCGCGGAATACGCCAGCCGGCGGGCGATCCGGATTTCGTGCATCTTATGTGGAAGACCATCAACAACCGTATCGCGACACTGTAACAGAAAGGAACCCAGACAATGGCCAAGAAGGTATCGAAGAAGGCTTCCGCACCCGCTGTATGCCCGGAAAAGATTCGCATCGGCACGCTCGTCAACGCCGGCCCGGGCACCAGGCCGGGCGAGTACATCCGACAGATCCTGCCCTACGGATTCGAGTCGTTCTCGCTGACATTCTGGCAGACCATCGGCGGGCGAGACCTGCGGAAACTTGCCGACGAGGTGCGCCAGGTGCTGGCGGGCTCCAGCGCGGTGATCAGTTCGCTGAGCGTTTACGGCAACCCGCTCGCCGGCGACGACATGGCCCGGCAGACCCGCGCGGGCTGGCAGAAGCTCATCGACGCGGCGGCCCTGTTCGGCTGCGACTTGGTCACCGGCTTCGCCGGGCGCGTCGAGGACAAGCCCATCGAGGAGTCGATGCCGAAGTTCAAGAAAGTCTTCGAGCCGCTCACCCGGCGGGCCGCCGACAAGGGCGTGCGCCTGGCGTTCGAGAACTGTCAGATGGGCGGCAACTGGCGGCGCGGCGGCTGGAACATAGCCCACGGCCCGGCCGCCTGGGAGATGATGTTCAACGCCGTGCCGATGGACAACCTGGGCCTGCAGTGGGAGCCCGCCCACCAGATGGTCGGCCTGATCGACCCGCTGGAGCAGCTTGCCAAGTGGGTGGGCAAGGTTTTCTGCCTGCACGGCAAGGACGCCACGGTCCGCTGGGACATCATCCGCGAGTTCGGCATCCATGGGCCCCGGCAGTTTGTCTGGCACCGCACGCCGGGTTTCGGCGACACCAACTGGGCGGACGTTATCACCATCCTGCGGACGGGCGGTTTCGTCGGCAGTATCGACATTGAAGGCTGGCACGACCCTGTCTACCGTGGCGACCTGGAGATGACCGGCCAGGTCCGCGCCCTGAACTACCTCAAGGACTGCCGCGGCGGCACTTTCGTGCCGAACCCGGCGTAGGGACTGGGGCAGGCGAAGACTCAAGAAAGCACAATCAACCTCGCTTGCGGAGCAACTTGCGGGCCGGCAGGGAGACCCCGACGGTGCCCGACGGCGTCAGGGCGTCATTGCTCACCCGCCGCGTACGCCTCGGCCTGCAGGGCAACGCCAAGTTTCTCGCACTTGCGGGAGAATTGCGGCCGGATGCCGCTGCACGTCCATCGGCCCACTTCCCGGCCGAGGTTGTCCACCCCCCGCCGCTCGTAGGTGAACAGGTCGTTCAGCGCGATCCGGTCGCCTTCCACGCCGGCCAGTTCGGTTATGCGGGTGATCTTCCGTGTGCCGTCGATGAGCAGGTCGTGCTGGACGATCAGGTCGATGGCGGCGGCGATCTGCTTGTGAATCGCCCAGAGCGGCAGCATGAGCCCTCGTGAAAGCGACATCATCTCCAGCCGGGACACCGCGTCGACGGGGCTGCTGGCGTGCAGCACGGCCAGGCAGCCCTCGTGCCCGCTGGAGATCGCCTGGAGCATGTCGACGGCCTCCGAGCCGCGAATCTCGCCAACGATGATCCGCGTGGGCCTCATGCGCAGGCTGTTGCGGACCAGCTCGGCCAGGGTCACCTCGCCTTTGCCCTCGAGGTTGGCGCGGCGGCACTCCATCCTCACAACGTGGGGCTGCTGGAGGTTCAACTCGGCCGTGTCCTCGATGGTGATTATCCGCTCGCCTTCCGGAATGAATCGGCTGAGGATCCCCAGCGTGGTGGTCTTGCCGGTGCCGGTTGCGCCGGAGAAGATGATGTTCGCCCTTGCCGTCACGGCCGCGGCCAGCAGTTGGGCCATCCGCCTGTTGAGCGTGCCTGCGGCAATGAGGTCGTCGACGCCCTTCAGCAGCCTGGTGAACTTGCGGATGGTCACGACGGGTCCGTCCAGCGCGATCGGCGGGATTACCACGTTGCCGCGTGAGCCATCGGCCAGTCGGAAATCCGCGTACGGCGTGGCGCTCGACACGGCGCGCCCGGTCGGCCTGAGCAGCACCTCGATGAGCCGGCGGAGGTCGTCGGCGTCGGCAAACCGCACGCCGCTGAGTTCCATCACCCCGTACCGCTCGACGTAAACCTGGTCCGCCCCGTTGATCATGACTTCCGTGACGTCCGGGTCCTCCATCAGCTCTCGAATCGGCCCGAGGGCGGGGTTGCTGGGTTCCATGGTTCACCTCGATAAATTCCGCTATCCGCTGGCCCCCTCAACCGGCGCCGCGACTCGGCGGGGGCATGATGATAGTACCAGCGACGGATATGGCTTGGCAACAACGCCTCGCGCCGCGCGAGACCCGAGCCGCGCTATGGTGAGGGAGGCGTCTTCGAGATTAGGATTTGGGAGTTCATGGGGACTGCACTATAATACGCCGCGTCCACCCGATGGTCAGGAGATCGCCCATGGCGTTTCGTCTGGTGCAACTTCGCAAGTCGGTTTTCCACGCCGCGGGTGCCTGCGCCGAGGGGTTTGCGGACCTTCTTCTCCCAGCCGTGTGCGGAGCGTGCGGGCGCGGCGGGCCGCTTGACGGCGGGCTCTGTGGGCGCTGCCGGCTGGAGTTGCTCTCGCTGGTGTCCGTGTCCAATTGCCCACGCTGCGGAGGCTCGCTGGGGCCGAACATTCCGACCCGCCCCGACGGCTGCGGGCAGTGCCATTCGACGCTCCCGCGATTTGCCCGCACTTACAGGCTGGGCCCGTACGCCGGCTGCCTTCGCCACGCCATTCGCGACCTGAAGTACCGCCGCCACTTGCAGCTTCGCGGGCACCTGACGCACCTGCTGGCGGAGCGAATCCGCGCCGGCGGCGATGTCCAGGACGCCCAGACGCGCCGCCCGGACGTCGTCTTGGCGATTCCCATGCACTGGCTCCGGCGGCTGGGACGAGGCTTCGACCACGCCCATGCCATCGCCGCGGGCCTGGCACGCGAGCTTGATCTGCCGCTTGGCTGCGAGTTGGTCCGCATCCGCAACACCCCGCCGCAGGTCCACCTGCCGCGAACACGCAGGCTCCAAAACGTGCGCGGAGCGTTCGCCGTCCGCTCACCCGCCGCCGTTGCCGGGGCAGATGTCCTGCTCGTCGACGATGTGACCACCACCGGCGCCACCGCCGACGAGGCCGCGAAAACCCTCCTGGCCGCCGGAGCCCAAAGCGTGACGCTGGCCGTGCTGGCAAAGGCCGAGCCCCCAACCGCCTACGCACACTGCCGAACGTAAATAAAGGGTTTACGTCAAGCCGGACCCGCCACTTGGCCGATGGAGCTTGAAGCGTTCTGTTGAAAGGTGTCTGGCAATCGAAAGCTCTGCCGTGTAAACTTACTCAATTACCGCACCCGCGTAATACAACGAATCGGCGGCGCGGGGACCAGGGCCGCGGAAGTCGAACAAGGCACGAAAAAACAACCTTTAAAGGAGCAACTAATGGCGCAAGACATCACACCGATACCCCCGGACAAGCACGTCGAAGACCAGGCCCGCGAGCAGACAGGCCAGCAGCAGGTACAGCTTCGCATCGACGAAGCCGGCATGCAGACCACCTACGCTAACGCCTTCCGCACGAACGGCACGGCCGAGGAGGTCATACTCGACTTCGGCCTGAACCTCGTCGGCCCGCCCACCGAGCCGAAGGCCAGCCCGCAGATCCTCTTCAAGGTCAACCAGCGGGTAGTTATGAACTACTACTCGGTCAAGCGCCTCGCCATCACCCTCAGCCAGCTCATCCGCCGGCATGAGGAGCAGTTTGGCGAGCTGGAGTTGGACGTCCAGAAACGCCGCAAAAGCTGACGCCAGCCGGACCAGCCAGGCCCGATCCCACACAACCAACGTCATCCAAGCACCTGTCGGGCATCGCCCCGGCAGGTGCTTCGCTTTTGTGGGGTCTGGTCAGGGCTTCGCATCTCGGATTTGCCTGCCGTCAGCCTTAAAGTTGTGCAATAGGTCATGCCGCGAACTTGAACCGGTGCTGGCGCG
>CAZSBS010000032.1:0-25864 GCA_964605095.1 uncultured Planctomycetaceae bacterium | reverse complement strand
GAGTTTACTCGACCCGACGGGAGACCGCTTTTTTACTCATGCCATCTTTGGAGTGTCCCGATGTACATCGGGACCGCTTTGACACGTCGCGGAGCGACGACGGTAGGCTATCGACATGACAGCCCAAGCCCGGAGCGGCGACGAACATGTCGGCGGATGGAGAAGGCGCGAAGCCTTTGGAGTGTCCCGACGTACATCGGGAAGCTCTCGCCGCTTTTGCACGTCGCGGAGCGACGACGGTAGGCCATCGACATGACAGCCCAAGCCCGGAGCGGGCAGCCGAACTCGTCGGCGGATGGAGAAGGCGCGACTCCGCGGCAGCCTTTGCCTTTGACCGCAACGAGCAAGAGAGCCGCGAGGATTCAGGGAGGCAGTTGCCAAGATCGGGAGTCTTTCCACTGGCCAAAGCGGCGACTGAGGTCGCCGCACTCCAAAGGCTCCGCACTATCGATGTGTCATCCGAGTTTCCAGTTGCTCAGGCCAAACCCTTGCTGTAGAATGATCGTAGGATATATGTGTGATAATTATTTGGTTATAGGAGCGCCAAAATGAAATTCATTCCGTCGCGCGATCTGCGGATCAGGCCCGGTGAGGTCTGGAAGGACCTGGCCAAGGAGAAGGAACTCGTCATAACCTCGCACGGCCAGCCCGTTGCCATCATGATGCCGGTTACCGGGGAGGACCTGGAGGACAAGGTTCGAGCCATTCGCCGGGCGGAACTACAGCAGATCAGCCAGAAGATCCAGAGTGAATCCGTACGAAAGGGCCTGGACAATACCACGATGGCCGAGATCGATGCCGAAATCGCCCGTATTAGAAAGGCCGACAAGTGAGGGCGGTGGTTGACACGAACGTATTTGTCTCCGCTTTCCTCACGCCAGCCGGAACGTGCGGCCGTTTGCTCGCCGCCTGGGTAACGGGCGGTTTCACCCTCGTGCTCGACCAGCGGATCGTCCTGGAATATGCGAAGGTGCTAAGCGAGGCGAAATTCGGCTTCGACCGGAGTCTGGCTGAGGGTTTCATCGTACGGCTGGCAGCGGAGGCCGAAGAGATCACCGCCCCGCCGGCGGGCATTCATCTGCCGGATGAGACCGACGCCAAATTCGTCGAGGTCGCCCTGGCCGCCAGTGCGGACTGCGTCGTAACCGGCAACGCCCGCCATTTCCCCGCCAAGGCGTGCCGGGGCGCCCGCATCCTGACGCCCGCCCAATTCCTCGCCCGCCTGGCCGACGAAATGCCCCTGCTTCGCTGAAGCTACGCAGGGCTGCGCCACCCTACCGAATTTTCCTTCCGCCTCGGCCTGTCTTTTTCGGGGCGGTGTACTCCTCCTCGTCAAGCACGATACTGCCTAGTCCAGGTCCGCCGGCGTCTGCCTTGCCCGTGTCCCCGCCGGCGCCAGCCTGGCCGGAGCCGCCTTTGCGGCGAGCATCGGCCTCGTCGCCCTTCTCGGCCTGGCCTTCAGCCTCGTTGCGCAGGGCCTGTATCCGGTCGCGGAACCTTGCCGCCTTCTCGAACTCCAACTCCTCAGCCGCCTTGTACATTTCCTCTTCCAAGCGGGAGATGAGATCCAGCAGGTCGAACTCGCTCTCGTTGACGTGGATGGCCTCGCGGGCGACCTTGCGGGCCCGCAACTGGTCAGCCAGGGCGGTGCGGATTTCCTTGCGTATCGTCTCGGGCGTTATGCCGTGCTCGACGTTGTATGCGATCTGGGTCTCGCGGCGGCGATTGGTCTCGTCGAGTGCCCGCCGCATCGAGTCGGTTACGCGGTCGCCGTAGAGGAACACCTGCGCGTTTACGTTTCGGGCGCATCGGCCTATGGTCTGGATCAGGCTCGTGGCCGAGCGGAGGAAACCCTCCTTGTCGGCGTCCAGAATCGCCACGAGCGAGACCTCCGGCAGGTCCAGCCCCTCGCGAAGGAGGTTCACGCCGACCAGCACGTCGTGCTTGCCCTCGCGCAGCTCGCGGAGAATATCGACGCGTTCCAGCGTGTCCACCTCGCTGTGGAGGTACTGGCAGCGGAAGCCCTCGTTGCGGATGTACTCGGACAGATCCTCGGCCAGGCGCTTGGTCAGCGTGGTTATCAGCGTCCGCTCGCCGACGGCGACTCGCTTGCGTATCTCCGCCAGCAGGTCCGCCACCTGCCCGCGGGCCGGGCGAACTTCAACTTGCGGGTCCACCAGCCCGGTCGGGCGGATGATCTGTTCGACGATCTCCCCGCCGGTGCAGCGAAGCTCGTACTCCGCCGGGGTGGCTGAGACGAAGACCACCTGCTTCCACATCGCCTCGAACTCGTCGAACTTCAGCGGGCGGTTGTCCATCGCGCTTGGCAGGCGGAAGCCGTGCTCGACGAGCACCTCCTTGCGGCTTCGGTCGCCGTTGTACATCGCGCGGATCTGCGGGATCGACACGTGGCTCTCGTCGATGACCAGCAGAAAGTCGTCGCCGAAGTAGTCTATCAGCGTGTAGGGCCTTTCGCCCGGCGCACGCCCGTCAAGGTGCCGCGAGTAGTTCTCGATGCCCGGGCAGAAGCCCACCTCCAGCAGCATCTCGATATCGTACTTGGTCCGGGCGGCGAGGCGCTGGGCCTCCAGCAGCTTGCCCGCGTTGCGAAACTCGATGAGCCGCTGGTCGAGCTCCTTGCGGATGCCGCGGGCGGCGGCCTCGATCGTGGCCTCGTCGGCGACGTAATGCACGGCCGGGAATATGAACACCTGCTCCACCGACGACAGCGTGTCGCCGGTGGTAAGGTTTATCAGGTGAATCGCGTCGACCTGGTCGCCGAAGAACTCGATCTGGTAGCCGAACTCCTCGTATGCCGGATGTATCTCGACCGTGTCGCCGCGGACGCGGAAGGTGCCCCGCTTGAAGTTAACGTCGTTGCGGTCGTACCGGAGGGCAACGAGCTTTTGCAGCAGTTCCTGCCTGTCCACCGCGTCTCCGACCCGCACGGCGACGACCATCTTCTGGTATTCCTCCGGCGAGCCCAGGCCGAAGATGCACGAGACGCTGGCAACAATCAGCACGTCGCGCCGGCTGGAAAGGCTTGTGGTGGCGGACAGGCGAAGGCGGTCGAGGTCGTCGTTGCGGCTGGCGTCCTTTTCGATATAGATGTCCCGCTGCGGGATGTACGCCTCGGGCTGGTAATAGTCGTAATAACTGACGAAATACTCGACGGCGTTTTCGGGGAAGAGTTCCTTGAACTCCTCGTAGAGCTGGGCGGCGAGCGTCTTGTTGTGGCTGATGACCAGCGTGGGCTTGTTGAGCCGCTCGACGACATTGGCCATGGTGAAAGTCTTGCCGGTACCCGTTGCGCCGAGCAGGACGTTGAACTTCTGCCCGCGACGGATGTTCTCCGTAAGGCGATCTATAGCCTGCGGCTGATCGCCGCGAGGGATCATCTTGGATACGACCTTGAAGTCCGGCATAGTCCAATGATTCTATCCGCAGATTGCGCAGATTTGCGCAGATTATAACGACAAGCCTCTGGTCTGCGCAAATCTGCGCAATCTGTGGATGCTTTCCTCGCCGCATTCGGTTACAATCCACCCGTTCGGGCGTTGCCCGAATCTTTTCCGCCCCAGGGGCGGTGGAAAGCAATCGCATATGTCCATCAACATCCTCTGCATCGGTGACATCGTGGGCCGCCCCGGCCGAATGGTGCTCGCCGACAAACTTCCCGCCTTCATCGAGGAACGCAAGGTCGACCTTGTCGTCGCCAATGCCGAGAACGCCGCCGGCGGCAGCGGGCTTACGCCGCAAATCGTCAAAAAACTCCACCGCTACGGCGTGGATGCGATCACGCTCGGCGACCACGTCTTCCGCAAGCGTGAGATCGTCCAGGCCATGGAGCAGTCCGACCGCATCGTGCGCCCTGTGAACCTCCTGCCAGGCGCTGCCGGGAGGAGATGGACCGTCGTGCCGACAAAGGACAACCGCTACCAGGTCGCCGTAACGTGCGCCCTTGGCCAGATGTACATGGGCAACTGGAACTCGCCCTGGCAGGCCGTGGCCAAGACTCTGGATGAGATCCCGGCGGACGTGAAGATCCGCGTCATCGACTTTCACGCCGAGGCCAGCAGCGAGAAGATCGCCATGGGCTGGTACCTCAACGGCAAGGTGAGCATAGTTTTCGGCACGCACACTCACATTCCGACCGCCGACGCGCGGGTGCTGGACGGCGGGACCGCCTTCATATCCGACGTTGGCATGACCGGCCCCTACGACAGCGTTCTGGGCCGGCGAAAAGACCGCGTGCTGAGCGTGCTGACAACCTCCATGCCGGCTCGGTTCGACGTCGCCGAAGGCGACCCGCGAATGTGCGGCATGCTCGTCGCGGTCAACCCACAGACCGGCAAGGCCGAGTCCGCCGAGCGCATCGAAATTCAGGGGCAAGTCGCCGAAGGCGGCGCCTACGACGCCGACGACGGACAGGGCAGAAGCCACGACTGACGCCTCGGCCACGCTGCCCACGCCGGCATTCGCCCTGCGCATAGCGCTTGGCCAGATGGCTGATGAACTGCTGCTGGCCTCGGCCCGCGTGGCCCCGCGAAAACTCCTCGACTCGGGCTTCGAGTTTCGCTGCCACAACCTGCCCGAAGCGCTTCGGCAAGCGATGGAGTGATCGCCTCTTGCGGAATTGGCCGGGCTTTGGGTAAAGTGCCTGTCCCGGCTCTGCGAGGGCGTCACTCGCTTTGACCGGCGCAGACGCTTTGCGGGGCCGCCCCGGCCCCTGAGGACCATCAGGGCCATGTGGTTCTATGCATTCCCCATCTTCCTCAGCGCGTTTTTGCTGTTCCAGGTCCAGCCGATAATCGCCAAGCACATCCTGCCGTGGTTCGGCGGAACGCCTGCGGTCTGGACAACCTGCATGGTCTTCTTCCAGGTGGCCCTGCTGGGCGGGTACGCCTACGCCCACGCGAGCATCCGCCTGCTGACGCCCAGAAAGCAGGCTATTCTGCACGGGCTGCTGCTGGCGGGGTGCCTGGCGCTGCTGCCGGCAATCCCGGCTGAGGCGTGGAAACCAATCGGCGGGCAGTCCGAGATTCCGCGAATCCTGGCCCTGCTGGCGGTCACCATCGGCGGGCCGTACCTGATACTCGCCGCCAACGGGCCGCTGCTCCAGGCGTGGTTCAGCCGGGAATTTCCCAAGGCATCCCCCTACCGGCTCTATGCCCTGTCGAACGTCGGCTCGCTGCTGGCGCTGCTGAGCTACCCGGTGCTGCTGGAGCCGGGACTATCGCTGCGGTGGCAGGAGTACTCGTGGTCGGGGCTGTTCGTGCTTTTCGCGGCCTCGTGCGGGTTCTGCGCGTGGCGGGCCTTCAAGGTGGACAAGGCGGGGACAGGGAAAACCACGGGCGAGACGCCCATGCCACGCGCCGAGGCGGCCGAGCCGCCCTTGCCACCCGCACCGCCGGCCCGCCTGTTGCGGTGGCACCTTGCCGCTGCCGTCGAGCCCGGCCCGTCGATCCGCTCGGGGCTGGTCCGCGGCGTACTTACGCTGCTTCTGCCGGCCTGTGCGTGCGTGGTGCTGCTGGCGACTACCAACCAGATGACCCAGGATCTGCCGGTGGTGCCATTCCTGTGGATCCTGCCGCTCGCCCTTTACCTGCTGACGTTCATAATCTGCTTCGACCGCGACTGGTGGTACTTCCGCCCCTTGTGGATTCCGCTGATGGGCGTCGGCCTGTGGGGCATCTACGAGGCGGTCCACGCCGGCGTGGAAATGCCCGCGCTGAAGCAGATCGTCCTGTACTCGGCCGGGCTGTTCACCTGCTGCATGGTCTGCCACGGCGAACTGGCCCGGCTGAGGCCCGCGCCCAACCGCCTGACAGGCTATTACCTGCTCATCTCGGCCGGCGGGGCGCTGGGCGGGCTGTTTGTCACGCTTGTGGCGCCGCAGATATTCTCGGGCTTCTGGGAGTTCCAGGGCTCGCTCATCGCGTGCGGCGCGATGCTGGTGGCCGTGATCGTGCTGGACAGGCGGTTCATCCGCTTCTTCCGGTGGACGGGCCCGGTCTGGCTCAGGCTGGGGTTCGCGTCGGCCTGCATCCCGCCGCTGGCGATCCTGGCGGTGGGCTTCGTCCGCCAGGCCCGCGAGGACATGCGCGGCACGGTGGAAGTCAGCCGCAACTTCTATGGCGTCCTTTCCGTCGAGAAGTCGCCGTACTTCGAGGGCGACAAGATGACTCTGATGCACGGGCGGATCATCCACGGCACACAGTACTCGAGCGACGAATACCGGAGGAGCCCCATAACTTACTACGCTGGTGACAGCGGCATCGGGGTAGCCTACACGGCCCTGCTGCGGCGTGCGGGCTTCCGCGAACAGGCGCAGTCCTACAAAGACGCCCAGGCCGACGGCGACGGGCCGGACAGCGAGCCCGCCCAGCCCATGACGGCCCCCGCCGGGCCGACTGCCGCCAGGCCTAATCTGCGGATCGGCGCGGTGGGGCTGGGAACCGGCACGGTGGCGGCATACGGGCAGAGCGGAGATTACATCCGGTTCTACGAGATAAACGCCGACATGCTCCGCATATCCGACGCCCATTTCACCTACCGCAAGGACACGCCCGCCCAGACGGAGGTGGTCCTTGGCGACGCCAGGCTCACGATGGAGCGGGAGCGGCAGCTCGGCCAGAGCGGGCAGTTCGATGTGATCGTTCTGGACGCATTCAGTGGCGATTCCATCCCCTTGCACCTGCTGACGACCCAGGCCATGCAGTTGTACCTCTACCACCTCAAGCCCGATGGCGTGCTGGCGTTTCACATCTCCAACCGCTACATCGACCTGGAAGGCCTGGTCCGCGGCCTGGCCGACCAGGCCGGCAAGATGTCCATACTCGTCGAAAACCACTACGAGGAAGGCGACCCGTGCTTCACCTCCACCTGGGTGCTGGTCACCGGCAGCGCGGAGTTGCTGGATGAGATTAAGCAGTCCCCCAGCGCCGCCGAGTGGTCCAAGGATGGCGCCAAGCCGATCGTCTTCACCGACGACTACAGCAACCTCTTCCAACTGCTGAATCTGCAAGACGATTGGAAGAAGCTGCAAGACGAGATGCCGAGCCTGAAAGACGAGTGGCAGAAGCTGGTGGACTGGCTGAGTACGATAGGCAACTGAGGGGCGGTGAAGGGCAAGCCCCAGCCGAGGCATTCTCCAGTTTGACGGGGCGCCGCGAGACTGGAAAACGCCTCGGCAGCGGCTTGCCCTTTGGAGTGCGGCGACGAGGCCTGCGAAGCAGGCCGACCTCGCCGCTTTGGCTTGTTTGCCAGCGCACCGCCGGAAGCCAAAGCAGCGTGGCGGCCCGCTTCGCGGGCCTTAACGCCGCACTCCAAAGGCTATCGCGACTTCCGGCGATATGCCCTTTTCACAACTGCGCGGGCAATCATCTGCACAGCAATCCCGACCGCCGCCCCGCCGAGGGACAGGGCGAAGATCCATGCAAAACTTGGCCAATCCCACCGAAGATTGTCGCCAAGCGTCGCGGGGCCGTAGCGCCAGTCTCCATGCATACTCGCATCAAACAACGACACCACGTTAATGCAGCCATGTGTGATTACGCCGAGCAGCAGTGCCGTTGAGAAAATGTATGCTGCCTTGCCCCGCGAAAACATGAAGGCAACCAGCGGCCCGGCAGCACCGCCCGGACGACTTCATGTCTTACCCGCGGCTTCATCAAGGCTCTGCCACCCTAAGAGCTATGACCTATGACCTACTGCTTCTTCTTTGTTCCATGTTCCATGTTCCGGGTTCCCGGTTCCTAGTTCCGCCTTGCCCTTCACACACCGGCTACTGGCTACCATCCACCGGCTACTGCCGTTAAAGCATTCCGTACTTCTTCATCTTCTTGTACAGCGTTGTCCTATTGATTCCCAACTCGTCGGCGGTGGCCTGGCGGTTGCCGTTGTGGGCGTGCAGGCTGGCCAGGATGATCTGCTTTTCCGGGCTTTCCAGGGCCTTGGCAAGCGTCGTGCCGCTCGGCGCCGACATTGCCCCGGCCGGGGCCGAGAGGCTCTGGAGCAGGTTCGGCGGCAGGTCGTCGGGGCCGACGATGCTCTTGCGGCAAAGCACGACGGCTCGTTCGACGCAGTTCTCCAGTTCGCGCACGTTGCCCGGCCAGTTGTATCGCTGCATGAGTTCAAGCGTATCCGGCGCGAAGCCCTCGATCCGCCTGTTGCTGCCGTTGAGGTACTTGGTCAGGAAGTGTTCAGCCAGCAGGCAGATATCCCCTATCCGCTCGCGAAGAGGCGGCAGCTCGATGTTCACCACGTTAATGCGGTAGTAGAGGTCGTCTCGGAATCGCCCGGCCGCAACTTCCGCCCGCAGGTCGTGGTTGGTCGCCAGGATGACCCGCACGTCGGATGTCTGCGTGGCGTTGGAGCCGACAGGCTCGAACTGCCGTTCCTGGAGCACGCGCAGCAGCTTTACCTGGAGTTGCGGGCTGGCAGTGGCGACCTCGTCCAGGAAGATCGTCCCGTTGTCGGCGGCGGCGAACTTGCCCATCTTGTCGGTCACCGCGTTGGTGAACGCCCCACGGACGTGGCCGAAGAGTTCGCTCTCCAGCAGCGTCTCGGTCAGGGCGCCGCAGGCGACCTCGACGAACGGCCCGCTCGTTCGCGGCGAGTGCGAGTGGATCGCCCGTGCGATCATGCTCTTGCCCGTGCCGGACTCGCCGGTGATCAGCACGGTGGTCCGGCTGTCAGCGACGGCGTCGATGAGGTCGAAGACCTTGGCCATGCGGTAGTCCTGCCCGACGATGTTGCGGAAGCTGAAGCGGTCGGACAGGGCCTGGCGTAGATGGCGGTTCTCAGCCAGGAGGCGCTGCTGCTGGAGCGCCCGCTGGACAGCCAGGCGAACGTCGTCGTCGATGACCGGCTTGGTGAGGTAGTCGTACGCGCCGAGCTTGATTGCCTCGACGGCGGCCTCGATCGTGCCGTACCCGGTCACCAGGATGACCACCACCTCCTCGTGGTTGGCCCTGACGTAGCGGAGCAGCTCGAAGCCGTCGCTGGTCGGCATCGAGACGTCGGTGATGACCAGGTTGAACTGCGAGGCCTTCAGGCAGTTGATCGCCTTGACGATGGTCGAGGCGATGGTGACATCGTAGCCCTCGAGCTCCAGGAAGCCGCCGAGGCTGTCCAGGATGATATGATCGTCGTCGACAAGCAGGATGCTGGCCTTGGCCTGGGCGGTGTCGTTCATGGTGCGGTTCCTCATTCCTCTTTGTCCGCCCCGGCCGGGGACGGCAGGGTCGATCGCAGCGGCAGTTGCACGCGGAGGATCACCCCCCCGCCGGGGTTGCACTCGGCGCCGATCGAGCCGCCGAGGTGCTGGAGTATCTCGCGGCACAGCGACAGGCCAAGACCGCTGCCTTCGCCGTGCGGCTTGGTCGTGTAGAACGGCTCGAAGATTCGCTCGGCCTGGTCGGCGGACATGCCGGAGCCGCTGTCGGCGAAGAGAACTTCGCAGCCCTTGCTCGTTGGCGCGAGGCTCATCTTGAGCAGCCCGCCGCCAGGCATCGCGTCCAGGGCATTTTTTATAATGTTGCAGAAAACCTGGAAGACCGAGCCCTCGACGAGGCCCTGGACTCGGTCGTCGAAATCGCACATTACCGTCACTCCCAGCGAGTGGGCCCGCGGCTGCATCACGCCGACCGCCTCGTCCAGCAGGCGGTGTACGGCGGTCCGCTCGCCCGCGTTCTGCCACGGGCGCCCCTGGTCCAGCAGGCCGCGGATGATCTGGGCCATGCGCATCAGCCCATCGCGGGCCCCAGAGAGGTAGCGGGCGGCCTCGGGGCCGCTGCACCGCTCAGCCAGGCCGAGATACCGCATCACACCATCCAGCGGGTTGTTGAGCTCGTGGGCAACTTTGGCCGCCACCGAGCCCGTCGCCGCCAAGCGCTCGCTGGCGGCCAGGCGACGCTCCATGGAAATCCGCGACGAGACCTCCTCGACCAGCACCAGCACGCAGGATCCGTCGCTCAGCTTGCCGGCTTTTATTCCGCAGTGCAGCAGCCTGACCATGACATCCACCGCAAGCTGTCTGCCGGCCGGGCCGGAAACCCCAACGTTGCGATGCACCACTCGCGGCGCCCCATCGGCCAGGGCGTTCATCTCGGCCGTCCAGTTGATCTCCTGACCCCGGACGAGGTCCAGCACGACTTCAATCCTGTCACCCTGCGGTAACATACTGCACGCACCGGCGTTACGGATCAGAATCTCCCCGTCCCTGGCCACGACCAGCGCCGCCTGGGTAAGGGCGTCAAGCACCCCGGTCAACATTGCTTGAAGGTCTTTTCGCATCTTTTCGCATTGCTGTCGGTAAAGAGATGTGCCAGTAGCATACGACATGATGTTGCCGCAAGTCAACAGGCTATGCCAAAATGTTCCCCAAAAAGGACACTCTGCCCAGAGAAGGCTTCAGGCTTCAGGCTTCTTCTCTTGCCTGCCTGTCGGCAGATTGTCGGGTGGGCCAACGAGGCATGTTCGACTTCGACATTTCACCTGGCACACTCGGCACTTGGCATTTATAGCATTTATCATTCATGGCATTCGGCATTTCCGATCTATCATTATGATTATTGACATACCGCCGTCTCTGCCCTACGATAATGGGGCTTAGCACCCGTCGGCGCCTGGTGGTACAGGGCAGAGAGGAGCAGTAATATGCCCGGAGAGTTGGAAGGCAAGACGATTCTTCTTGTCGATGATGACCGCGACATTCTGGCGGCTATGACCGCGGCCCTTTCGGACATGGGTCCGCAGATATTCATGGCGAGTAACGGCAACGACGCGTTGACCGAGGCCGGCAAGCACAATCCGGACCTTGTTGTCCTGGACATGATGTTGCCTGGGCGCAGCGGCTTTCTGGTCATGGAGAAGCTCAAACGCGGCAAGAAGCGGTCTGACCCGCCGCGGGTGATAATGATCACCGGCAACCAGGGCGCCAGGCACAAGGTCTACGCCGAGAGCCTCGGCGTGGATGTGTACCTCAACAAGCCCTTCCGCATGGAGCGGCTGCTGGAGTCGGTCAAGAAGCTTTTAACCAACGAATAACCAACGGATGACCGACGGCAACCGAGCGGATGACCAAGGGATGGCGGACTGATGGCCAACCGGCAGCCGGACATGTTGCCCGATGGCGGTGAGAGAATGGTTAGGATGTTCTCGCGAAATCGCTTGCCTTTGCAAGCGTCCGCGGGTATAAATGCCGCGATAAACACAAGCGGATAGTTAAGGTAGAAGGAAAAAGAGGCTAAAGGAAAAGCAGAAAGGGTTGGTTCGTCGTTCAGTGGGCAGATAGCCTAGCGGCGTCCAGGTACGTTCAAGATTATGAGCATCACACAAGAAGTGAAGAATCAGATCGTCCAAGAGAATTGCATTCACGAAGGCGACACAGGGTCGGCGGAGGTGCAGATTTCGCTGCTGACAGCTCGGATCAACCACCTCTCCGGCCATCTCAAGACGCACAAGAAGGACCACTCCTCCCGCCGGGGTCTGCTCAGGATGGTTGGCAAGAGGAACAGTCTTCTCAAGTACTTGTCCAGCACCGCCCCGGATCGCTACCGGCAGATCATCGCCAAGCTGGGCTTGCGGAAATAGCCGGCAGGCGAAGGTCGCGGCGGCCTCAATGGACGCCATTGGTTTGGACCCCTCTGGTTGGATCATAGACGCCCCGCGACAGTGCCCCGGCGCGCCGGGACCGCCTGGTTTGGCCCGGCCCGGAGTGTTGATGCACATTTTCGGCCGGGCGGCGAGTTGTACCACCCTGGTCCCACCGTCCTGAATGACAGCTTCCCGAAAGGAATGAATGGAAATGGTAATAAGGGTAGAAAAAGAGATCGGCGGAAAAACACTTATCCTCGAGACCGGCGCGGTGGCCCGTCAGGCCAACGGCGCGGTCTGGGTGCAGTACGGCGACACCGTGGTGCTGGCAACCGTCCTGTGCGCGGCCCCAACGCGGGAGATCGACTTTTTCCCGCTTTACGTGGACTATCGCGAGAATAGATCGGCGGCTGGGAAAATCCCGGGCGGCTTTTTCAAGCGTGAAGGCAGGCCTTCGACGAAAGAAATCCTGACCTGCCGGATGATCGACCGCCCGATCAGGCCTCTGTTCCCGAAGGACTACATGAACGAGGTCCAGCTCCAGTGCATGGTCCTCTCCACGGACAACCAGAACGACCCGGACCTGCTGGCGATCATCGGCTCGTCGGCATGCCTGGCCATCAGCGGCGCGCCGTTCCAGGGCCCTATCGGGGCCGCAAAGGTCGGCTACATCGACGGGCAGTACGTAATCAACCCCACCTATGACGACCTGGCCAAGAGCAACATGCTCCTTCTGCTGGCTGGACCCGCCGAAGCCCCGAACATGTTCGAGTTTGAGGGCAAGGAAGTCGGCGAGGACATCGTCGCCGGGGCCATCGAGGCCGGCTTCGAGGCCTGCAAGCAGGTCATCGAGGCGATCAACGAGATGGTCGCCCAAGTCCAGCCCAAGCTGCTGGCATATGAGCCTAAGCAAGTGCCTCAGGACCTCATCGGCGAGATCATCGCCAAGTACGGCGACCGGATGCGCCAGGCCAAACAGATCGCCGGCAAGCTGGATCGCGGCGAGGCGATGAACGCCATTTGCAAGGATGCGCTTGCCGAGTATTGCCCAGAGGGCGCGGAGGAACCCAAGTACACGCCCTGGCAGGTCAAAGAGGCCTACTACTATGCCGAGGGCAAGATTCAGCGCCGGCTCATCCTGGAAGGCAAGCGCCCCGACGGGCGCGGCATGGATCAGGTCCGCCCGCTGAGCATGGCCCTGAGCGTGCTGCCCCGCACGCACGGTTCAGCCATCTTCGCCCGCGGCGAGACACAGGCCCTGGTGTCAACCACGCTGGGAACCCCGCGTGACGAGCAGATAATCGACGGGCTTCTGGAGGAGTACAAGAAGAAGTTCATGCTGCACTACAATTTCCCGCCCTTCTGCGTCGGCGAGATTCGGCCGATCCGCGGCCCGGGCCGGCGCGACATCGGCCACGGCGCGTTGGCTGAAAAGAGCATCGAGCCTGTCATGCCGGAGATCGACGTCTTTCCCTACACCGTCCGCGTCGTGGCTGACATGCTCGAGTCCAACGGCTCGACGTCGATGGCGACCATCTGTGGCGCGACGCTTTCGATGATGGACGCCGGCGTGCCGATCAGGAACCCCGTGGCCGGGATAAGCATCGGCATGGTCTCCGAGGGTGACGAGTACGCCCTGCTGACCGACATAATCGGCGAGGAAGATTTCCACGGCGACATGGACTTCAAGGTCGCCGGCACGGCCAACGGCATCACGGGCATCCAACTGGACATGAAGGCTCGCGGGATCCCGCACGACCGCACCCGCAAGGCCCTCGAACAGGCCAAGCAAGCCCGGCTGTACATCCTCGGGGAGATGGCAAAGTGCATCGACAAGCCCCGCGAGGAACTCAACAAGTACGCCCCGCGTCTGCTGGTTGTGCGAATCAACCCCGAGAAGATCGGCAAGATCATTGGCCCTGGCGGCAAGACCATCAACCGCATCCAGAGCGAGACGGGCGCGACAATCGACATCGAGGAAGACGGCACGATCTACATCGGCTGCACGTCGGCCGAGGGCGCCGAGGCGGCCCGCGCGGAGATCGAGGGCATGACGGCCGAGGCCCAGGTCGGGCAGGTCTACACGGGTACAGTCGTGTCCATAACGGACTTCGGCGCGTTCATCGAGATTCTCCCCGGCCAGGACGGCCTGTGCCACGTCAGCGAACTCAGCGCGGATTATGTGAATAAAGTTGCTGACGTCGTAAATCTTGGTGATACACTGGAGGTTAAGGTAATCAATATCGACGACAACGGCCGGATCAAGCTGTCCCGCAAGGCCCTTATGAAGCCTTCCGAAGGCTCGCAGGGAAGCGGCGAAGGCCAAGCCCCGAGGCACGAGGGCGGCCAGGGCGGCCAGGGCGGCGAGCGCCGCGGCGGCGGTGGCGGTGGTGGACGCGGTGGACGCGGTGGACGCGGCGGCGGCGGTCGAGGCCGCTGAGTTGAGTTTATGTCATATATGATGTGCCCGCCAGGGCTCCACAGCCTTGGCGGGCCGTCTTGGAACGTAGACGCCGGCTGGCGAGCCGGCAGGGCTGGCGGAATGTGCCGCGTGGCTCTTGGTGAGCGCGCGGAGGTGTTTAAGTTCAGATCTCCGCAACCGTATGTGCGTCGGGGAAGTCGGGGATCGTATGTGCCTCTGTCCGCCGGGGCCTAGGGTGGTCCTCGGCGGCGGGGAAGGGCACGAAGGGAGGTTAGCCTCATGCCCACGGGGAAAGTGAAGTGGTTCGATCCGAGGAAGGGGTATGGTTTCATTGTTGGCGACGAGGGGAGGGATGTGTTCGTCCACTACACCTCGATTGTCGGCGAGGGCTTCAAGGCCCTCAAAGACGGCGAGACGGTGGACTACGAATTGATCCATGGCGACAAGGGATTCCAGGCTCGCAACGTCAACCACTCTGAGTCCGGCGACCAGCAGCCTTCGGCCTGAGTTGGCGCGGAACAGGCGGCGCGTTCGATCCATCCGACGGGCGACCAGAGCCCGCCGGGCAGATGGGTCCCTGCCTGCCTGTTGCCACACTGGTGCAGTGCGTCGAATAGATTGCGAATTATCGTGAGTTCCAAAATCCGAATCTCGAAGCACGAAATTCGGATTTCTTAGGCGGCAGAATGTTCATCAATTCTGAATCGCCACGTTAGAGGCGGTTGGCCTGATGGAAAACTGGTGGCTGTTGCTGGCGGGCGCGGCAATCGCGGCCCCGGCGGGTGCTTTGGCTGTCGCCTGGGCGACCAGGCGGGCATGGCGAGACATGCGCCGACTGGGGGCGAGAAGCCGTGGCCAGGACCACTTGGTGGAGCTTGGCAGGCTGGCGGGCGGACTTGCCCATGAGATCAAGAACCCCCTGTCCACCATCAACCTCAACCTGCGCCTTCTCAGCGAGGACATCGCACGCTTCGGCGACGAGCAGCACCAGCGATTGCTCCGCCGCCTCCAGGGTGTGCAGGAAGAATCCCGCCGCCTCAAGACCATCCTGGACGACTTCCTTCGCTACGCCGGCAAATACGAACTCACCCCGACAAGCCTGGACCTCAGGCGGATCGTCGGCGAGCTGTGCGACTTCTTCACTCCACAGGCCCAGGACGCCCACGTCGTCCTGCGAAGCTGCCTGCCCGACAAGCCTGTCATCTGCCGGATCGACGAGAACCTCTTCAAGCAGGCACTGCTTAACCTCATGATAAACGCCGTGCAGGCCATGACTAACGGCGGCGAACTGATCATCAGCGTCAGTGCCCGGCACGATGGCGGCGTCGTCGAGGTTATCGACACCGGCCCGGGGATACCCGCCGACCAACTCGGGCGGGTCTTCGACGTGTACTACTCGACCAAGAAGCATGGAACGGGCCTGGGCCTGCCGACCACCCGCCGGATCGTCCACGAGCACGGCGGAACCATACGCATGGACTCAGAGGTCGGCAAGGGTACGCGGTTCGTCATCACCATGCCACTGGCAGGGGCAGTAGCCGGGTAGCCGGTAGCACGTAGCCAGTTTGCCAGTAGCCAGTAGCCGGCGGCCAGTAGCCACGAACTCAAACTGACCGGCTGTTTAGGCCCGAAGGGCCGGCAGTTCTTAGCCGGGGGCGTAAGCCCCCGGAAAGGATGTACTTAGAACAAGAGCCCCGAAGGGGCGACACAAAGACGTATCACAGCAAGAAACTCGCGTATGTTCTCCGGGCCTGCCGAACCGGTCAGTTTGAGTAGTAAGATGACCTCGCATCAGAATTCTAACCAGACGCGGACCATCGAAGGCGCCACGCTTCTTGCACCCGGCGCACCGGACCCGCCACCGCCGGAACTGCCGCAAGCAGTCGATGACGCACTGCGAGCGCTGTCCCATTCATCGACACGAGACCTTGTCGTTCTGGTCAACGACCCCCAGCGGCACACCGCGACAAACGCCGTCCTGCGCCTTGTCGCCGAGCGGATCGCCCCGGCCCGACTGCGGGTGCTTGTCGCGGCAGGCTCCCACCGCGCGCCTCCAAGGGCCGCCCGAGAGCTCTTCGAGCGGTCTGTCCTGACCGGCATCACGGCCGCCGCGGTCCAGTGGCACGACTGTCGCGCCGCCAACCTCTCCGCCATCGGCCCGGCCTCACCCGGCGGCGCCGTCTGGCGAGGCCATCCCTGGTTGCTCGAGTCCGACGCCATCCTCGCCATCGGCAGCGTCGAGCCCCACTACTTCGCCGGCTGGACCGGCGCGCACAAGACAGCCACCGTCGGCATCGCCGCACACGGCGACATCCAGGCAAACCACGCCCTGGCCCTTAGCCCCCACTGCCGCCCGCTCCATCTGGAGGGCAACCCCGTGGCTGAGGGAATCCTGGCCATGCTCGACGCACTCGAGGCCGCCCGTCCCGTCGCGGCCATTAACCTCGTCCAGGCCGGGCCGGACATACTTGCCGCCGCCGGCGGCTCAGCCCGGACCACACTCGATGCGGCGTGCCTGCCAGCCGAGGCCGCGTTCGTCCGCCGGATCGACACGCCCGTCGATGCCCTGGTCGCCGAGGTTACCGGCCCGCTTGCCATGAGCTTCTACCAGGCCGACAAGGGCATCAAGAACAACGAGTGGGCAGTCCGCGACGGCGGATGCCTCATCCTAGCCGCCGCGTGCCCGCAAGGCATAGGCCAGGACCACTTCATCTCGCTCCTTCGCCGCGCCGCCACGCACGCCGGCGCAGTCGCAGCCATCGAGTCCGCGGGCTACCGCCTCGGCGACCACAAGGCCGTGCGCCTTCGATACCTCACCGACCCCGCCTGCCGGGCCGTGCGGGTGTATGTCGTAAGTGAAGGCCTCTCGCCCGCCGACGCCACCCTGCTGGGCCTGCTCAAGGCCCCCACCATCGCAGCCGCCCTCGCTGCCGCCAGCATCCGCCCAGGCCGCGAGAGCGTCCTGCACGTCCAGGACGCCGGAAACCTGTGCGTCCTGCCAAATTGACAGGCGGCGCCCTTTACGCTATGGTTATCAGCCTATGACTCCGATCCCGTTTGACAAAACCGAGCCCGCCGTGGCTGACATACTGATCGTCGAGGACGAAGAGGCCCACGCCGAGGCCATCAAGGAGGGCCTCTCGCGGATGGGCCACGCATGCACCGTGGTCAACGACCTTCCCACGGCCCTTGCCCGCATCGGGGCTCGGCGGTTCGACATCATCGTCACCGACCTGGTCCTGGGCAGCGAGACCGATGGCGGCCTGAAGGTTCTCGCCTCGGCCGTCGAGCACGCGCCGGGAACGAAGGTCATCCTTATCACCGCGCACTCGTCGGTCGAGACGTGCCGCAAGGCTCTCCAGCAGGGGGCGTTTGACTACGTCGAGAAGCCGCTGGACCTGGATGAGTTTCGCGTCGTCGTCGGCAGGGCGGCCGAGCTTACGGCCCAGCGGCGGACCATCCGCGAGTTGCGGCAACGGGTGGATGAACTCTACGGCTTCGAGAACATCGTGGGCCATTCGCCCAGGATGCTCAAGATCCTCGACACGGTCAGGCGGATCGCGCCGACGGACCTGCCGGTGCTGCTCCTAGGCGAGTCCGGCACGGGCAAGGACCTGCTGGCCGAGGCGATCCACCACAACTCCAACCGCTCCGACAAGAAGTTCGTGGCCATCAACTGCGCCGGGCTCAGCGAGACGCTTCTCGAGGATGAGCTGTTCGGGCACGTCAAGGGCGCTTTTACCGGCGCGGCCGCGGACAGGCCCGGGCGGTTCGAGTACGCCGACGGCGGAACGCTGTTCCTCGACGAGGTCGGCGACATGCCGCTGGCGATGCAGGCCAAGCTCCTGCGAGTGCTGGAAAACGGCGAGGTGGTCCGCGTCGGGTCCAACGACCCCGTGCGCGTCAACGTCCGCGTGCTCAGCGCCACCAACACCGACCTGTCCGAACGCGTCCGAGACAAGCAGTTCCGCGAGGACCTCTACTTCCGCATCAAGGGCGTGACGCTTGAGGTTCCCCCGCTCCGCGAAAGGCGCGAGGACATCCCCCTGCTGATCGACCACTTCATCAGGCAGACCAACGCCAGCCACGGCGCCAAGGTCCAAGGCGTCACCGCCGACGCCCGCCGCGTGCTGATGGCGTACCCCTGGCCGGGAAACATCCGACAACTCCGCAACGTCGTCGAGAACATGGTCGTGCTCGCCTCCGGCGACAAGATCGCCGTCGACGACCTCCCGGCCGACATCTACAAGGGCCCCGAACAGCTCGCCAATGCCCAGTTGGGCCACCTGGCCGGCATAAGCCTCGAAGAGGCCGAGAAGGAACTTATCCGCAACACCCTGAGAATGGTCGACGGCAACCGCGAACAGGCCGCCAACATCCTCGGCATCGGCGAACGGACGCTGTATCGCAAGATCAAGGAATACGGGCTCAAGGAATAGGCGCCGGAGCCATAGGTCATATAGGTCCTATAAGACCTATGCTTAAGACTCGGCCCCGGGTGCCCCGGAATGTAAGAATGCCTATCAAACTCCTCCCGACACATCTGGTCAACAAGATCGCCGCGGGCGAGGTGATCGAGCGTCCAGCCAGCGTGGTCAAGGAACTCGTCGAGAACTCCCTCGACGCAGGCGCGGGGCGGATTGACATCGTCATCGCCGACGGCGGGCGGAGGCTGATCCAGGTAACCGACAACGGCTGCGGCATGGACCCGGAGGACCTGGCCCTGGCGTTCAGCCCGCACGCCACGAGCAAGCTCACGAACGAGGACGACCTGTTCGCAATCGCCACGCTGGGCTTTCGCGGCGAGGCCCTGGCGTCCGTCGCGTCTATCTCGCACGCCCGCATTCAGACGCGACGGGCCGACGACGCCGGCGGCTGCGAGGTCGAGGCCGCCGGGGAGACAATCGGCCAAGTCCGCCCATGCCCAGCCGCGCCTGGCACCACCATCACCATCCGCGACCTGTTTTTCAACACGCCGGCTCGCCGCAAGTTCATGCGTACAGCCACCACGGAGATCGGGCACATAATCGAGCAGCTCACTCGCCTGGCGCTGCCTCATCCGCAGGTGGCGTTCACGCTCAAGCACAACGGGCGGGAGATGAAGAACCTCCCCGCCACTGCCGGCACGGCCCAGCGGGCGGCGGACCTTTTCGGCCAGGAACTGGGCGAGCACCTGCTGCCGATCATCCGTCGCGGCGGCGGGAAGGTTTCCGTCGCGGGCCTGATCGCCCCCCCGGGCGGGGCAAGGGCGACGGCCAAGTGGCAGTATTTCTTCCTCAACGGGCGGTACATCCGCGACCGGCTGCTGAGCCACGGCCTGCGGGAGGCATTCCGCGGGCGGATCGACCCGAACCGCTGGCCGGTAGCGATGATCTTCATCCAGGTGCCGCCCGCGGAAGTGGACGTCAACGTCCATCCGACCAAAATCGAGGTCCGCTTCCAGGACAGCCAGGCCGTGCATGGCGAGCTGCTGGCGGCATTGAAAGAGACGCTCGCCCGGGCGGAACTGAACCCCGGCGTGAAGGTCGCCGCCGCAACCCCGACGTCCGCGGTGCCAGGCGCGCCCGGCCAGGCCGGCAACGGTATCGACACCGAGCCCGGCTACGAAGGCCCAGAACAAGTCGCCGAAGAACGCCGAGCGTCCCTGCGCGAAGCCCTGGCCGACTTCTTCAAGTCCGCTCAACAGCCCCAGCCCAGGCTCGATTTCCCCAACCAGCCGCCGCGCACCTGGCCCCCAACGTGGCCGGCCGGGCAACACTCCCCCGCAGCCGCGGCTCAGGGCGAGTATATTCCCCGCGACGAGCACCACGAGCAGCGCCCGACCGGCCCCGACAACCGACGCGAAACTCCGGCCGAGGCGCCGCCTGCCGCCGAAAGCCACGACGATATCGACCGATCCGCCAGCCCCGCGGCCATGCAGGTGCATAACAGCTATATTGTCATCCAGACGCCCGACGGAATCGAGATCATCGACCAGCACGCCCTGCACGAACGTATCCTCTACAACGAGCTTCGCGCCCGCCTGGCCGATGGCAAACTCACCGGCCAGCGGATGCTCATACCCGCGACGTTCTCCGTCAGCGCCCCCGAGGCCGCCAGGCTCGAACAGCACGCCGACCTGCTGGCGCGGCTGGGAATAGAGCTCTCCCAGTTCGGCCCAAACACGATGGCTGTCCAGCAGTTCCCGAGCCTCCTCGCCGCCCGAGGCGTAAGTGCGGCTGAGTTCCTCCGCGAAATGCTCGACCGCCTGGCCGAGGATGAAACGCTCGACAGCGAACGGCTCCTCGAAGACGCACTTGCCATGATGAGTTGCAAGGCCGCCGTCAAGGCCGGCGACCCACTGACGGCCCAGGAGATCGACTCGCTCCTGGAACGGGCCCGCACTGCTGAGAAGTCATCCGCCTGCCCCCACGGCCGACCCACAACGCTGCGACTGACCCTAAAGGACCTCGAAAAGCAGTTCCACAGGACGTAGGCCGGTAGCCGGAGCCAGTAGCCAGGAGCCGGGAGCCGGGAGCCGGGAAAAGCGAAACGAGGGAATCTGGAACGAGTTGTCTGCTGTTGAGGCCTGCTCGCTTCAGCGAGCAGGGCAAGTGAAGATCGCAGGAAAGGGACTGCCCGGTCATGGCTGATACGAACGACAATGCGGGCCGCGGCTATCGCGGGACCGACTTCTATGCCCTGCACCTGCTGTGTCACAGCCGCCTGCCGGGCCGGCTGAGATTGGCGCACATAGGAAACGCGGACGATCTGCTTGCCGCGGGGCGAATCGACAAGCACATCCGCTTCTCGCCCGCCGACAACGTCGAACTGGACGTCTGGCTTATCCGTGGCCGCGGGCCGACCGCCCCAACCACCCCGGACAACACGCCCGGCACGGTGCTCATTCTTCACGGCCTGTGGGACTCCAAGGCGCGGTTCTTCCGCTTGGGGGAGTTGCTGGCCTCGCGGGGCTTCGACGTGGTCCTGCCGGACCTCCGCCGCCACGGCGACTCTGCGGGCGGCTTCACCACATTCGGCGCGCTGGAAAAACGCGACATGCTCGCCCTGACCACCAGCCTCCGCGCAGCCGGCGACATCCGCGGGCCGCTGTGGGTGTTCGGCTTCTCCATGGGCGCCGCTATCACCGTGCAGTATGCCGCCATCGATCCGCTCGTGCGAGGCGCCGTCGCGGCCGCTCCGTTCGCCGACGCAAAGCGAATCACCCGCCGGACAGTGCCCCTGATGAGCAGCGACAAGTTCGACGCCGTCTGGGCACGCGCCGCCGAGATGGCAGGCTTCGACCCCAACGACACGTCCACCGTCGAGGCCGCCCGCAGCCTCCGCTGCCCGCTGATCGTCATCCACGGGCGGCTCGACATGGTCGTGCCCTACTCCCACGGCCGGGCCGTGTTCGAGGCCGCCCCACAGCCAAAACGCCTCTACACCGTGGGCTGGGCAGGCCATCCGGCCCTGCTGCTCAAGGGCCCCCAATGGTTCGCCGACCGCATCGCCGAAGTGATAGCACTCGCCGGGGGCCCAGGCGAGCCTTGAGAAGACCGCCCCATTCGGGGCTGGCGATACTGGGGCGCCGTCGGGTCGGCTACCGCATTCGCACAGCCCAGCCTGCCAGCCAGAGTGCCAAGGCCGCGGCAGCCAGCAGGGGCCAGAGTTCGATTTGCGTGCCGACAACCTGCGGCAGCGGCAGCGGCGCGGAGACGACGGCTTGGAGCCCGTCGGCAGGCGCAGGCTCGCTTCCGGGCTTCGGCGCGGCGGCGGATTGCGGCGCGGCCCGCAGGCCGACGAGGCTGATCGCCCTGACTCGCCCGGCCTGGTCAAGGTATACGCCGGGCGCCGGCAGCCCAGCGGGCCAGGGCGGGCCGGCGGCGTAGGCTTTGGCATTGGCCTGCTCGGGCAGCCTGTCCGCGGATTGCGATATCCCCTTCCACCCGCCCGAGCGAGGGGCCTGGATCGGCGTGACGTACTCGTAGGCCGCAACGGCCCGGCCCGGCGGCGCAAGCAGTCCCACTGCATTGGCAAGCAGCACGACGAACGCCTCGGACACACCTAGGTTGGTGTTGTCGCCCGAGAGCTCGAAGGCAATGTAGATTCGCGCCGGGCCGCTGCCGCCGGCCCGCAAGGGGCTGGCCAGGATCACCGCCCCGCCGTCGATAGACACGAGCGGCCCAAAGGCGGAACCGTCCAGGCGAGTCCACGGTCGGACTCGCCGCACTGCCACCGACGAGAGGTTCACGCGGGCAAGCAGCGGATCGTCCGCCGCGACGTTGGCATCGGCGAGCGTGACCGCCCGGCGCAGCGGGCCTCGCTGCCAGCCCGGCGGGTCGATAGGCGGGTCGATCACCAGGGCCGGCTTGTCCGGCGGGGGCTCGGCGAGATTGGCCAGGACGAAGTCCGCATCGCCGACCGAGCCGACGAGCTCCAGCGTGCGGTCGGCCTGGATGAACCGCCGCAACAGCGGCTCGTCACGCCCGATGATGGCGACCTTGCGCCTGGAGGCGCCGACGCGGGCGACCTGGGCTGCGTCCAGAACCGTGCCCTGATCGTTCCTCAGTACGGCGCGGAAAGCCTCGCCGGCCTCGGCGCGGAATATCAGTCCGCCCCTGCCGGCGGCGGGCACGACGGCCTGGGACTCGCCCGCCACGCGCCATCCTGCCAGGTCGGGCCCTAGGACCTCGACGTGGACGCAAGCCGCCAGAGGCGAGCCTGTGTGATTGCGAACGGCCACGTAAAGCTCAACCTGCCCCGGCTGCCTGCCGGCACCCGGCGGCAAGGCTGCGGCGCCGATTGCGTCGATGGTCAGATCGGCCAGGTGATCGCCGATCGCGATGACGGTGATTTTCGGCCCAGCCGGGCTTAGCCCCTCGGTCGGCGCGGCCAGGCATGCCGGGACGAAGCGGTAAATGTGCTGAACGTCCTGGGGATCAACGGGCATGGAAAGGTCAGCCGCGGGGGCGGCAAGCAGCGGCAGTGTGGCGATTCGCTCGCCAGCCTCGGCCGGCGAAAGCGGATCGGTCGAGCCGCCAAGTTCAGCGGGCAGCACGAGCCGTACGCGGTCGTGCTCGCCCAGCCGGCCCAGCAGGCGGGCGGCGGCGGCGGTCATGTCGGCAAGGCCTTGCGGGCCAAGCTCGGCCGAGATGCAAAGCGACACAGCCAGGTCGCGCGCCTGGCCCTGAGTCTGAAACACGGGCCTCGCCAGGCCGAGGATCCCCGCGACGGCGCCACACAGCAGCAAGAGCCAGGCCGCGGAGATTCGCCTGCTGGTGCGTTTGGCGGACCTGTCGAGCGATGCCAGGGCCTTCTGCCAGACGCCCAGGCTGCCAACGATTGCCTCCTGCCGGCCTGGGCGAATGAGAGCCCATGCGGCGACGGCGGCGGCGACGATGAGTCCCACCAGCGATAGCGGCCAGATCAGCACCATGTTCAGAACTGTCCGAGATTCAACTCGACGAGGACCTTGCGGAGCAGCAGATACCGGTCGCCCTCATAGCGGGTGACCTTGCCGGAGACGCGGAAGATCCGCATCCGACCAGGGCGGGCCTCGCCTACCAAGGACATGGCCTTGGCCAGCATGGCGCACGGCAGCAGGCGCATCGGCGGCTCCTGGAGCGTGTTGTCGGCCTCGAAGGCCGCAATCCACCATCGGCCCTGAGGGTCGGGAACGATCCGCACAAGCCTGTCGGCGACCATCTCGCCTCGCGGCACCGGCAGCACGGCGGGGCCGGTAGGGGCAACGGACGCCGGCTTTGGGGAATCCGGCAGGACGGGCACGGTTTGGATGGGCCGGCCCGCGTTCTCGCTTAGAAGGGCATTGAGCAGATCGTCGCTTGTCAGTTCGCCTGGTTTGCCCGCGGCGGCTGGTGCCTTGGCGGGCGCTGAGGCAGCGTTGGTCGTCGCAACCAACGGCGTGGACTTGGGCGACGGCGCCGCGGCCTTTGGCGACGACGGCGTCTCATGCGGCAGGACGGTCACCTTCGTGGGAAGAAGGTACGCGTGGCCCTCGAAGATCGTCGTCTCACCGGAGACGCGAAACCGCGTGCCCGGCGTACGGGCCGCCAGCGTCTCCATCTGCTCCATCAACTCGCAGGGCAGCAGGCGCCGCTCGAAATCGTCGGTCGGCGTCGATTGCCTCGCGCCCCGGCCAGGCTCGGGCTCGAACGTCAGCACAAGCCAATAGCTGTTTCGCTCCGACCACAGCCGGCACAGGCGGTCGACGATCATCGTACCCTCGGCCGGCAGAGGCGCCGACGCGGCGGGCTTTTCCATGTTCATGGGCGGGGTGATGGGCACCTCGGGCTTGTCAAGCAGCAGGCGCGTAAGCTTCTGGCCCACGTCCGAGGCCGACATGTCGAAGCCCGAGGAGTTCGCGTCGCCGGCCCGCGAGGCCCCTATCGGGGCGCGGTCGGGGACATTGGCGTCCTCGGAGGCAACCAAATCTCTTGGCGCCGCCAGGCCGGCATCTGCCGCGACCCCAGGCAGCGCGCACGCCCCCGCCGCAATCGCAGCCGCCACAAGCCGGAATGTCAGAGTCCTGAAGCTAATATTCTCACCTCTCGCGCCGTTCGCCTGCGCCAGCGCCGCCGATCTCGCTTCCCATACCGCCAAAGTATTTTACCGCAACGCCCCCGCCGTACCAAGCCCCGGCCGCCAAAGGAATTCAGGATTCGTGCAGATCAGATAGACCGGGGCGGCGCCTCAGAATCCGGAGCGTGTGCTTTCCATTGCCTTGTCTTTTGTTTAATGTCTTGGGTGGCTGTTCGCCCGGAACAGGTATGGAATCTGAAATCTGAAATCTGTAGCTTGGTTTCTTGGAATCTGCCAAAGAGGAACATGACTCGTGGACATGCGCCTTACTGACAAGGTGGTGCTGGTGACCGGCGGCTCCCGCGGTCTGGGCAAGGAGATATGCCTTGGCCTGGCGGCCGAGGGCGCCAAGGTCGCGGTCAACTATTTCCACAATGCCGCCAAGGGCATAGACCTTGTCGCCGAGGCCGACGCCGTCGTGGCCGAGATCGCCGCCCGATACGGCATGGCCGCCCTGGCTGTGCCCGGCGACATGGCCAACGAGTCGGAAATCCTCGCGATGTTCGATCTCGTCGAGCGGAAGCTCGGGCCCCTTGACGTGCTCGTGAACAACGCCGCCGCGCTGGCCAGCGGGCCGATCACCAAATACACCGAGGCCCAGTGGAATTACGTTTTCCAGGTCAACGTCACCGGGACGTTCATCGCGTGCCGCGAGTTTGTACGCCGGCTGCTGGAGAAGAACCGCCAGGGGCGGATCGTCAACATCGCCTCGCAGGCGGCGTTTCTGGGCTCGACCAGCGGGCACCTGCCCTACGACAGTTCCAAGGGCGCGGTGGTCTCGATGACGCGCGCCCTGGCCCGCGAGGTCGCCGGCAGGGGAATCAACGTCAACGCCGTCGCGCCGGGCATGATCCGCACCGAGATGGTGGCCGGGCGGCTCGCAGCCGACGAGGACAAGTACCTCGCCCGCATCCCGCTGCACCGGATCGCCACGGTCCAGGAAATATCGGACATCGTGACGTTCCTGGCCAGCGACCGAGCCAGCTACATGACGGGCACGACACTTGACGCCACCGGTGGAATGATGATGCGTTGAGGACAAACGACGGAACCAGGTATTTGGAACCAGGAACCAGGAACCAGGAACCAGGAACCAGGAACCAGGAAAAGGAAGAGCGGAACTGGGTATTTGGGAACCAGGTATTTGCAGTTGAGGCCTGTTCGCTTCAGCGAGCAGGGCCTGAAGCCTGGAATCTGAAATCTGGAATCTGGAATCTGGAATCTGAAATCTGAAATCTGAAATCTGGAATCTGGAATCTG
>CAZSBS010000031.1:10988-25893 GCA_964605095.1 uncultured Planctomycetaceae bacterium | reverse complement strand
TGAAGAAGTATGGTGAAGCCGTCTACGGCACCCGTGGCGGCCCCTACCGCAACGGCACCTGGGGCGGCACTTGTCACAAGGGCAGCAAGCTATATCTGCACGTTTCCGAGTGGCCGGTGGAAGGCCTCGGATTTGACCCGCTCCCCAACAAGGTGCTCGCCGCCCGCACGCTGAGCGGAGCGCCGGTCACTTTCAAGCAAAGCGCCGACGAACTCGCGGTGGAAGTTGCCCAGAAAGACCGTGATAAACCGGTGACGGTGATCGAGTTGACACTCGACAAGCCGGTGGAGTCCGGCCGGATCATCGGTGCGGCCCATGCGCCCAAGTCCTATGTTTCTGAGCATGGCGAGGTCCTTAGTGAAAACGCCACACTTGAGATCAGCTCCCGTTCGGGTTATGATGATGAAAAGAACCATGCGCGGCTTTTCTCAGGCGACAAGGCCGACTACGCGTTCCATACCGACAAAGAGAAGAACCCGTGGGCGAAGGTTGACCTTGGCGCGGTCAAGACGGTTAGCGCCGTTGTTATCGAAAACCGCGCCAATGAGCGGCGGGCCGATGGCCTCATCGTGTCCCTCTCCGAGGATGGGCAGAAATGGCAGGAGGTCTGGCGCGCCAAGACATGGGAAGCCACTTGGGTGGTGCCGGTGACCAATTTGAATGCGGGCGCCAATGTCCCTGGGCGCCGGGCGAGATTCATCCGAGTGGAAACGAAAAACGAAGCCCCCCGTGAACTGCTGCTCAAACGCATAACAGTGTTCGGGGTGAAGTGACACTAGCTAAAAGGAAAACGGTATGAGAGACATGAACCAAAACAGAAACGTGATGAGGGCGATTACCCGGTTCGGGTTCACAATGATGGTGTCGGCGGTGCTGATGAGCCTTCCGGCCATGGCGGCCGATGGCCCGCCGGACCTCACCAAGGGCGAAACCACCGGGGTGGACCGCAACGGAACCTACAACCTGGGCGCAACCGGGCTGCGCGGGTGGATATACCTGAAGCCGGCGACTCATTTCGACGGCCTGCAGGGGCGGACCACCGGCCCCAGCAGGCAGATTCTGGTGACCCATGTCGGGGCCAAGTCGCCGGCGGATGGCGTGATGAAAGTGGACGACGTCATCCTCGGCGCCGGCGGCAAGTTGTTCACCGCCGACGCCCGCAGGAGCATCGCCGCGGCCATCCAGGAAGCCGAGAAGGAATCCAACAACGGCATACTCAAGCTGACGATCTGGCGGTCGGGCAAGACCGAAGAGGTGCAACTCAAGCTGAGGGTCATGGGCACCTACAGCGACACCGCGCCCTACAATTGCCCCAAGTCCAGGCGCATCTTCGAGGAAGCCTGCAAGGTGCTGGAGAAGGAGCCGCTGCCGGGGGATTGGTCTGGCGCGATCACCGGCCTGGCTTTGTTAGCCACCGGCAACCCCGACTACCTGCCCAAGCTACAGGCGTTCGCCCGCAGGATGGGGCCGACCACGATGAAGCTGGGGCCGCAGGGATTGGGGGCATGGGAGAGTGGCTACCGCAACCTCTTCCTGTGCGAGTATTACCTGCGCACCGGCGACAAGGAAGTGCTGCATGCCATCCGTGAAATCACGGTCTCAACGGCCAGGGGCCAGGGCATGTACGGCACGTTCGGTCACGGCTTCGCCGACCGGACCGCCGACGGCAGGCTGCACGGGTCCATCCCCCCCTACGGCCCGGTCAACCAGGCGGGTCTGGGGGCCAACATGGCCATCGTCATGGGCAGGAAATGCGGCGTGAAGGATCCGGAGATCGATCCCGCAATCGAGCGGGCGGCGAAGTTCTTCGGTTACTTCGTGGACAAGGGCACGGTCCCCTACGGCGAGCACGAGCCGTATCCGTTCCACGACAACAACGGCAAGAGCGCGATGGCGGCCATGCTGTTCGCCTTGCAGGGCGGGCGGACCAGGGAGGCCCAGTTCTTCGCCAAGATGGCCGTTGCCGGCTATAAGAGCCGGGAGTGCGGACACACGGGCCAGGGCTTCAGCTATCTGTGGGGCGCCCTGGGGGCCAATGTCGGCGGGCCCGCGGCGGTGGCTGCATTCTTCAAGGAGGCTTCGTGCCACCTCGATTTGGTGCGGCGCTGCGATGGGTCGTTCACCTATGACGGCGGCGAGCAATACGGACCCGGCTCGACGGAGGACAACACCTACTACGGCAAGAGCAGTTACAGCGGCCTGAGCCCGACCGCCACGTATGTCCTGACCTATTCCCTGGGATTGAAGAACCTCGTCATCACCGGCAAGGACGCCAGCCCGGCGAGCTGGCTGAGCAAGAAGGATGTGGCGGAAGCCGTCGCCTCCGGGCGCTTCGACCTGGACCGCAAGAATATGACTCCTAAGCAACTCGTGGCGGCGTTCGGCGATTGGTCGCCCGTCGTCCGCGGCTGGGCGGCGGAGGAGCTGGCCAAGCGCCCCGAGGCCAAGGAGATGGTGCCCGCGCTGATCGCCATGGCGGAAGGCAAGGATGTGCATGTCAGTCAGGGCGCCTGCGAGGCGCTCGGTTACATCCGCAGCACCGAGGCGCTGCCCGTACTTGTCCGGCAACTCTCTAACCAAGACCGCTGGGTGCGTTACAAGGCAGCCAAGGCCATCAGGGACATGAGGGGCGATGCGAGGCCGGCCGTCGCCAACATCCTCAAGGCCACCGCCCAAACCGCTGAGCCCCTCAAGCCGATCAACTGGGCCGATCCCGTCCAGATCGCCCATGGCCAGTTGGCTGCCGCATTGTTCGCCGGAGGACTGACAGACGCCCTCAAGGGAACCGATCCAAAGCTGCTCTACCCGGCGATCCGGGCCGTGGCAAATAACGCCGACGGAATGGCACGGGCCACGCTGAGAGGCTTTTTCGAGAACCGGCTGACCCTGGCGGACGTGCAGGCGCTGGCGCCGGACCTCCTCGCCGCCGCCAAGACGCCGAGCCCGGCGGACAAGATGTTCTCCAACGAGATCCGCATGGGGGCATTCAGGGCATTGACGAAATACCACTTTAAAGAGGGCATCGCGGTGGGTGTTGACTTCGCGACAACCCAGGGCGGCCACGGCAGCGAAAGCAGGACCGGGGTAATCATGAAGGAGATCATGAGTTATGGCAAGGCCGCCCGCGAAGCGCTGCCCGGGCTCAAGGCGTTGGTCGTTCAATTCAACGCTGAATGGAAAGCGGGCGGGTTCCCCGAAGACTGCAACAAGATGAGGGTCACCTCCGTCGAAGACGCGATCAAGGCCATCGAAGCAGCGACCACCCAGCCGGAGTTGCGGAGCATCAAGAAGTGAGGCGGTTGCCACGACATAGGTAAGGCCCCCGTGAATCGTAACCAACAAGAGTAGAACAAGATGAACAAACCAATATTAGCGACGATTGCCATTATGATGTCACTAGGTGCTTATGCTCCGGGCGAATCGCGGCCAGCGCAGATCTTTGTGGCGCCCGCCGGGAATGACACGAATCCAGGCACTCTGGAGAAACCATTTGCAACCTTGCAGCAGGCGCAACAGGCCGCGCGAAACGCGGCCAGGCGCGAGGCCGTCACGGTCTTTGTGAGGAAGGGAACGTACTATCTGCCCGAGACCTTGGTTTTTACCGCCAAGGATTCCGGCACGAAGACCGCCCCGGTTGTGTATCAGGCGTATGGCAAGGAGCAGGCGGTGATCAGCGGCGGAGTCCGACTGAAAGGCCTCAAGTGGGAACCGTACAAGGACGGCATCATGCGGGCCAAGGTGCCCGCGGGCTTTGCCACGGACCAACTTTTTGTCAATGGTGAACTCCAGCCCATGGCGCGGTATCCGAACTTCGATCCCAAGGAGCGTGTCTTCCACGGCACGGCGGCGGATGCGTTCAGTCCGGAACGGGCGGCGCGCTGGAAGGATCCCGCTGGCGGGTTTATCCACGCCCTGCATGCCGCGGAGTGGGGCGGCATGCATTATCTCATTACCGGCAAAGGGTCGGACAACAAGGTCACCTATGAAGGTGGGTGGCAGAACAACCGGCCGATGGGAATGAACAAGGACCACCGTTTCGTGGAGAATATCTTCGAGGAATTGGATGCGCCCGGCGAGTGGTTCCTCAATTCCAAGACCGCCACCCTGTACTTCTACCCGCCCGCCGGCGTTGATTTGGCCAAAGCCATGATCGAAGGGGTTCGTCTCCGGCATCTTGTCGAGTTCCGCGGAACGGAGCGGTCCCCGATCCGGTTCGTCAGCTTCAAAGGACTGACCTTCCGCCACGCCGCACGGACCTTCATGGATACAAGGGAACCGCTGCTGCGCACTGACTGGGCGATTTATCGCGGCGGCGCGCTGTTCCTGAACGGCACGGAAGACTGTTCGATCGAGGACTGCTTGATTGACGAGGTAGGCGGCAACGCCGTGTTCGTGAATAACTACAACCGCAGGGTCGCGGTACGTGGCTGTCACATTACAAGGGTGGGCGGTAGCGGTGTTGCCCTCATCGGCGACCCCAATGCCTGCCGCAACCCCGTCAGTTGGAAAGGGGGAAACGAGCTCAGCAAGCTCGACAAGACTCCCGGGCCCAAGACCAAGAACTACCCGGGCGAGTGTGTGGTGGATGACTGCCTTATCCATGAGATAGGCCAGATCGAGAAGCAGACGGCGGGAGTCACGATGGATATGTCGCAGGGGATCACCGTCCGCCACTGCTCGATCTATGATATGCCGCGGTCCGGCATCAACATCGGCGACGGATGCTGGGGCGGCCATGTCATCGAGTTCTGTGACGTATTCGACACCGTCAAGGAGACGGGCGACCACGGCTCCTTCAATTCCTGGGGCCGCGACCGTTATTGGGGGCTGGGCGGTCTGAATCTGAACGACGACAAGGGGTGGGAAGCGAACAAGAGCGTCGTGCTCCTTGACGCGGTCAAGACGACCATTATCCGTAACAACCGCTGGCGCTGCGACCATGGCTGGGATGTCGATCTCGACGACGGCTCCAGCAATTATCACATCTACAACAACCTGTTTCTGCACGGCGGCTTGAAGAACCGCGAAGGCTTCTACCGCGTTGTGGAAAACAATATCATGGTCAACAACGGCTTTCATCCGCACTGCTGGTACAAGCACAGCGAGGATGTCGTCCGCCGCAATATCATGGGAACCGATCATTACCTCCCTGCCGGCGGCATGCCTTCAACCCCGTGGGGCAAGGAGATGGATTACAACCTGGTGCATTGCGAGGGTTTGGCCAATCCGCAACCCGCCGACGCCCTCTCCGATCAATCCAACCGTGATGAACACTCGATCATCGCCGACGCAATGTTCATCGATCCGGCCAAAGGGGATTTTCGGGTGAAGGACGGCTCGCCGGCACTGAAGCTGGGGTTTGTGAATTTCCCGATGGACCAGTTCGGCGTGCAGAAGCCGGAGCTCAAGGCCATCGCCCGCACCCCGGAAATCCCCAAGATCGAGAGGCTCGTCAGGAAGAGCCATGTCGTCAAGCGTGCGAATTACGCCTGGCAGGCCCGGATTCGCGACATCTCGGGCCTTGGCGACCGCTCAGCCTATGGGTTGCCGGATGAATCCGGAGTCCTGCTGCTGGACGTTCCCGCCGCCAGCCCTGCCGCCAAGGCCGGGCTCCGGAAGGACGATGTGATTCTCGCCTGTAACGGTCAACCGGTCAGGGCCGCGTATGACCTGCAGAAACTGCGCGACAAGGCCGCCGGCCAGAAGCTGACGCTTCTCGTCTCACGCAAGCAAAAGCAGGTTACCGTCGAGGTGAAAGACTATGCGTACGTTGTCACCGAGACTTTGAGAAATGCCGAGTTCAAAACGGTCCCCCTGGCGCCGGCGGCGGCTGTGGTTCCTGCCAAGGTGAGCGCCAGCGGGGCACCCACCAACAACGATCCGATCGCTTCTCTCGTCGATGGCAAGGTCGGCAATGGCATGGGGCCGATGTTTGGCAACGGCGTTATCAATGGCATGTACAAACTCGATCTGGCCGCGGTCAAAAGCATTGCCCAGGTCGACACGTTCTCGCGCGGCGGGGAACGTGGCCGCCAGAACTTCGTGCTCTACGGCAGCAGTGCCGCATCCGATCCAGGCTGGAACGTCGCCGATCCGAAGCTTTTCACGCCGGTCATCGCCGTTGATGCCCGTCAGGATGCCGAGTACAAGGCCACCAGCATCCGCGGCAGCGACGGCAAGCCGCTGGGCAGCTATCGTTGGCTGGTCTGGGCGGTCTTCCCCATCAATGACTCGGAAAACACGGCCTTCCAGGAATTGCAGGTGATTCAAGCGAGGGGCGGGGGAAAGTGATCCGTCTTGACTTGGCGGCCGTGACCCATTTGGATGCTGGCGCCAATGTCCCGGGGCGTCTGGTTAGGTTCATCAAGCTGGAAACGAAGAACGACGTTCCCAGGGAACTGATCCTCAAGCGAATTAAGGTCCTTGGAGTGAAGTAACGCATGCGAGGGAAAAAAGACAAGGAAGGGGCCAATGACAAAAAGATTCGCTATTGTGTACGGGATGACGGCCATGTTGTTGACGCCGACGGTAAATGCCCAGGGCGGCTTGGGGAGATCGGACGTTGTGCCTGCTAACCTACGGTGTGAGTATCGGGAGAATCCGCTGGGAATTGATGCGGAGAAGCCGAGGCTAAGTTGGATAATTGCCGATCTGAAATCTCAAATCGCAAATCTCAAATCGGAAATACCCAGAAGTCAGAAACAGACGGCTTATCAGATTCTGGTCGCTTCGACGCCGGAGCTTCTCGCCAAAGACCAAGGTGATCTTTGGGACAGCGGCAAGGTGGTGTCGGACCAAAGCATCCAGGTGGAATGTGCAGGCCCTTCGACTTCGCTCAGGGCAGGCAAGCCGCTGGCGTCGGGGATGGTTTACCATTGGAAGGTGCGCGTGTGGTTTGGTGGCGCCAAGCCTTCGGGTTGGAGCGCTCCGGCCTGGTGGTCGATGGGCCTGCTGAAGCCCGACGATTGGCAGGCGAAGTGGATAAAGCCTAAGGGAAATGATACTTCGCCCTGGCTGCGCAAGGAGTTCACCCTCGTGGCGGCGCCTGACCGGGCACTGGCCTTCGTGAATGTGCTGGGCTACTACGAATTGTATGTGAACGGAAAGAAAGTGAGCGACGATGTGCTCGCTCCGGCGGTGTCGCAAGACAAGAAACGCTCGCTCTACACCACCTATGATATCAGCAAGCTGCTGCGTGCAGGCCCTAACTGCGTCGGCCTGTGGCTGGGCAGGGGCTGGGCCAAGACCGGGGCGAGCGCCCGGGCTCAACTCGATATGTCCGTCGGCGGGCAGCGGGTGATGGTGGGGACGGACCGCACCTGGACCAGTATGACCAGCACCCGTGCTTTGCTTGGTCCATGGGCGTGGAACAATATGGGCGGCGAAACCATTGACGCCCGCAAAGAGATAGCAGGATGGAACGAGGTCGGATGCAGGACCGGAGCATGGCTACCGGTCGAGGAGGTCGCCACACCCGAGGGTGTGGCAACGGCACAGTCCTGTCCCCCGAACCGCATCACCAAGGTTATTCCCCTGAAGACTTGCACCGCCAATGGCGCTAACAACTGGGAGTTGGATTTCGGCACCAACCTGACCGGTTGGATGCGGCTTCGCCTGCCGCAGTTGGTGGCCGGCCAGCGTTTGACGATCTCGTATGCCGACAAACCGGGCCAGACTTTCCAACAGCGCGATGAATACATCTCGGCCGGCAAGCCCGGCGAGGTGTTCTGTTCCAAGTTCAATTATCACGGTTTCCGCTATGCCACCGTGAACGGGCTGGCCACCAAGCCGTCGCAGGGTGACGCCGAGGCCTTGCTGATCGAATCGGATCTGGAGCCGGTCGGCACGTTCGAGTGTTCCAACGACCTGTTCAACCGGATCCACCAGTTCAACCTGTGGACGATCCGCTGCCTGAGCCTGGGCGGCTACATGGTGGACTGTCCGCACCGCGAACGCCTGGGCTATGGTGACGGCCAGACCTCGATTGACACTCAAATCATGAACCGCAACGCCCCGGCATTTTATGCCAAGTGGGCTGTCGACTGGCTGGATGCGCAACATCCGGGCACTGGCCAATTCCCCCATACCGCACCCTTCGTGATTCCCTCCTGGGGCGGCCCGGGGTGGGGAGGTCTCGGTTGTGTGTTGCCCTGGAAGACATACGTCTACTACGGTGATCGCCGCCTGCTTGCGCGTTCCTACGAACCGATGCGTCGTTACGTCGAGTTTATCGAGCGCCAATGTGCGAATGACGTTCTGCGGCAACAGGGAGATAGGGGGCAGTTTCTCGGCGACTGGGTTCCGCCCGGGCGCGGCATGGATACCAAGAACTGGCCGGGCAAAACGGCCTGTGAAGCCTTCAACAACGGCTATCGCGTTTACTTGTGGCAAATTCTCGAACGCAGCGCCCGCATTCTGGGAAAGACCAAAGACGCCGATGACTGTGCGGCCAAGATGAATAAAATCAGACCGCTTATCCATGCCGCCTTCTACGATCCACAAAAGCAACTCTATGTCATCGACGAGCAAGCCTATCAGGTGATGCCGCTGATGACAGGCATCGTCCCTGATGCCCTGGTTGGAACCGTTCAGAAAAAACTCGAAGATCTAATTGTGGTTAAGAACAAGGGGCACCTTGATACCGGCATGCTCGGCACCTATTTTCTCATTCAATACCTGCAGGAAGCCGGCCGCAATGATTTGCTCTACACCATCTTCAACCAGGAGACCTATCCGGGATGGGGCTACATGCTGGCGCAGGGGGCAACCACGATGTGGGAACAGTGGAACGGGTATTACTCCCAAATCCACTCTTGCTTTGCCAGTCCCGGCAGTTGGTTCTATCAGGGCCTGGCCGGCATCCGCCCCGATGAGTCTGGGGTCGGTTTCAAGAAGATCATTATCAAGCCCGCGGTCATTGGGGACCTGACGTGGGTCAAGTGCAGCTACGACTCGATCCAGGGCCGCATCGTCAGCAACTGGAAGCGTGAGGGCAACATACTATCAATGGAGGTCACGATTCCAGTCAACACCACCGCCACGGTATATGTCCCGGCCAAGAACGCTGCCGGAGTGACAGAATCCGCCAAGCCTGCGGCGAAGGCGGACGGCGTTAGGTTTCTGCGAATGGAAAACGGTGCCGCGGTGTATGAGGTTGGCTCGGGACAGTATAGTTTTAAGTCAGACATGTGAGAAAGCAGGAAGGATACCTTGCAGTTCAACGAGGACAGCCTGTGTGACTTAGCGGTCAATTTATGCGGAAAGGCTTAATTCGTGGGAACAACTCGTGTCAGACTATGGTTTGGGCTTTGCATCGCGCTGTTGGCGGCCAACAGTTACATTCAGGCCGAAGACGCCAAAGCAACATTGACCCTGACATCCCCCGTTTCCTGTCAGGTGTTCCAGCGTGACAAGGCGGATCGGGCGGACATCCTGATAGAAGGAACCGTCAGCGACAAAGCCGACGTGATCGAGGCCAAGGCCGACCTGGCGCCTGTCGCCAAGCGGGGCGCTCCCGCAAAATGGATTGCCGTCACCCCTCAGGGGCAGGGCGTTCACGGAAGATTCTCAGGTCGGCTGAGGTTGCAGGCAGGTGGATGGTATCAGGTGACGGTCCGCGCGCGGGCGGGAACCGGGATTATTGCAGAGCAGATGCTGGACAAGGTTGGCGTCGGAGAGGTGTTCGTCACGGCAGGGCAGTCCAACTCCGCCAATTACGGAAACCCGCGGCAAGTGGCACAAGACAACCGCGTTGTCTATTTTAACGGCAAGTGTTTTGTCCACGCGCAGGACCCGATTCCAGGCGGGTGCGGTGACAGGGGCAGTCCGTGGGCATTGCTGGGCGACAGGATCGTGGCGTCGCAACAAGTTCCCGTCTGTTTCAGGTCCGCTTCCTTGACATGGACTGAAGTCAAGAGTTGGCTCCCTCCCGATACCAAGCTCTACAGGAATCTGCTTGCTTGTGTGAAGGTGTTCGGAAAAGACGGGGTTCGCGCCGTACTCTGGCACCAGGGCGAATCCGACACCTTAGTCAAGACTTCCGCCGAGACCTACTGCGACCGTGTGAAGACCATCGTCGAGGCGCTGAACAAAGATGCGGGATATGAGATACCGTGGTTTGTAGCGCAAGCATCCTTTCATCCGGGGTCGCAGCCACCGGAACAGGAACAGGTGGCCAAGGGGCAACAACTGCTATGGGCAAAGCGGATTTGCGGCCGGGGGCCGGTCACCGATGACCTGTTAGGGTCGGAATACAGGCATGACGGCGTACATTTCAATCAAAAGGGCCTTGCCAAGCATGCGGAACGGTGGTTCGACGCGTTGAGCCGGGCGCTGAAGTGGAAAGCCCCTTCTTCCATCAAGCCGGCTGCGGGGGAATCCCGTGGTCCGTGAGCAAGTCAATGAGCACGCCAAGATCGTGTGTCCACGGGAACCGGATCGCTCTGTTGGTGAGGACTGCCTTGAGGGACTTCTCAACCGCCTGCTGGGCGTGAGAGCCGATGACCGCTTGAGGAGAGTGAATCCTTGATGAGTTCCTGGATGGTGAACAAATCTTCGTCCGCTTTTTCCAGCAGGAGCAGAGCGTGTTCAAGCGACTTGGTCATAGACCTTGCCTTCCGTGGCTGCGGCGTAGATTACGGTGTTCGGCGTGTCGCACCATTCCTGAAAGACCTTGTCGCTCACAACCAGCACATCCGCCGGCACGCGCAGCGGGCGGAGAACATCCCGCAGACGGACCATTTCGGCGCGAGGGTTCGTCACCAGCGGCTCGACCACAAGGAAATCCAGGTCGCTATCGACGTGGGGCGTTCCACGAGCCAAACAGGATGACCTTCGACCCTGGTGCAGCGCGAAGGAGCATTTCGGCCGCTCTGCGGACTATGGATGAATCTGCCATGAATGCTCCCAACTCCGCCTTATGCCATCTCAAAATGAAGCGGGCGAACGGATTCGAACCGTCGACGTCCAGCTTGGGAAGCTGGCATTCTACCACTGAATTACGCCCGCAAAGTTTGCGATGCTTGTGCCCGAGGCGGTGTAGTGGCTTTCGGCGCAGCCTGGGCTTATGGCATCGACGCAGGCATTATCGCCGCGTGCGGCTGGGCTGTCAAGGTCCGTGGTCCGGTCAAACCGCGCTTTTCGCGACCGGGATTTTCGCGTGGCATGTGCGTCTCGCCCATGAGTCGCAGGGGCATCCTGCACCCGCGAACTCTGAAGATTCCTTCGACCGACACCACGGGCAAGATGCCCGTGGGACTCATGGCCAAGATGGCCATGCCACGGACGCCCATGCCACTACGGCCCGGCGAAGCCGCCATGGAGCTTGCCGAAGTCCGTCGGATATGGCACGGGGCGGGCGCCGGGCATGTCCATTCGCGGGTTGGCGTTCAGGGCCTGCTGGCCTTGCTTTATGGCGGCCAGGATGGCCTGGTAGTCCGGGTCGTCCAGGCCGGTAAATGTTGGCGTGATTCCGCGCCCGCCGGAGTTCTTGGGCAGGTGGTCCACCAGCACACGGCTCCACTGGGGATGCGTGAGGTTGATGTACGCCTCGCCGTGGCCGGGGCGTCCGCCGGCCTTCAAGAGGCGATTGACGTCGCCGAACCACTTGCCGGTCCATATGTCGCGCGAGCCCTGCGTGCCGGGGCGCGTGTTGTCGTAGGTGCCGTAATAGGGCACGTTGGTGTCGATCCACGCGTAGATCGCCCGCCGGGACGCATCGTCGGCGTCCACCTTGGCGTGGCGGGACTCTATCAGCTTTGTCAGCCCGCTGACGTACGAGCCGCTGGACATCGGCTTAATCACGGCCGTGCCGGCGGAATTGACCCAATAGAAGTCCACCCACTTGGGCACGGTCAGGTTCGTGTAGGCCATGTTGAAGAGCTGGGCCTTGTCGTTGGACAGGTCGATGCCGCCGTTGGGGTCCGACCCGCTGTGGCAGCTAGTGCAGTAGCGGTCGAGCACGGGCTGGACCTGCTTGACGAAGTCCACGGGTCCGGCGCCCCACGGCGGCGGGGTGATATCGACGGGCGGGCGCTTCATAGCCAGCGGCTTGTTGGCGGTGGCGGAGGAGTCTCGGGGCTCGTGGCAGCCGATGCAGCCCTGCATTTCACCGGGCATGATCTGCGTGATCGAGGCCATGCGGCAGATCTCCTTGCCGTTGGCGTCGAGGGCCTGGAAGTAGAGTTCGACGCCCGCTGGGGCGTTGAAGCAGGCCGATCCGTCGGCCTCGACTGGCACGGTGCCGTAGTTGTACTTGACGTAGTACGTGCCGCGCCCGACGAGGGGGTCGTGGTCGTAAGCGCGCTGGCCTCGCATGTTGCAGGGCTTGGGCGCCTGCGAGATGATTCGCAGTTGCTTGACCGCGCCTCTCGGCACGCCGGTCAGGCCACGATAGACGTCCTGGAGGACGAACGTGCCCGCGGCCTCCTGCGACTCGACCGGCCCGGGCAGATCCGCCGGCACCGGCCTGGGGCGCAGCGGGATCGGGTTGAAGCACGAGTAGGTAGCATCCTCGCAGAGCGGCGTGCGTTTCTCGCCGGGTTCGAGCATCACGAGCCTGTATTTTCCCAGTTCGTCCTTCTTTGGTGCCGGCCCGCCGTAGGCGACGAGGCAGTGCTTCTCGTCCAGCGGCCAGGGGTCGAGGTACGCCCATGGGTGCTGCGTGTCGCCTGCCGGCCAGGCGCCGTGGTCCGTGCTGACCCTGACGTGGATAGACGGCGTGAGGTTCGTGATGGCGGCGGGGTTTTCCATGCCCAGTAGCTGGTCGATCACCGCAATCGCGCCGGACGGCGTGCCATGGTGCGGCGCCATCGTGCAGATGACCTTATCCGAACCGGGAATCTCCCTTGCCTGCCACAAGACGTTCGGGCTGGCCAGCGTGTTGCCGTAGAACAGCCTCACCGACGTGCCGTTGGGGTTGATCGTCCAGAGGCTCTGACGCGTGAACAGGCTGCGGTCGTTGTACTCCCATCGCATGAACAGGATCCTGCCATCGGCCATGACGGCCGGGGAGTAGTCGCCCAGCGTGCTGAACTCGATTCGACGGATGCCGCCTCCGTCGGCGTTCATGACGAACATAGCGCAGCCGGGCGCGGGCTGGCACATTGAGTAGCACTCGCTCCTGGTTGAGGAAAAGCAGATGTTCCCGCCGGGCAGGTAGATGGCGCTTACGTCGTGGTATCGCCCGGTCGTGAGTTGGCGCAGGCCCTTGCCGTCGACGCCGATCTCGTAAATATGGAACGAGTCGCGGGCATCCTTCGCCATCGACATCCAGGCGAAGAGGATCTTGCGGGCATCGTAGGACAGCTCGATGTTGAACACCACGCCATCGTCGCCGCGGAATATCTCGCGATGGGGCCGCTCCGGGTTGCGGGGGTCGGCCGCGTAAATGCCGCCGCCGGGCGAGTAGCAGTCCCATGCGTACATCGTGCCTAGCCCGAAGGGGGGGCGTATGTGGTGACGCTTGATGAAGACGATTTCCGGGCAGTCGGCCAGGGGGGCTGGTGCGGAGGACGTCGCGGCCGCTGCGGCGGGAGATGTGCCACCCGCGCCCGGCGTGGCGGCAGCGGCCTGGCATAGAAAAACTGCAAACATGGCGGTCGCGGCGGTCATGCGTTTCATTTATCCGAGCCTTTTGGCGATGGCGACTTCTTTCCCATGTGCGGTGGGGCTTTCCGGCGTCTCTTGTTCCTTGAACCCCTGCTGAGCGGGCTCTTCCCTGTGCGGTTTACTTATCCGAGCCTTTCGGCGTTCGCGGCTTTTCCTCGGGCAGCGGTGCTTTCTGGCGGGGGTCCTTGTACATTTGCACGTTGTCGTACCTGTACGTCCCGGCCGGCCAGTATGTGTAAACCTGAATCTGGAGCCATTGGACGTCCGCCGGCAGGCCCCCTCGCGGGGGGAAGGGGGCGGCGAGATGGTTCCACTTGCCATCCTGGCCTCGGCAGTTGAGGTACCAGCGGTAGCATTCGCGGAGGAAGGCCTTGGGATCTTTCTTGGCGGCCTCGGCGACGAGCTTTTTCTGCTGGGCTTCGGGCAAGGCGGCGAACTGCTCTGGCGTCATCTTCAAGGCGGCCAGGGCGCTTTCGGGCAGGCCGTCGAGTGCGTATTCGGTGGCCTTTGAGCCCTTGACGAACACCTTGCCGCCGGGTCGGTCGAAGTCGGCCAGGAGCCAGTAGCGCTGGCCGGGGGTGGCCTTTATCCAGTCGCTCTTGAAGTGCACGCCCTCCATTCCGCCGAGGCAACTGTAGCCGGTCTCGGTGGCGATATTCGGCGGGTTGGCGGGGCTGGCCCTGCCCATGCGGATGGCTCGGATGTAGTCGATGTACGGCGCGCGGGCAAGATCCGTGCGGATGCGGAGGATCGTGCCGCGCCCGCCCGGGCCGGGCTCGAGGAAGCTCGCGGCGTTGTCGGGCGCCTGCCAGCCGGCGTGGCCTGGCTGGTCGAACGTGCCGTTGACGTTCACCGGCTCGCCGAGTTCGGCGGCGGTCGGCTCCGCCTCGTCGCCATACTGCGGCGGGACCCACTCGGCCGCACCCGTCACGGCTTCGACGGCGGCCTTGCTTATCACCGCCTCGGGCCGCTGGGTGTTGTCGGACAGGTCCTTGTGCCATGTCTTGTGCTCGGCCCCCGGCCGAAGGTCCACGCAAGCCAGCTCCAGCCGGACGCGGGAACCGTCCTTGACGACCGTGCCGTACACGGCGAGCTCGATGGCCAGGCGCTTGGTCATCATCTCGACGACCTTGTTGCTCTCGGTGTTTGCCGGCAGGGCGGGTGCGAACTCAGCCGTGGTCAGCCGGTCCATCACGTCGAACTGCTCGTGGCGCGCCAGGCGCATGCGGATGGCGTTGGCGAGTTTTTTGCCGTACTCAGCGTCGGCGGCGCAGGTGAAGTCAAAGACGCACGCGGC
>CAZSBS010000031.1:0-10888 GCA_964605095.1 uncultured Planctomycetaceae bacterium | reverse complement strand
GTTTTTTGCCGTACTCAGCGTCGGCGGCGCAGGTGAAGTCAAAGACGCACGCGGCGACCTTGGCGGGCCTGGAGGCGGGGGGATTGGAAGCGGTGGGTGTGGTGGGTGTGGGCTTCGGTTGGTTATCCACCTGCTCGCTGAAGCGAGCAGGCCTCAACGGCGCCTGGGGCGATTGTCCTGCATCGTCCGCGGCGCAGAAGCCCGCAAGACTGAGAAACACTATCACCACTATGGCGGAGCGAATCGCCATGATCGCAACTCCTCGATATGCACGGGTCATCCTTGGTCAAAGAAATTGTACCCGATGCAAGCGGGTTGCGGAAAGGGCAAGTCGGTCGACTGGACCGACGACCTGATCGACACGTTGGTGCTGCTGGCGGCGGTGTGGGCGGAGATTGGCCATCAGTTGAGACTGTTCGGCAATTCCGTGTGACTGGCTTGGAGGCCCGACAGGGCCGTTCCCGGCGCGCCGGGATAGCCGGAGGTTCCTTTCAGTCATCTCCCCGCCAGGGGCCCCAAGGGCCGGCTATGCGCCGCCAGCCCCGTCGGGGCTGGACTTGCTGGCGGTAGTGGCCGAGGGGCCTGCCGCCGGCTTGTTTGTCGCTGCCGTTGCATCCGACTTGGCCGGTGTGGTCGCCTTCGCCGCCTTCCCCGCCGGCAGTCCGTAGACTTCCACTTCCGTGTAGCGGTTGAGGTCGTCGCCGGTGCTGCCGTTTGAGTACAGCCGGACGAAGCGGGCCTTGACGGCCTTGGCTGGCGCCAGCAGCCCCTCGTTGGTTTCATAGTAGCCCCAGTTCTCGCCGATTCCCATTCCCGCGGAATTGTCGTGGTCGTTGTTGAAGAGCGTGCGGACATTCTTGATGAAGTCCTTGTCGTCGGAGACCTGGATTATCACGTCGTGATAGACGCGGGGGTCCTTGTGCTCATGCCAGAGGACAATCGCGTGGATGGTCACGGCCGAGCCAAGGTCGATCTGCACCCACTGCACGCCGGGGCCAAGCTCCACGTAGGCGTCTCCGACGGCTTCCTTGTTCCCGTCGGTGATCAGGTCCAGCGTGCCGATGACCGGCTCGTTGTCGCTGGCCGTGACGGGCCTCTTGAAGGCGACGTTCGCGCAGCCCTTGGGAGCCAGGAACGGGGCTCGCGGCTTGGCCGGGCCATCGGTGATCTGAACGCGGGTGCCCGGCGGCACGTTTGGGGGCGTGCCGCCGAAGTTCGGCTTGGGCAGCTTGAGCGGGATCGGGTCGATGTTGCTTGTGGCAGCGGCAGCGCCCGCGTTGGCGTCCGTCTTGGGTGCCTCGGCCTTGGGCGTTTGTGCGGCGGCCCCAGCCGTCGCGGCCGCGAATAGCAGCACAATAAGTCCAAGCCTTGTCAGTGCGGCGATCATGCGTTGGTTCTCCTTATCGGTTCGAGATTCTGTCCGCGTGCCCGGCGGCGTTGCCGACTTTGGCGCCGCCTCTTACCCTCACGACGTTCGGCGGCGGGCTTTCTTAGCAAAAATGCTTGCATAAGTGCCCGCCAGGGACTAAAAGGCCGAAGCTCCGTTGCGGCTGCGCTTGCGGGCAAATGAGGCACACAGGGTTCAGGAAGCGATGAAATTCCATCTGGTGGACAGGATTGAGCAGGTCGAGCCGGGCAAGCGGATCGTCACGATCAAGGCGCTTTCGCTGGCCGAGGAGTACCTGGCGGATCATTTTCCGGCCTTTCCGGTTATGCCGGGGGTGCTGATGATCGAGGCGCTGGTGCAGTCGGCGGCCTGGCTGATCCGCATCGAGCAGGACTTCGCAAAGAGCATGGTGGTGCTGACGACGGCGCGGAACGTGAAGTACACGTATTTCGTAAAGCCTGGCAATATTTTGCGTTGCGAGGTCGAGGCGATGGAGATCGGCCCGGACACCTCTAAGTTCAAGGCTGTCGGGTACGTCGGCGACCGCCAGGCGGTCACGGGCCGGTTGGAGCTTCGCAGCTTCAACCTCGCCGATGAGAAGCTCGCCCCGGCCAGCGCGGATGAGTCGATCTTGGCCCAGCTTCGCCAGCGCTTCAGGCTGGTGGGGGGGCCGGAGGCCCTGGCGGCAGGCAGGCCCAACTGAGGCGGAGGGAAATGACGCAAATGTCGTGCCGTTGGCGTGGAGGGTTGCTTTGGCGGTCCAAAAGGCCAATAACCAATAACATTGACTTGTCGCGTCGGGGCCTCTATACATGTAGAGTCCCGGCTTGCCTTTGGCGGCAGGGAACGCATCTTTTGTCGATTTGTATCAATACGTATAGCGTTTGAAAACGGCACAACAGGAGAAAACAGGCAATGCCGATGACCGAAGATGAAGTCTTTGAGAAGGTGAAAGAGACCTTGGTGGACGCCCTTGGCGTGGACGAGGAAGAGGTTACGGCCGACGCGACCCTTACGGGCGATCTCGGGGCCGAGTCCATTGACTTCCTGGACATCGTCTTCCGTCTCGAGAAGGGCTTCAACATCAAGATCCCCCGTGGCGAGTTGTTCCCCGACGGTATCTTCAACAATCCCGAGTTCGTCAAAGACGGCAAGCTGACGGCCTCCGGGCTTGCCCAGCTCAAGACGTCCATGCCTCACGTGGACTTCACCGAGTTCGAGCAGGACCCGGACATCAACAAGATGGCCTCGCTGTTCAAGGTCCAGACTATCGTCAGCTACGTCAAGACGAAGGTCGGCGGCTGAGCCGCAGCCGCGGGGCGCAGGCCCGGGTGTGCGTCGGGCATTTGCCGCGCGGGCGGGCGGAGTATGACATGCGTTGGATCTGGATCGACCGATTCCTGGAGTTTGTCCCCGGCAAACTGGCCGTGGCCGTCAAGAACGTCTCTCTGGCCGAGGAACACCTCCACGACCACTGGGAGGCGTACCCCGTCATGCCCATGAGCCTGATGATCGAGGGCATGGCCCAGACCGCGGGCATACTTGTCGGGCAGGCTCGCAACTTCCAGGAGAAGGTGATCCTGGCCAAGGTGGTCAAGGCCCAGCTTGACGACCTGGTCCTGCCGGGCGATCAGATAACCTACCGCGCCGAGGTGGAGAACATCGCCCCCGAGGCCGCCAGCACCGCCGGCACGGTGCTGCGCAACGGCAAGTGCATCGGGCATATCGACCTTATGTTCTCGCACATCGACCAGAACCTTGGCGGGATGGAGTTCCCCGAGGAGAACTTCGTATTTACCGGCCAGTTCGAGCGTCTGGTGGGGCCTTTCCTGGAGAAGGGCAATGCCTGAGCGCCGCGTGGCAATTACCGGCCTGGGCGTGGTAACTCCCGCCGGGGCAGGCATGGACGCCCTATGGGAGGCTTTGCTGGCGGGGCGGAGCTTCACGAGCAAGATAGCCTCCTTCGACGCCGGCGCCTTTCCGACCGACCTCGGCGGATACGTCGAGAACTTCTCCGCGCGAGACTATGTTCCCAAGAGCTACCGCAAGAGCGTCAAGATCATGGCCCGCGACATTGAGTTGGCTGTCGGCGCCGCCAGCCTGGCGTTTGCCGACGCGGGCATCGTGACGGCCGCAGCCGGCGAAGGTGTCGCGACTACCATCGAGTCGGGCCGGCTCGGCTGCAATATCGGCGCCGGGCTCATCTGCACCGATCTCGACGAGATAGGCGTCGCCCTGACAACCGCATTGGACGACGATGGCAAGTTTTCCATGGCCAAGTGGGGCGCAAGCGGCATGAACAACCTCACGCCGCTTTGGCTGCTGAAGTATCTGCCGAACATGCTGGCCTGCCACGTGACGATCGTCCACGGCGCCAAGGGTCCCAGCAACACGATCACCTGCGGCGACGCCTCGGCCCACCTTGCCGTGGGCGAGGCAACCCGCCTGGTTGCCCGAGGCGGGGCCGACGCCGTCATTGCCGGCGGGGCCGAGAGCAAGCTCAACCCCATGGGCCTGCTTCGACAGAGCCTTCTGAAGAGGCTCTGCACCACCTGGCGCGGCGACGCGTCGGGCGCGTGCAGGCCGTTCGACAGGCAACACGCCGGCACCGTCATCGGTGAGGGCGGCGGGCTGCTGGTGATAGAAGAGATGGAGCACGCCAAGGCCCGCGGCGCGAGGATGTACGCCGAGGTCGTCGGCTTCGCAAGCTCCTGCGACCCCAACGGAATCGAAGTGGAAAAACCCAGCGCGGGCGGGCTCGGCCAGGCTGTGCGGGCTGCAATGAAAGACGCTGGCATAACCCCGCAGCAGGTCGGGCTGATCGTTACGCACGGCACGGCCGTGCCGGGCGAGGACGTTTGCGAGACGGCCGAGTGGCGATCTGTGCTTGGCGACCTGGCCGGGCGGATCCCGGCCGTGGCAATCAGCGGCTCGCTCGGCTCGCTGTTCGCCGGGGCCGGCGGGGTCGAGCTGGCGGTGGCGGCACGGGCGCTTCACACCCGGTGCGTTCCGCCGACGGTGAATTTCTCCGCTGCCGCGCCGGATTGCGGGCTGAGCTTGCAGTCAACGGCGAGGTCGGGCGATTTCGAGTATGCCGTCAGCGCGGCCTTCAGTGTCGGCGGGCAGAGCGGAGCCTGTGTCTTGAGGCGTATCGAGCCATGAACCCCAGACGAGTAGTCATTACGGGAATGGGCACGGTCAATCCTCTCGGCCACGACGTCGAGTCGATGTGGCGTGCGCTGCTGGCGTGCGAGTCCGGCCTCGCCGAGACGGGCAATTTTGACGCGCGCACGTATTCGACGAAGTTTTCAGCCGAGGTCAAGGGCTACGACCTGGCCCGGCATGTGCCAAACGCCGCCCGCCACGTTCACGCGGGGCGCCACTGCCGGTTCGCTCTGGGCGCGGCCGTGCAGGCGTGGAAGCAGTCGGGCCTGGCCGACTGCGCGGCACTGGATCGCACGCGGCTGGGGATATACCTCGGCAGCGGCGAGGGCAGCATCGACTTCGATAATTTCACGGGCACGATCGTCGATTCGTGGTGCGACGGCAAGGTGGACACTCGCCGCTGGGCCGAGCTTGCCTTCCGGCGGATGGAGTTTTACCGCGAGGCCGAGCAGGAGTCGAACATGGTCGTCGCGCACTTGGCGGCGGAGTTCGGCGCTCGCGGCCCGGCGTTCAACGTCCTGACGGCCTGCGCCGCCAGCACGCAGGCCATCGGTGAGGCGACCTTGCAGGTCCGTCGCGGCGACGCCGACGTGATGCTCACCGGCGGCGCCCACAGCATGATCCACCCGTACGGCGTGACGGGCTTCATCCGCCTGACGGCCCTGTCCAGCCGCAACGACGACATTCCCTCGGCCAGCCGGCCCTTCGACCAGACCCGCGACGGCTTCGTCCTGGGCGAGGGCTCGAGCATACTGGTAATCGAGTCGCTCGAGCACGCCCGAAAGCGCGGCGCGAAGGTTCTGGCCGAGATCGTCGGCTACGGCAGCAGCGCCGACGCCTTCCGCGTGACCGATCAGGACCCCGACGGCGCCGGAGCTGCGGCGTCCATGAAAAGGGCGCTGGCCGACGCCGGGCTTGCCCCGGCGGACATCGACTACATCTCCGCGCATGGCACGGGCACCAAGCAGAACGACCAGATCGAGACGCTGGGCGTAAAGAGCGTCTTCGGCGAGTTGGCATACAAGGTGCCGGTCTCCAGCGTAAAGAGTATGCTGGGCCACCTCATAGCCGCGGCCGGGGCGACGGAACTGATAACCTGCATCCTGGCGATTCGGGACCAGGTGCTTCCGCCGACGATCAACCTCTATCACCCGGACCCCGACTGCGACCTGGACTACGTGCCCAACGCCTCCCGGAAGGCGACCGTCCGCACATGCATGAGCAACAGCTTCGGCTTTGGGGGGCAGAACAACACGTTGATCCTCGTCGGCGAAAAGGGGTGACCAATGCCGGTAATAACCTGCCCTAACTGTGGAACACAGCTAAACGCACCAGACAGTCTTCTGGGCCAGCAGGTGACCTGCGGCAAGTGTAGGTGCCTGTTCGTTGCCCAGTCGCAGACCCCGCCTTCGACCCAGCCCGTCGCGGTCCAGGCGCAGACGCCGGTTGAGACCCCGCCGGACGGGGCAGAGCCCGCCGCGCCGCCCCCGCAGGCACCCTCGTTGGTTGCGCCGCCGATGGTTGCACCGCCTCCAATGCCAGGGCAAGCGGGCTATCAGCAGGTGACGGGGGGGTATTATCAGCCCGCGCCGCTTGCCACCAGCGGCTACGCGGTCGCCTCCCTTGTGCTGGGTATCGCGTCGCTGGTGACGTGCTTCTGCTACGCCTTGCCACCATTGATCTGCGGGCCTCTGGCGCTGGTTTTCAGCAACATTGCCATGAGGGACATCCGGGCAGGCTCGGCCAACCCATCGTCGTTGGGCTTGGCAAAGGCTGGGAAGATCTGTGGGCTTATCGGACTGCTGCTGGCGATCGGGGCGTGGATACTGGGTGTGGTCATTGGGATCGCAATGGCTACTTTCCAGTAGCCTCGCCGCCTTGGAGGTTCAGGAGCTTTGACTTGTCGCCTTCGGTCCGGTGCCGGCTCTTGCCGCGGCGCGACGATTGGGCTATGATGCCTTCGCCGCGGCGAACCGGGCTTAAGGTGCCCGACTGCCGTAGGTTGCCTGTCGAACTTTTCTGGAGTACGCAATGCCGGTCATAGCCTGTCCTCACTGCGGCACCAAGTTGAGCGGCCCGGACTCCGTCCTGGGCAAGGAGGTTATTTGCGGGCAATGCCAACGGCGATTTATCGCGGCCGCCGAGGCGCCCTTCGGTAGCCGGTACGCCCACCCGGAGCCGCCGCAGGCTTCGCGGGAGACTGGTCTTGGGTCCATGGAATCGCTGACGCCGGGTCCGGCCCAGGAGCCCGTCCCCGCGAATCAGCCGCCGGTCGAGCCGCTGGATCAGGAACCCCAGCCGGCGCAATGGCAGGAGCCCAGGCAGCCGGAGCCGTCTGCCCCCCAGCCGCCGCGGCCCGCCGGTGTGCCCCAACCGCCACCGATGCCGGGCGGCTACGGCCCGCCGCCGATGCCCGCTCAACCATACGAACCGTTCAGGCCTTACGGCATACTGCCGCCAGCCTCGGGCGCCGGGGCGGCGCTTGTGCTGGGTATTGTCTCGATCGTCGGCTCCTGCTGCTGCTGGGGGATCGTTGGGCTTATCTGCGGCAGTCTGGCAATCGTTTTCGGCGGCAACGCAATGAGGGACATAGACGCCGGCCGGGCCAACCTGATTGATCGAGGCAAGGCCAGCGCCGGGCGAATATGCGGCATCATCGGCCTCATCATCAGCATACTGGTCATTATTGCCTCGATCATCAGCTTCGCCACGAACGGGTTGCACTGGAAATTCAACAACTACCGATTCTAGCCCGCCTGGCCAGGCCGGCGGGAGGGGCGGGCTTGATTTTTCCCCAGCCTGGAGGGTATACCTTTGCAATCCCGGCCGTAGGGCGGCAGGTTCCGGCGGCTGGCGGAGATCAGGATGCAGGGCTGGTTGGACATGGCTATGAGCATGATGGCGCCGGAGTCCTGGTTCCACAGGAACTGGGCGGCCATCGCCATTGTCCTGACGTGCCTGAGCCTGCTGGCGTTCCTGGTGCTCTGGCTGGCGAAGTTCGTGCGGATTTGCCTGAATATCTTCTGTGACACGCCTCCTCCGCTTTCGATGGGTCCGGTGGACTTCCAGCGTATTTCCGGCGAGGAGGTGCGTTTTCGCAGTTTCGACGGCAGCAGCCTGCGCGGCATGACGCTGCGGACGCGAGACCGCGGCGGCTACCGCGGCACGGTAGTCTTCTGCCACGAGTACGGCTCGGACATGCATAGCTGCGCCCGCTACGTGCGCCCGCTGATCGAGTCGGGGTTCGACGTGTTCACCTTCGACTTTCGCGCACACGGCGAGAGCGGCAACTGGGGCAGGTACCGCCCGCTACAGTGGCCAAGCGACAAGGAAATGGAGGACGTGCTGGGCGCCTGCGCGCACGTCGAGGCGTGCCTGGCCGCCGAGGGAAAGCCGATCGAGATCGGCGTATTCGGCATAAGCCGCGGCGCGGGGGCGGCCTTGCTGGCGGCATCCAGCGATTCCTACATCAAGGCCATCACTTGCGACGGGGCCTTCAGCACCGAAACCACCCTGGTGGCCCTGATGAAACGCTGGGCTCACATCTTCGCCAGAAGCAAGCTCGTTTACGAGAACCAGACCGATTCGTTCTGGCAAACGCTGCTCTGGCTGCTGATGCGGTTCGCCCAGCCGAAGATGGGCTGCCGGTACCTCTCGGTCCGCAAGTCGCTCCACGAGATGCAGCCAAGGCCCATCTTCTTCATCCACGGCGAGAAGGACAGCTACATCCGAGTCGATCAGACACAACTGCTCTACGACATGGCCCCGGCGCCAAAGTACATCTGGATCGTACCGGGCGCCAAGCACAACCAGTCCGTCATCGTCGAGCCGCGCCAGTATGCGGCCCGGACCGTCGCCTTCTTCCGCAGGCACCTGGCCGACGAGGATGTAGCCGTTGAAAACATCACCGCGCCGGCGGACGTGGAAGTGGCGTGAGGGGAAAAGAGTAGTAGGTAGGGAGTAGTAGTTAGGAAGAAGCAGCCAGGAAGTAGTGTGGGCATACATACCCCAAGAGGAATGGAATAAGGTGGCATCGGGCGAAAACCAGAATACAAAGGCCCTGGGCGGATATAAGGATCTGATCGCCTGGCAAAAGGGCATGGATCTTGTTGTGGCCGTATATCGCGTGAGCGCCAGGTTTCCGTCGGAGGAGCGATTCGGATTGACGTCGCAGGTGAGAAGAGCGGCGGTGAGTATTCCCAGCAATATCGCCGAAGGTTACAGCCGGCCGGGCAAGGCGGACTACCAGAGATTCCTGAATATTGCTCGTGGATCGGCCAACGAAACCGAAACGCAGTTGATTGCCGTGTCTCGTCTGAAGATGGCTGGCGTTGATGATTTGGCGCCAGTGATCGAACTTACTAACGAGGTTCAAAGGATACTCAAAGGTCTTGTGGACAGCGTAGGAAGAAGCAATAAGGGCAATGATCAGTACTGAGTTTGTGCCAAGATGCCCCCGGCCGCGAAGCTCCTGCCTACTTCCTAACTACTACTTACTACCTACTTCCTCCCTATGAGTTTCACCAGAACCCTATTGCGACCCGTGGCCTTCCTGGCCGGGCGACATGCCGCCGGGCAGGTCCGGACGTTCCTGGCTGCCCACAAGAACACCGCCGCCGCGCAGGATCGCGTTCTGGCTGAGCTCCTGGCCGCACATCGCGACACCGCCTTCGGGCGAGATCACGGCTTCGAGAGGATCCGCAACTACGCCGACTTCGTCGCGGCCGTGCCCGTCAGAACCTACGACGCCCTCAAACCATACGCCGACCGCGTCTTCGCCGGCGGGTTCGACGCACTCCTGCCGCCGGGCCAGCGGGCGCTGATGTTCAGCCAGACATCCGGCACAACGGGCCAGCCGAAGTACGTCCCGGTCACTTCGCGATTCCTGGCCGAGATGAGGCGCGGGTGGAACATCTTCGGCGTCAAGGCGCTGACGGACCACTCTGAGGCGTGGCTTCGGCCGCTGATGACCATCAACTCGTCGATGCACGAATCCACCAGCCCCGCGGGGGTTCCGTGCGGCGCCATCAGCGGGCTTCTGGCGGCCACGCAGAAGGGGATCGTGCGGCGGATGTACGTCGCGCCGCTCCAGACGGCGGACGTTTCCGACCCGCTGGCCAAGTACTACACGATCCTCCGCTGCGGCGTGGGGCGGGATGTGAGCATCATCACCACAGCCAATCCGTCGAGCACGATCAGGCTCATCGAGGTCGGCCAGGCGCACGCGGAGAGGCTCATCCGCGACGTTGCCGACGGGACGATAAGCCCGCCCGGGCACCTGCCGCCGGCCCTGGCAGGGCGGTTGCGCTTCCGTCGCAACGTTGGCCTTGCACGGCGGATGGAAGACGGGCTGAGGCGAGATGGGCAACTGCTGCCGCGGCACTTCTGGAACGTCTCGCTGCTGTGCAACTGGACCGGCGGGACGCTGAAGCTGTACCTGCGGCGACTGCGCGAGCTCTTCGGCGAGGTGCCTATCCGCGACATCGGCCTGCTTGCCAGCGAGGGCCGGTTCTCCGTGCCGCTGGACGACCACTCGCCCGCGGGTGTCGCCGAGATCACCGCGAACTTCCTGGAGTTCATACCCGCGGTGGATTATGACCGGGATAACCCGCCGACCCTGCGGGCCCACGAGCTCGAAGTAGGGCAGGAGTACTTCCTGGTGATCAGCAACTGGGCGGGCCTGTGGCGATACAGCATCGACGACCGCATCCGCGTGACCGGGCATTTCGGCCAGAGCCCGCTCTTCGAGTTCCTCTCGCGAGGGCTCTATACCTCCAGCATTACCGGCGAGAAGATCACCGAGTACCAGGTTGTCGAGGCCATGCGCCGCGCCGCGGCCCCGCTCGGCGCGGCAATCGACCGCTTCACACTCCAGGGCCGGTTCGCCGCCACGCCGTACTACGAGCTTCGCATCGAGCCCGCCGAAGGCTGGGCGCCGCAGGCCATCGCCGAGGCCATGGACCGCGAACTGGCCGGGCTGAACGTCGAGTACGCATCCAAACGCCACAGCGGCCGGCTAGGCTGCATCCGCCCGGCCGTCGCCGAGCCCGGCCACTTCGAGCAGGCCGAACGCCAGGCCATCGCCGACCGCCACGGCCGAAGCGAGCAGTACAAGCACCAGTACCTCCTGACGGAAGTGCTGGACGGGGATTGACCGCAGTCGAACATGAGCCCCCGGCTCACCCGATGAAGGAAGAAGCCGAGGACGAGAACGAGGACGAGGACGATAGCTGCCGCCAGGGCCGTGGCCCACGCAACCGGAGGTAAGACTTTTCAGGGCAGAGGCGCATCGCTTTCTCGGCCCCGAATGGGGCGTTGGCGCATAGCCGGAGGTGA
>CAZSBS010000030.1:0-26145 GCA_964605095.1 uncultured Planctomycetaceae bacterium | reverse complement strand
TTTTGGAGGGGGTTTGGAGCCCTTTTGGGACCCCTGGGAGCGGTCCATAACACACGTTTGGTGTGGTTGTTGCGCTCATTGGGAGGGGTTTGGATGGAGTTTGGATGGAGTTTGGAAGAAAAGGCCCTTTTCCCCTGAGTCGTTAAGTATACCAGGGGAAAGGCCAAGCACATTGGCCCCAGCATTCCCGGCGAGGTCGGCGCGCTGGCCATTCTGGCCACCGGCGGGCAGCTTCATGGCCCGCTCGGGGGCTATGGGGCGCTGAACCAGGCGGGCCTGGTCTGCCAGTTGTCGATGGTCCTGGGCGAAAAGTGCGGCGTGAAGGACAAGGAGGTCGTCGACGCCGTCAAGCGTGGCACGCGGTTCTTCGAGTTCTACATCAACAAGGGCTCGATCCCCTACGGCGACCACAACCCCGGCTCCAACCACGGCGACAACGGCAAGAACGGCATTGCGGCCGTGATGTTCGACGCGCAGGACCGCGTCGGCGGGGCTGCGTTCTTCTCGCGGATGATCGTGGCGTCGTACGGCGAGCGCGAGATGGGGCACACCGGTAACTGCTTCGGCTAACCCAGCCGGCGGATAACAAGGGCAAGGACCCGAACGTCACCGGTAATCTGGCGATGAACACGTGGTATCACATCAACATCGTGTTTAACCGCGTCAGGCAAAGTGATGATTCCCGCAAATCCCCGATCCAGTCGCCAACGGGGGCCGTGACGCTTGTGCCTATGGGAGCGATGCGGATCAGGATTTCGGCTTTTCCGGTTATTGGCGAAGGAGATTCGGCCACGGAATGGAAATGACATAGATAGAATGACAGTAGTGCCCCCGGGCCGTCGTTAAACACTGGTAACTGGACACCATGGGCTTTGTGGGCGGGAGCTTTCGGAACTCTGCCGGGCGGGCGGGGTTTGAAGAACAGGTCCTGACTTTGAGTTTGCGACAGGGCGGCTGTTTGTTTCGCCGCGGCCCCGGTCGTGCAGTGGCGTGTTGTATATGTAGTGAAGGAAGTTATTTATGGCCAGCATGGCAAAACAGGCCTCGCCTGGCGGAAGCGTGTCGATGGGTATTGCGGAAGTACTTCTTGAGCGTGGGTTAATCACGTCCGACCACCTTGCGGCGGCGATGGAGCTTCGCAAGGCCGAGGGTCTGCGGCTCGACAGGGCTCTGGTTCGGCTCAAGTGCATCGGGGAAGAGGATCTTCTGCGGGTTATGAGCGAGCAACTTGGCGTGCCGATGATCGATCTCACGAAGGTTCAGATAGACGACGAGGCCCTCCGCTCGCTGCCGCCCAGGCTGGTGCATCGCAAGGGCATCCTGCCGGTCAAGCGGGAAGACGGTGTGCTTGTGGTCGCCACCAGCGACCCGTTCGACCTGTACGCTTTCGACGAGATCCGCCTGATGACCGGCCTGGAGATTCAGCCGGCGCTGGCGCCGGAGGAGGACATCCAGAAGCTCATCAAGGCGCACTTCGGCATCGGCGGCGAGACGCTCGACGAGATGATGAGCACGGACGACCTGGAGGTGGTTCAGGATTCGTCAGCCGAGAACGAGGACCTGCTGGAGATGGCCCAGGAGGCCAGCGTCGTCAAGCTGGTCAACGAGGTATTCCTTGAGGCCGTCAACGAGCGTGCGAGCGACATTCACATCGAGCCGTACGAGCGCGGGCTTTCCATTCGATATCGCATCGACGGCGTGCTGCATGACGCGTCCGTGCCGGCCACGGTGTCACGGTTCCAGGCAGCGATCATCAGCCGCATCAAGATCATGTCCAACCTGAACATCGCGGAGAAGCGTCTGCCGCAGGATGGGCGGATCAAGCTCTCGGTCGGCGGGCGGCAGGTGGACATTCGCGTCAGCGTGATCCCCATGCTGTTCGGCGAGGGCATCGTGATGCGTCTGCTGGACAAGGCCAAGGTGCTCTATACGCTGCCGGAACTGGGCATGGCTCCGGACACGTTCGCCGTCTTCGAGCAGATGATTGATCGTCCGCACGGGATCGTCCTGGTCACCGGCCCGACCGGCAGCGGCAAGACCACCACGCTATATGCGGCCTTGCAGGCTATCGTCTCGCCGAAAATCAAGGTGCTGACCGTCGAGGACCCGGTCGAGTACCACCTCGACGGCGTCAACCAGATACAGGTAAACCCGAAGATCGGCATGACCTTCGCCCGCGGCCTGAGGGCGATTCTCAGGCACGACCCGGACGTCGTGATGATCGGCGAGATCCGCGACCTGGAGACTGCCGAGGCCGCCATACAGGCGGCGCTGACGGGGCACCTGGTCTTCTCCACCCTGCACACCAACGACGCTTGCTCGGCCGCGACCAGGCTGCTGGACATGGGCATCGAGCCGTTCCTGCTTACCAGCACGGTGGCCGCGTCGATGGCCCAGCGGCTGGTGAGGTCGATCTGCCCGGACTGCAAGCAGGAGTACCTGCCGGACCTCGATAAGCTCCCGAGCGACTTGAAGCTCGAACCGGGCCAGAAGCTTTTCCGCGGCGCCGGCTGCCGCAAGTGCCGCGGCACAGGTTTCTACGGGCGCAGCGGGCTCTATGAACTGATGGTCGTGGACGATGATGTCCGAGAGAAGGTAATGGCCCGCGCCCAGGCCAGCGAGATCCTCAAAATCGCCAAGGCGGCAGGGCTGCGGACCATCCGTGACGATGGTTGGATCAAGGTCCGCCAGGGCGTGACCACGCCTGAAGAGGTCATGCGAGTGGCGGCGGTATAGGAAGACAAATCCGAATCTCGAAGCACGAAATCCGAAACAATAGTCAAATTCAAATGTCCCAACGGCCGGTGCCTGTTGCAGATACCGAGAATACGGCCGGGATCAGGCCATCGAAAGTGTTTTGAATTTGTTGCTTTGGATTTGTTTCGGATTTTGGGTTTAGAATTTCGAGTTTATCTTCTCCAAACATGGCCACATTCCAGTACCAGGCAAGGACATCTTCCGGAGACGTCGTTGCGGGCTCTATTCAGGCCGACAACGAGCAAGGGGCGGCTCGCGCGCTGGACGAGCGGAAGCTCTATCCCATCTGCCTGACCGAGCAGAAGCCCCAGCGAGTCGCGACCGGCAAGGTCCGCCTGCGGGACATCGGCATAATGTACGGGCAACTGGCCGACCTGCTCCGCTCCGGCGTGCCGCTGGTGCGGTCCATCGACACCATCGCTCGAGCGTCGAGCAATGCTCGCCTCTCGGCCGTGATAAAAAAAGTAGGCGAGGCCGTCTCAGGCGGCAAGGAGTTGGCCGAGGCCATGAGCGAGCAGGGCCCGGTGTTCGCCCCGCTGCACGTGGCCATGGTCCGTGCCGGCGAGAAGGCGGGCTTCCTGGAGGACGTGTTGACTAACCTTTCGGGCTTCATCGAGCGGTTCGATGAACTCCAGTCCAAGATCCGCGGGGCCATGATATACCCGATCATGCTCAGCGTGGTGGCGCTGTCGGTGACCGTAGGCATGCTGGTGTGGTTCGTGCCGCGGTTCAAGAACCTCTTCGGCCAGCAGCGCGAGCTGCCGGCGCCCACGCGGATCATGTTCGCCGTCAGCGACGCCTTGCTCCAAGGCTGGCCGGTGATCCTCGCCGGCCTGGCTGCCGCGGTGATCGGCGTGGTAATGCTCCTGCGCAGCAGCACCGGGCGGATGCTGTGGGAGCGTTGGCGGCTGCGGGTGCCGGTTATCGGCAAGGTCATCCGCACCGTCAGCATCACGCGGTTCTGCCGGATCCTCGGCACGATGATGGCCAACGGCGTGCCGATCCTCCAGGCCCTCGCAATCAGCAAGGACGCCACCGGCTCGGTAGTTCTGGCCGAGCACATCGACAAGGCCGCCGAGAGCGTTCGGGGAGGCCAGACGCTAACCGCGCCGCTTCGCGCTTGCGGGCTTTTCCCGCCGCAGGTGCTGGAGATGATCGCGGTGGCCGAGGAGTCCAACCAACTCGACAAGGTCCTCGTCGAGATCGCCGAGACCGTCGAGCGCCGCACCGACCGCCAGGTAAACCAGGCCGTGCAACTCATCGAGCCGGTCGTGCTGGTGCTGATGGCTATTACCATAGGCACGCTGGCGCTGGGGCTACTTTACCCGATTTTGACAATGGCCCAGTCCATAAAGTGACCGGCGCGGTTGAAGTAACTCGGAGACCGTACGACGGTCCGGCTGGAGCGGTGGCGGTTTTTTGCGGATGATGCGAAAGACCGGACCCGGCCGATGCGTTATACCAAATACAAGCAGCAAGCAGCAGCCAAGAAGGAGCATCAAAAAATGAACGCACGAAAAAGCGCACGCGGCGGCTTTACGCTGGTCGAGATTCTGCTGGTCATCGCCATCATCGGCATCCTGGCAGGGGTCTTCCTCTTCACCGTTGGTGGCACGCAGGACAAGGCGAAGCGGGACACCAGCGTGTTTCTGATCGAGCAGGTGGGCGGCGCGCTGGAGCACTACAAGCTGGACATCGGCGACTACCCCGGTGACGCGGATGGAGGCTTGGACGCCCTGGTCAAGAAGCCCAGCTTCACCGATGAGAAGCTCGCCGAGAAATGGGCCGGCCCGTACCTCAAGGCCGACGCGATCGACGGATGGGGCAATAAGCTCGGCTATCAGCCCAGCGAGCCGGGCAGCGAGGAAGCCAAGACCCTGCCTTACAAGCTATGGTCCTTCGGGCCCAACAAGCAGGACGACAACGGCGCCGACGACGACATCAAGAACAAGGCATGGACTCAGTCCGAGGCCCAGACCAATTAGAGGCTGAATCGCGGCCGGCAATGGCTGGCCGGGCGCTGGGGCTTGCGGAGTACCAGGATAATGGCCCCGAAGATGATATCCGTAGCAGGGCCAGACGGGAAGCCAAAGTGTCCCGAGTGCGCAATGCCCCAGTTACAGGGGGTATCGACCAGCTTGGTTCTGCGGCGACCAATCCAAAGCGGCGTCTGCGCCGCCGCACTCCACAGGCTGTCGCGTTTTTTGGCGTCACGCCAGACCGGAGAATGCCTCGGCCGCGGCTTGCCCTTTGGAGTGCGGCGGCGCAGACGCCGCTTTGGATTGCCCCGTCCGGTCAATAGCCCGCCGAGGCGGGTTCGCGAAGTGAGCCCCCCTGTAACTGAGGCATTACCCGCCCGCGCCGCGAGGCGCTGTCCGAATGGCCCGGCCAACTTGAAATATGCCCTTACCCCTTGGGGGCAGGCGGGCACACTACGAACGCGCCGGGCCTTCACGCTGGTCGAGATTATCCTGGCCGCGGCGATTATCGCCCTGCTGGCCGGGACGTTCGTGGTGGCGATGGGCCAGTGGTATCAGAAGCAGGCCCTCGACGAAAGCGCCCTGCGGGTCGAGGCTATCCTTCGGATGGCGCGGGCCGAGGCGTGCAGCCAGGGCAGGCTGATCCGCCTGGCGTTCGATCCAGCCTCGGGCGCACCGGTCATCGGCTGGGAGCCAAATCCGCTTCAAGAGCCAGGCCGCTTCGTCCCGCATTACGGCGCCTGGGCCAACGACCTGCCCACGGACCGGCTGCGGTTCATCCAGTGCCGCCGCACCGGGCAAAGCGCCCGCAAGCTGCTTACCTACAGCGACGCCCAGGAGCCCGAGACTCCCGACGGCGAGCCTTTGCAGAGCGTCACGTTCATGCCGGACGGCTCGTGCGACTCAGCCATAGTCGAGGTCGCCGCCGCCGACGGGCTCGATCCACGGATCGGGCGGATAGAGATCAACGGCATCACCGGATCGGTAGAGCTGCGCATGCTCACGCTGACCGAGCAGGCCGAGCAGCAGGAAATCGACGCCGAGGCGGAGGAAGCCCCATGATTGCGGATTGTCCCGGCGCGCCGGGACGGATTGCGGATTGGGGACCAAATCCAGGCGCCCCGGGAGCGGATTGCGGATTTCCTCCATCGGAACCGTTGGTGCAACACCATACTGTTGAAGGAATTCGAACGGGAACCTCTAAAGGGTCCTCAGAAAAGACAAGCAATAGAATGTTAGCAGTGCAGAGACAACAAGAAAGAGCATCTTCTTTCTCCTCCGCGTTCTCTGCGAACTCGGCTATGAAGTACTCTCCCGGTTGCGAGGGAGGCCGCCCCGCGCTGTCTGGGGTCTCAGCGCTTCCAATCCGCAATCCGTCCCGGCGCGCCGGGACAATCCGCAATTGGTCAATCCGCAATTGGTCCATCCGCAATTTCGCTACGGCCAAGGGTCGTGGCGGCGTGGTGCTTCTGGAGGTGGTGCTGGCGATGTCGTTGTTTTTCGCCTCGGCGATGGTGATCTTGGCGGGTTTGAGCTCCAGCCTGCGGGGTATGCAGCGGGTGCAGTTGGAGGCCCGGGCCCAGGACCTGGTCGTCACCGCCCTCAGCGAGGTCCAGATGGGCCTTGTCCCGCTTAATTCCGACGGGCCGACCGAATATGAAGACCCCACCCTGGCAGGCTGGACCCGGCAGATAGCCGTCGAGCCGTACCAGGAACAGCAACTCGGCCTGGAGCTGCCCGCATTTCAGCGAGTCGAGGTGACCGTACGCTATCAGCCGACGGGCTACGCGACCTCGCTGACAATCCTCATGCCTGACGAGCTGCCCGCGGACGATGCCGGGCCTGGCGCGGGTGTCCCTGGCGGCGAGGGGATCCTGCCATGACGAACCAAATCAGAAATTTACCTGCCGCAGCTTCAGCGAAGGCAGGTCCGCAATCCGCCCCTCGATTTCGTCCGGGACTGCATGCATCAACCCCCAGGTCCCAATCCGCAATCCGTCCCGGCGCGCCGGGACAATCCGCAATTGGTAAATCCGCAATCGCACGACGCAGTCGTGCCTTCACGCTGGTGGAGGTAATCCTCGCCGTGGGGCTGACGATGGGCATCGTCCTGGCGGCGCTGGCGTTTTACCAGCAGATCATCTCGACTCGGCAGGCGTTTTCCGACCGGTTGGGGGCGGTGGAAGTCATGGCCGCCCGGCGGGCTTTGATGGAGCGGATGACCGACGAGCTTCGATCGGCAATCGTGTATCCGTTCCTGCAAATGGGGCTCACCGGCGACTCGGCGGGCATGCAGTTCATGGTTGCCGGCCTGCCCGGTCAGAGCGTCTGGGCGACCGACGAAATCTCGAACAGTCCGGCTGCGCCTCAGCAGGATATGCGGATCATCGGCTATCGTTTGCGGCAGTCTGAAGACCCGGATACCGGCCTGCCTACCATTGAGGGCGTCGAGCGGACGGAGCAGACCGTAATCGCGGCGACGACCGTCGAGGAAGGCGTCGATGTCACGTCGACGCTGATCGCCCCAAGCTTCAAGTTCCTCTCCCTGCGGTACTGGGACAATGAGTCGGGCCAATGGTTGACGAGCTGGGACGGCGGCGACGCGCCGATGGCGGTCGAGATCGTCATAGGCATCGAGCTGCTGCCAGAGGGGATGGAACCGGAGGACTACCCGTTCGAGACGTTCCGTCGCGTTGTCTACGTCCCGGCCGGCAAGAGGTCGCAGGGCGGCACGACGATCATGCGGGGCCTCGGCAGCCTGCCGCGGCAATCCAACGGTGCGCGGGGGGCTGTGCAATGACGCGCCGAAGCGGGACAGTGCTGGTGGCGGTTCTCGTGTTGGTCATGCTCTCTGCCATGGCGGCGGCGGTGCTGCTGTACAGGGCCCAGGCCGAGGTCACCGCTGCCACTGCCGCCGGCAGGGGCCAGCAGGCCTACGCCACAGCCATGACCGGTCTGCAAAGGGCGACGGCCATCCTCTCCGCCGCCGGGTCCGACCACAGCGTCTGGACGGACAACCCGGATCTGTTTGCCGCCCAGTGGGTTTGCAACGACGGCGCCAACGACTGGTTCTTCACCATCTACGCGCAGAACCCGCTCGACCGCGACGTCCCGCGAAACGGAGTGACGGACGAGGCGTCGAAGATCAACATCAACACGGCCGGGGCCGATACCCTGCTGGCGCTTGGCGGGATGACGCCGGAACTGGTCGACTGCCTGATGGACTACCGCGACGCCGACGCCAACACCCGCCCGGCAGGCGCCGAGCAGGACTACTACGACCAGTTGCCCCACCCGTACGTCATAAAGAATGGGCCGCTGATGACGGTCGAGGAGTTGCTGCTGGTAAAGGGCTTCACAGCATCGCTGGTTTACGGCGAGGACTACAATCTCAACGGCCAGCTCGAGCCCCGCGAGGACGACGGCGATGCCACGTTCCCGCCGGACAACGCCGACGGGCAACTCGACCGTGGCCTGCTGGGCGAAGCGACAACGTGGTCGTACGAGCGGAACGTTGCCGCCGATGGCAGCCAGCGGATCAACATAAACGGCGGGGGGGACCTTTCCGGCGCGAGGCTTTCGCAGCAGACTCGGGACTTCATCGGGCTCTACCGCAAGGAGGGAAACGTCTTCAAGCACCCGGCGGAATTGCTCAATCTTCGCTACCAACTCAAGAAGGACCAGGACAAGCTCAAGGCCGGCCAGTGGATCGAGTCGGGCGTGGGGGCGGACGAACTGCCGCAAGTTGTCGACCGTTTGACCACCCAGCCGGGTAAGATTGTATTTGGAAAGGTGAATATAAACACGGCCTCCGCGGCGGTTCTGGCGGCGCTGCCGGGTTTTGACGAGGACCTTGCCGGGCAGATCGTCTCCGCCCGGGAGCAGGTTGACGCGCCTCTGGAAGAAACCATCGCCTGGCCCTACACACAAAACGTGGTTTCTGCCGATACCTTCAAGGTGATCGCGCCGTTTCTCACGTCGCGGTCATGGCAGTTCCACGTGCGGTGCGTGGCGTACGGCTGGCCCTGTGGCCAGTACCGGGTGGTCGAGGCCGTCATCGACATGGCGGGCTCATCGCCGCGCATATTGTACCAGCGGGACCTGACTCGCCTTGGTCTGCCATTTGCCATAGACGCGGAACAGGAGCAAACGCGACGCTGATGGGTGCTTTTCTGGAAAGATTGAAGGGCCTGGTTGGCAAACCGCGCCGCTTCGCGGCCGTGGATTGCGACGGCCGGCATATTCGCGTGGTTTACGCCGAGCGGTCCAGGCGGTCGGCCCGCGTGCTGAAGACTTCGGCCATGGCGATCCCGCCGGGAACGGACCTGGCCGACCCGCGGCAGTTGGGCATTCTGCTGGGCCAGGCCCTGCGCGACATGCGCCTGCCAGGCGTGGGCCTGCTTATGAACGTCACCCGGGCCGAGGCGGTGCTAAAGCCCGTGACGCTGCCGCCGGGGACGTCTCAAAACGAGGTGGCGGGCATGGTCAGCTTCCAGGTCGAGAAGGAATTGCCCTTCCGCAGCGAGGAGGCGGTCATCGACTTCACCATCGAGAGCCACTACGACGCCGACGCCGGACCGTTTGACTCCGAGGCGTCCAAGGGCACCGATGTGCTTGTCGGCGCGGTGCGCCTGCCGGTTGTCGATCATTACCGCCGGATTGCCGAGGCCGCCGGCAGCAGGCTGCTGAGGCTGGGCCTGCGCCCATACGCCAACGTCCGCTGCTTGAAAGCTTGCAAGCCGGGCGGGCCCCACGAGACCATGCTGCTGCTGCACATTGGCGCCGAGGAGACCGAGATCGACCTGCTGGTCGGCGGTTCGCTGATGTTCAGCCGCTCGGCTGCGGTGAAGATTCCCCCCGCCGACGCCCAGAGCGGCGTGATTGCCAAGAGCCTCCACGCGGTGGCGATGGAGGTCCGACGAAGCGTCCAGAGCTACCTCGCCGTCGAGCGGGAGTTCAAGATCGACAAGATAATCATCGCCGGCGGCACCGGCGTCGAGGCTGCCGCGGCGGATGAGCTTTCAGCCGTGCTCGAGGCGCCCTGCGAACTGCTCAAGGCCGCGCCGGGGGCGGGCTTTGGCGACGTGGCCGAGGCGTCCGCGTTCATCTCCGCGATCGGCCTGGCCATCGGTCACGGCGGCCACGACAGGCTTCCCTTCGACTTCCTGCATCCCAAGCGCCACGTCGAGCCTCTCAACAAGGCGAGAACGGTGGCGATCGCGGCGGCCGCGGTGCTGATTGCCACCGCGGTCGCGGGCACCACGGCGGCAGCCATCCAGGTGTCCGGGCGGAAAGCCGCCGCCGAGCAGGTTCACCAGAAGCTCCTGGCTGAGAAGGAGAACGAAAAGAGCCTGCTGCACATCGCCAAGCAGGTCAAGGCGCTCCAGCAGTGGCAGGATGAGCGCCGGGACTGGCTTACGCACTGGGCGAAGCTTTCGGCGCTGTTTCCAGGCGCGCAGGACGCCTACATAAGCGGGCTCAAGACGGTCGAGACATCCGGCGAGTGGTCGCTATCGCTGGTGGTAAAGGTCCGCGACAGCAAAATTATTACCGACCTGGGCGACCGGCTTGCCGCGGCGGGCTACAAGTTCCAGCCCGGCGGGCTGGCCACGACGCCGGACCCTTACGGCTACCCGTACAGCGAGGAGGTCCGGGTGTTCATCGAGCCGGACATGGAGCTTGACCTTTCCAACGCCAAACCCGTGGACAGGCCCGCGGATGACGATTCGATCCGGCAGTTGGCCAAGGCTCCGGCCGCGGAGGAGGCGCCCGCCCCGGCCACGCCCGCGCCAACGGCGGCCTCGGGCTCACCGGCGCCGGGCGGATCGGGCTCGTCATCGCCGGGCTCCCGGCGGTCCGACAGGCGCCTCTCGGATGAGGTCAAGCAGGAGTTGAAGCAGGAAGCCCTGACCAGGTTCGACAAGAACCACGACGGCAAGCTCAACAGTGATGAACGCAGGGCCGCCTACCAGTACATAAGGGAAAGCAAGTACCTGCGGTACTTCGACGCGGACCGCAACGGCAAGCTTGACCGCGAGGAATATGCCCCCGTCACCGCGCTGCTGGACGAATTGCGATGAGGCATGGATATCAATTGCGAGATGGCCGCGAATGACTTGGCGTGAGAAAACACTCGTCGGCGTAACCGGCGCGCTTGTCGTGGCGGGCCTGGGCTTCGTGCTGGTCAAGAAGTCGTACATCGACGCCCTGGCCCTGTGGGACGATCAGCGCGTCCAGTGGAGCAACGACTGCGCGAAGCTCCAGCGCCAGAACGCCCAGAGCGAAAGCCGCGCCCTGAGCCTTCGCACCTGGGCTGCCCGGACGTTCGACACCGACGAGCTGCGAGCAAGCGCCAAGCTCGGCGCGGCGCTTCTGGCGCTGGTCGAGCGGGCGGGGCTGAGCCCCGAAAAACTCTCGGTCCAGCCCGTGCGCGGTACGCAGGTCAAGAACGCCTACCGCGAGGTAGGCCGGGCCATACGCGTGCGCGGCGGGCTCAAGAACATAGTCGACTTCCTCTACCTGCTCGACGCCGAGCCCCACCTGCACCGGCTGGACCAGGTGGCCATCACACCGCTGCTCAAGAGCAACGAGGTGGACCTCCAGGTTCGCTACGTGACGCCCGTGATAGACCTGAAGCCCGAGGACAAAATCCAAACCGACCAGTTCGCGACCACCGCCCCGGCAAGGTTGGACGCCGCGGCCCGCAAGCTCTACGAGCCGATAGCCTCGCGCGACCTGTTTCGCCCCTACATCCAGCGAATCGTTGTGCCCCCGCCCCCGGCCCCGCCGGCGGCGCCGGTGGCGACGTATGTTAAGCCGCCCCAGGCAACCCCGCCCCCGAGCACGACCGCGCAGAGCCACTTCCGCGTCGTCGGCCTGCCGGACTGGACCGAAAAGCAGGAGGTGTTCGTTGCCGACAGCGCCACCCGCCAGGTCCGCTCGTACAAGCCCGGAGACACCCTCGGCGGAGGGGTTATCATGCTTGTGGACTACAGGCCCATGCCTTTGTTGGCCAACCCGAATATCCTTTCGCCAAGCCGGGTCATCCTGAAGATCGGCCCCGAATATTTCGCCGTGGAACTCGGGCAGGACCTCACCGAGAAACGAAGGCTCCCGGACAGCATGCTTCCCGAGGAAATCAGGCCGGCGCCTCAGACCGCCCCGGCCCAGGTCGTGGAGAAGACCTTGCCTTCCGGCAGCGTTGGAGATGCCGCGTCGGCTGATAGTGTCAAGAAAACCGCCCCGGCTGAACGATGAAGTATCTGGCTGGCCCCGCGCCCGTCGCGCGCCGCCGGCCATCGTGCGCCGGTGTTGCGCACGACGTGCGATAGATCGGCACCAGGAGACGTACAGGATGCGATGCTGGCTGCTATTGACTGCGACGTTGTGTGTTTGCTCGCCATGTGCCACTCTGTTGGCGCAGGCGGCGCCCGGCTCGCGGACGCCCCAAGCCTCCAACCGGTCCGCCACGCAGCCGGCGACGACGACCACGACAAAACCCGCCCCTTCGACGGGCTCAGGGCCCGCCGCCACCCAGCCCGCCAGCGCGCCCGCGCCAAAGCCCGTGCCACGTGCCGAGCAGACCGTGAAGTTCCAGTTCGCCGGGATTCCCTACAACGACGCCGTGCGGTGGTTTGCGCAGAACGCCGGCAAGCCGATCCTTGGCGACATCCCCATTGCCGGGGATCTGACGTTCTTCGACAACAGGCCCTACTCCTACGACGACGCCTTGGATACGCTCAACCTGCTGCTGGCGATGAAGGGGTTCTGGCTGATCGAGACCGACCGGTACTTCCGCGTGGTCCCCGTTTCCCAGGTTCCCAACGAGACGAAGATTCTCCCCGGCCTGGCGGAAATGGACAAGGTCCGGCCCGGCGAGGTCGTGACGGTCGTCATCCCGCTCCAGCAGGTCGATTCCGAGACCGCGTCGAAGGCGGTCGTGCGGATGGTCTCGACCTGGGGATCGATCTCGCCGCTGAGCAAGGGCAATGGGATAGTCATCACCGACAGCGCCAAGAACATCCGGCGCATCCAGGAATTCCTCCAAGTATATGATGCCAAGAGCACGGCCGACACGGCTATCGAATCCTGCACGCTGAAGAAGGCAAACGCCAAGATCGTGGCCGAGATCATAGGCAAGCTGTTTGGCGTTCAGAAGCGCAGCTACGTTCGCGATCCGAAAACGGGCCAGTACAGTTTGGTAAGGAGCGACGCCACCGACGAAACCGTCACGGCCACGGCCGACGAACGGACCAACAGCGTCATACTCATGGGCCGCAGTGACCGCGTCACCATGGCCAAGGAGATGGTCAGCAAGCTGGACGCGGGCGGCGAAGAGGCAGAGACCGGCGACATCCGCATCTTCGTGCTCAAGAACGCAAAGGCCGATGAACTCGCGAAGGTGCTTCTCCAGGCCGTGGACGGCTCGTCGCGGTCATCGTCCTCCGAGTCGTACCGCAGCCGGTCATCGTCGGACACGCCGCTTCGGATCGTTCCCGACCCGGCGACCAATCGCCTGATAGTCTCGGCTCCGGCGGACAAAATGGCGGCCATCGAGAAGCTCATCCTTCAACTGGACACTGCCAGCACAGCCGCCGGCGCGGCCAGGATCGTGCGGCTCAAGTCATCCGACGCCCAGCAGCTTGCGGAGGTCGTCACGAGCGTGCTGACCACTCGCGGCAGCTACGGCCGGGCCTCAGGGGGCGTGCAGGTCGCCGCCGACGCGCGGACCAACAGCCTGATTCTTAACGGCTCCGCCGGAGAGGTGCAGACGGCCGTCAAGCTCATCGAGGACCTCGACTTGGAAAGCGCCACGGAAGCCCGCGAGATTCGCGTTATCCAGCTCAAGGCCGGCAATGCCACCTTGATCGCCGCGTCGCTGACTGGGATGTTCTCCAGCGAAGTTCGCGGTTCCTACGGGGAGCGGGCCGGCAGGTCCACGATCCGCGTCGAGGCCGATGCGGCCAGCAACACCCTGATGATCTCCGCCCCGTCGGCCCAGTGGCCCAAGGTCCAGAAGCTCCTTGAGCAGCTTACCGTTGCCGCCGAGGCCAGACCTGTCGCCGTGACCAGGCGGTATGTCCTTAAAGACGCCAAGGCCGATGACATCGGCCGAATCCTGCGAGAGATAAACGGCGACTTCGCCGCCCGATCCAGCCAGACCGTCGCCGCCGTGCCGGTCACCATCGCGGTGGACCGCAACTCCAACACGCTGATCGTCTCGGCCTGCGAGAAGGACCACGCCGCCATTGCCGAGATGATCAAGGCCCTGGACGTGCCGCCGGCCGCCAAGGGCGACCCCGTACGCATCGTCACGCTCGAAAGCGCCGACGCGGCCCGCCTCGCCCAGACGCTCCAGGCCATGCTGCCCCCGACACCCTACGGCCAGAAGCCGGAAATATCCATCCAGGCGGACCCGGCGACCAACACGCTGCTCATCCGTGCGCCCGAAAGCCAGCGGAAGATGCTCGAGGAGATGATCGCCTCGCTGGACAAGCGGACAAAGGCCAATGCCAGCGAGACGCGGACCTTCAGGCTGAAGTTCGCCAAGGCCTCCGACATAGCCGACGTGCTGCACCAGATGCTCGCCGACGAGGGCGGCTCTTCCAGCGGCCAGTACGGCTACAGCCGCTACTCCTCATACTCATCGTCCTCTTCTTCGCCGGCGGGCTCGCTGCGCGTCGTGGCGCTGCAAGAGGGCAATGCCGTCGTCGTCCAGGGCTCGCCCGCCAAGCTTGCCCAGGCGGAAAAGCTCATCGCCACGTTCGACACCCCCGAGGCCGCCCGCGACATGGCAATCGTCCGCATCCCGCTGACAAAGGCACGCGCCGAAACCCTCGTCGAGACCATCCGAAACATGCTCCCGCCCGCCCGGCAGGGCCAGGAGCAGGAAGTCCGCATCGAGGCCGAGAAGGCCACTAACTCCATCCTCCTCCGTGCGCCCGAGGCCCAGCGGACAACCCTCCAAACCATCATTACCCAGCTTGACAACGACGCCGCCGACCTTACCCGCGAGGTGCGGATCATCCCCGTCGCGCACGCCTCAGCCGCGGCGCTGGCGATCATGTTCGAGCGGCTCTACCCGCACGCCCAGGCCTCGTCGTACTCATATGGGTCGAGTTCCGGCTACGGCTACAGGCAGTCGCGATCTTCCAGCGGCGACGACAGCGTCATAATCACGGCCGCCCCGGGCGACAAGGCGCTGGTGGTCGATGCGCCCAAGACGAAGATCGACTCCATCGCCCAACTCATTGCCGCCCTGGACGTCGAGAATGCCCCGGGCAGCATCGAGGTCCGCACGTACCAGATTGCCAACTCGAAGGCCGCCGACCTGGCCGATTCGCTCCGCAAACTGTTCGCGGCGCGGGCGGGCGATTCCGGCTCCGGGCGGTCGTCGCCCGCCGGGCAGATCGAGCCGCGGTTCGAGGCCGACGCCGCCACCAACCAACTGATGGCCGCCGCGACGGCTGGACAGTTCGAGGAGATCGAAAAGGTAATCCAGAAGCTCCAGGCCGCCACGGTCCAGGCCATCCAGACCAAGGCGTTTGTGCTCAAGCACGCCCGCGCCGAGGACATTTCAGCCGTGCTGGAGACCATGCTCGCCGAGGCCGACGGGTCGTCGCGAAGGAGCTACGATTCCTACTCGCCGTACTCCCGCCGATCGTCCTCGGGCGCCTCGGCTGTGCGAGTCGCCGCGGTCCCGGCCGCCAATACCATCGTCGTGCAAGGCCCGCCCGAGAAGATCGTCATGGCCGAGAAGCTCATCGCCGGCTTCGACACGCCCGACGCCTCCGGCCAGGCCACAGTCCGCGTCGTGCCGCTTGCCAACGCCGACGCGTCCTCGCTGGCGGCGCTGCTGACGAGGATGCTCCCGCCCCCGGTCGAAGGCAAGGCACAACAGGTGACCATCCAGGCCGACCCGCTGACCAACACCGTCCTGCTGCGGGCGCCCGAGGCCGAGCGGAAGATGATCGAGGACCTGATCGCCAAGCTCGACAAGGACGCCCCCGCCCAAGTGCGGGAGATGCGGATCATCCCGGTCAAGTTTGTGTCGGCTTCGGCGCTGGCTGAGAAGCTCATCCAGTTGTTCCCGAACTCATCGAGCGCCACTTCGCGCTCCGGTTACGGCTATGACTCCGGCTACGGCTCGTACAGCCGCTATGGCCAGATGCGCACCGTCACGCCGGGCGGCGACGACGCAAAGCGCGTGGTAATCACCGCCGCCCCGGGCGACAAGGCCGTGATCGTCGACGCGCCAAAGGCGAAGATCGACGAGATCGTCGCAACCGTCGCCAAACTCGACGTTGATGACGCCCCCTCGCGCCAGCAGGTGCGGGTCTACCAGCTCGCCGGCTCCAAGGCGGCTGACGTGGCCTTGTCGCTTGCCAAAATCTTCGCCCAGCCCCGGCCGCAAGGTCAGGGCGGCCTCGGCGGGCAGGGTGCCGCCCCGGCGGCGCCGGAGCCGCGTTTCGAGGCCGACGCGGCCACCAATCAGTTGATGGCGGCCGGGACGGTTGAGCAGTTCGTCGAGATCGAGAAGGTGATCACCCAGGTCCAGAAGGCCACCGGTCTGGCGAGCCAGACCAGAACCTTCCCGTTGAAGTTCGCCCGCGCCGCGGACTTATCTGAGATGCTCCAGACAATGCTGGGCGATTCGTCATCGCCGTCCGGAGGGGACGTGTCGTGGTGGGCCAGGCGCAGCTCCGGCTCGTCGGCAGCCCCGGTTGTCCGCGTCGCGGCCATGCCAGGCGCCAACACGCTTGTCGTTCAGGCCCCGCCGGAGAAGATGCTCCTGGCCGAGCAGCTCATCGCACAGTTCGACACCGACAAGGCGGACCTGCAGATCGTCATCGAGATAGTCCGGCTGGAGAACGCCCAGGCGCCGAGCCTTGCCGACGCGGTCAACGCCGCCCTGGCGGCTCGGAGGCCCTCGGCCTCGCGGTACCCATCTGGCTCATCGAGTGGCTCGGCAGGCGCCCAGGAGCCGGCGGTCAGCGTCACAGCCGAGGTGAACTCCAACAGCATTCTGGTTCGCGGCCCCTCCGGCGAGGTCAAGGGCGTCGTGGACATGATCAAGCGCCTGGACCAGCAGGGCACAAGTTCCCAGGTGCAGGTCCGCATATTCAAGCTGGAGAACTCCTCCGCGGTTGACATCGCCAAGTCCGTAGGCCAACTCTTCGTGGACATGACGCGCCAGCGGGCGTCTCGCGGCGGCTCCGGCGAGCGAGCCGTCGAGCCGGCGCCGTTCAGCGTCGCCGCCGACGAGCGGACCAACAGCCTGGTGGTCTCGACGACGCCGATCAATTTCCAGATCGTCCAGGAGATTCTGACGCAGTTGGACAAGGCCGGCACGCCGCGCGAGGTCGGGTATTTCTACCTCGACCGGGCGGACCCGTTCGATGTGGCCACCAAGCTCGATGCAATGTACGCCGACCGCCCCGCCGCGGCCAAGCCCATCATCGAGGCCGACTACTTCAGCCAGCTCGTAAGCGTCGTCGCCAAGGAAGCCGACCTCAAGGCCATCGAGGGAGTAATCGCCAAGCTCGACAAGTCCACCGCCGCCGACAGGCAGCCCATCGTCAGGGTCGTGCCCATCTCGCGGATCCCCGCCAGCCGGATGGCTGAGTTGTTGCAGAAGATGTACGGGCAGATGGGCAGTGCCCAAATAGTGGTTACCGACAAGTTGCCGGTTCGAGACGCCAACAGCCAAGACGCCAACAGCGTGCGTATTTTCCCGGCCCCGCCGACCGACCTGGACATGATCTACACGCGGATCGAGATGCCCGCCCTTCCGGCAAGCTCAGGGCAAGTGGCGACGCGGCCGGCTATTTCGACAGACTCAGGGCAAGCAGCCACCCAGCCTGCCCCTTCGGCAAGTTCAGGGCAAGGCCAGATCGAGGCGGGTCGCCCGAAGATCACCATTGCCGTCGACCGCAACAGCAATTCGCTGATCGTGCTGGCTCCCCGGGAGGAGCTCGAGAGCATTCAGTCGTTGATCGACCAGCTTTCGGCCTCGGCTGCCGATGCGGACATGGAGTTGCGGGTCGTCCGGGTCGAGCATGCCTCGCCGTCGGCCGTCGCCGACACACTGGATGCGCTGTTCAATCCGCGTAGCAAGGGCTCGGCGCAGTCTCAGATCATACAGGCCATCCGGGGCCGGTCGAGCCAGGGCGGACGGAGCGGACGCGGCGGCCAGGAGCAGCAGCCCGAATCACCGCCCGCGCCGGTCGCCAATTCGCCGATAACCGTTGTGGCGGACATACGCACGCGGAGCATTATCGTCCGGGCCAAGCCCAGCGACTTCGATATGATCCTTCCGCTGGTCAAGGAGTTGGACCGCGTATCGACCATCACCAGCGAGGTGCGTATCTTCACGCTCAAGAACACCGACGCGGTGGAGGTAGCCAACAACCTCACCGAGCTGTTCACGCCCAAGAAGCAGACGCCGCAGTCGCCGCTTTCGCGGTCCAGGTCCGGCAGTTCGGCCTCGCGGCAGCAGCAGGCCGAGATGCTCCTCCAATTGCTCCAGATGAGCGGCGAAGGCGGCGAGGCCGGGGCCACGAAGGTTGATTCGAGTTCGCTGCTGAGCATCTCGGCCAACAAGAGCACCAACTCCATTATCGTCTCGGCGCCGACCGACGCGATGAAGCTCATTCAGAAGGTCATCGAGGAGATCGACAAGTCCACGAGCTTCTCGCGGGCAGTGAGGATGTACTCGCTCAAGCACGCGGAAGTCGCCCCGACGGTCCAGGCTCTGCGGGAGATATTCGCCGATGGCGGCTCTTCGCGCCGATTTTCAGGCGCCGGCCGGGCGGGCACCCCCGGTGGCTCGGGATCCTCCGGCGTGAGCGAGCCGATCATCGTCACCGGCAACGAGGCCGGGCGGCTGATACTGGTCTCGGCCCCCGATGAGAAACACGAACTCGTCGCCAAGGTGATCAAGGACCTTGACGACGCCCAGGCCACCGGCGAAATAACGGTGAAGGTCTACCGCCTGGAAAATGCCAACGCCGCGACGCTCTCTTCCGCACTTGCCGAGGCGATGCAGTCCGGCGGCGGCGTGAGCGTCTCGGGCAGGCGAGGCCGCGGCGGCTCGTCCGCCGACAGCGCCGCGGGGCAGCTTCGCATCAGCGCCGATCCCAGCAGCAATTCGCTCGTCGTCCGCGCGTCCAAGGAGGATCACGCCCGCATAACGCAGTTGCTGGCTGAGCTTGACACGGCCCAGACCGACCGCTATCCCGTGCGGACCATCGCGCTGAAGCACGCCGACGCCGAGTCCGTCAGCCGGACGCTGGCCGGGCTCTTCGGCGGCGCGGCCGCCGGCAGCAGCGCTGCCGGCCGAACCTCGACAGGTCGGTCGCGCCCCGGCTCGTCAGCGGCGACGAGCGGCAAGGGTGGCGTGGTCATCGAGCCCGACGCGGCTTCCCGGATGATACTCGTGCGAGCCGACGACGAGACGTTCGCCAAGATACAGGACGTCGTCGCCAGGCTCGACGTCATCACGGCCGCTAAGGCCGCGCCGGAAATACTGCCTCTCCAATACGCCCGTGCCGCCGACGTTGCGCCATCGCTCCAGGCGGCCTTCAAGCAATCGGGCGGCACCGTTGCCCGTCGCGGCGCGACGGCGGAGTCTGTCATTATCGTCGCCGAGCCGCTGACCAACAGCCTGATCGTCACTGCCGACGCCGAGGACCTGGCGAGGGTCAAAGCGCTGGTGGCAAAGTTTGATACCGACAAGGCCGTCGGGGCCGTTACCCAGGTGCTCCAGTTGCGAAGCGCCATCGCCGCCGACATTGCTGAGGTGCTTTCGCGGGCCGCCGGCGGCGGCACCGGAGCGACCCGCAGCCGAGGCAGGGCTACCGTGGTGCCCACGCCTACCCAGGAGGTGGTGGTCTCGTCCGAGCCGTCCAGCAACACCATCATCGTAACCGGGCCGGGCAAGGAGGTAGTCCGACTCATGGCGATGGCTGAACAGCTCGACAAGGCCGCCGAGTCCGTCGCCAAACCGACGATCAAAATGTACCCCGTCAAGAACGCCGATATCCCCACGATGGTCCAGGCCCTTCAGCAGATATTCGGCGCCAGCGATACCTTGGCCAGGCGCTCGGGCAGCCCTTACCGCCGGTCGTCAGGCGGCGCGGCCGAGCCCGCCGTGGCCATTATCGGCGACGAGGTCGGTGGCAGGATAATAGTCTCAGCCGCGGCGGAGAGACACACGCTCATCGCCAAGACAATCACAGAGATGGACGAGACCAACGCCACCGAGAAAGTCGCCGTCCAAGTCTATCGCATCGAGAACGCCGACGCGACAACGCTTGCCGAGGCCCTGACGGCATCGCTGACCAACCTGTCGGCTTCTGGCCGGAGCGGCCGCACGTCCGCCACGACGGCGGCAAAGCGGCTTCGCATCTCTCCGGATCGTGGCAGCAACTCGCTGGTGGTTCGCGGCACCGCCGAGGACCATGTTCTGATCGCCAAGCTCATAGCCGAAATGGACGTCAGCACGGCGGATAAGTACCCCGTCCAGACGATCGCCCTGAATAATGCCAACGCCACGGATATTGCCGCGGTGCTCAACGCCGTATTCGGCGGGCAGGTTGCCGGCGCCTCGGCGTCCGCGGCGCGAAAGACCACGGGCTCGCGCACGACCGGCAGGTCGGGCGGCGGTGTGGCGATCGAGGCAGACCCGAGCGCGCGGATGCTGCTCGTCCGGGCCGACCAGGAGACCTTCGAGAAGATCCGCGAGCTAGCAGCCAAGCTCGACGCCGCCGCCACAGGCTCATCCGCACGGACGCTTCTGACGCTCAAGCACGCCAAGGCGGAGATGGTGGCCGCGTCGCTGTCGCAGGCATTTTCGGCCTCGGCCCAGCAGCGGGGCGGCTCGTCGCGGACGAGTCCCGAGGACGTGGTCAGCATCGTGCCCGAGCCGGGGACCAACTCGATCATCGTCACCGCCAACGCCCCGAATCTCGAGCGCGTCAAGTCGCTGCTTGCCCAGTTGGACGTGGAGTCGGCCGGGATGCGCACGGAACTGCTGCTGCTCAAGTTCGCCAAGGCTGCCGACCTGGCGCCGGTGCTGGCGCAGTCCGCGGGCGCGGGAGGGCAGCCCGCCGGCCGAGGGCGGACATCGCCAGGCTCGGCCGGCGCCGCGACGGGCCAGGGGGTGACAATCTCGGCCGACAGCGCGAGCAACGCTCTTGTCATCACGGGTCCGAACGGGCAGATCGACGAGATCATCCAGATGGCGATGCAGCTCGATCGCGCGTCGGAGACCTCGTCGACCACGGTCAGGGTGATTCAGCTCAAGAACGGCGACGCTGCCGCGGTCGCCGCGATGATCCGCGACATGTACGCCCAGCAGCAGAAGGCCGCCCAGGCCATGCGGCAGACGATCGCCCCGATGGGGGTGACTGCCGACGAAAGGGCCAACGCCCTGGTCGTGTCCACCAACGCCGAGATGCACGAGAAGGTTGCAAAGTGGATCAGCGAGATCGAGGCGATGAAGCCCTCCCGCGGCACGATGCGGCTGATCCAGCTCAAGAATGTTGACCCGGCCGAGGTCGAGCGCGCCATCCAGCAGCTCTACAACACGCCGGGCACTCGCGGGCCGGTGGGCGCCCGGGCGCCGGTAGGCCGGGCCGGCGCGACCAGGTCGCCCGCCTCCGGCAGCGGCGGGCGCGTCGAGACCAGCGTGCTGACCCAGCAGCGCTCGATCCTCATCAACGCCTCAGACGAGGACTTCGAGGCGATCCAGGCCCTGGCCAAGGCCCTGGACGAAGCCGCCGCCGCGACCAGGCAGTCCGTGCAGGTATTCGTGCTCACCAACGCCAACAACACGCGGGTCGCCGCGGCGCTGACGAGCATGTATCGCCCCTCGGCCGGGCGGGCTGGGGCCGCCCCGCGACCCGAGGACCAGGTGACCGTCACGGCCCTTGCGATGACCAACGCGGTGGTCGTCTCGGCGGCGAAGGAGAAGATGGCTGAGGTCGCACACCTCGTCGAGCAACTGGACAAGAAGGAAGTGGCCCCGCAGCTCGAGTTCCGCATCTACACGCTGGAAAACGAGATGCCCACGAAGATCATGCCGGCGCTCCAGCAGTTGCTCGCGCAGATCAGGAAACTCCGGCCCGACGAGACGATCGACGTCCAGGCCGACGAGCGGACGCGGTCGATAATCGTCACGGCAAAGGGGACCGTCTTCGAGCAGATCGAGAAGCTCATCAAGACCCTGGACAAGCCGCCGGCCAACGCTGCCGCCGACGTCATGGTGATCCCGCTGAAGCGCGCCGACGCGACCCGCCTGGCCGCGGTGCTGATGGAAATGATCCGCCCGTCGGCGCAGAACCAGGTCACGCCCGAGGCCCGGTCGCTACAGGATCAGATCCGCCTGCTGCGGCTGCGAGGTGGGACGGATGCGAACCTGCCCGAGTTGGACCTCGGCAAGCCCATCAAGATCACCGCCGACCCCACACTCGCGGGCCAGCAGGGCTCCAACGCCCTGGTGATCGTCTCGACGAGCGAGAACCTCAAGGCCCTTGCGGCGATCGTCGAGACCCTCGACGCCGTGCCGCTTGCCGAGGCCGCCAAGGTCCGCCTGCTGCACCTGGCCAACGCCGACGCCACCAGCGTCGCGAAGATCATAATCGATGTGTTCGCCCAGGGCGCCAAACTCGCCGGGGCGCCCAAGAGCAGCGTCGCCGGTCGGGCCGTGCCGGAAAGCCTGTCCGGCAAGGCGCTGGTCAATCCGCTGAACATCTCGCCCGACCCGCGAACCAACACCCTCGTGCTCAGCGGCCTGGAGGAGTCGCTCGCCCTGGCCGAGTTGATTGTCAAGCAGCTCGACATCCAGACCACCGTCGATATGCACGATGTCCGCCTGCTGACGCTCAAGAACGCCGACTCGCTTTCTCTCGCCCCCACGCTCCAGAAGATGCTCGATGCCCGCGTGCAGCGAGCGGCCGCACTGGGCCAACTGGACGCCGAGCGGCTGCGGATGCTCGTCGCGTCAGACACGCGGAGCAACAGCCTTATTGTCGCCGGTTCCATCGACGGGTTCGCCCTGGTAAAGAGCCTCGCCGAGCAGCTTGACGCCGCCGGGCCGGCGCTGGGCGGTGAAATCCAGATCCTGCCTCTCAAGCACGCCAACGCCGGCACGCTGTCGGTTACGCTGGTGAACCTGTTCAACGCCCGCTACGAGGCCGCCCGCACGCCGGACGTCGCCAGGCAGAAACCGGTCATCCTGCCGGACCTGCGGATCAACTCGCTGCTGGTAAGCGCGGGCGCCGACGACTCGAAGGTGCTTGCGGGCCTGGTAGGCAAGATGGACGTCGAGATAACCGACCCGGCCGTCGTGCTCGAGGTGTTGCCGCTGGTGCATAACGATGCCGGCGTGATCGGGCCGACGATCCAGCAGATATTCCAGGCGCGCCTGACGAGCATGACGCCGCCCGGCGCGACACCGGCCCCGCAGGACCGTGTTGACGTGGGGGCCGACGCCCTGGCCAACGCGCTGATAATCTCAGCCAGCAGGGAGAATCTCGCAATGATCCGCGAGCTTCTCAAGAAGGTGGACGTCGAGCCGCCGTTTGAAAGCGGCGTCCTGAAGATATACCCGCTCATCCGCGCCGACGCGCAGAAGGCCGGGACAATGCTCCAGGGCCTCGTCCAGCAGGGGCTCTACAAGCCCGGCGCGTCGTTTGCCGCGCAGTCCAACCCCGCCATCGCGGCCAGGGAGAAGGTCGCCATCAGCGTCGATGCGCGAACCAACTCGCTGATCGTCTCAGCCAGCAAGGAAAACCTCGCGATTCTCGACCAGATCATCCGCGGCATCGACGGCGAGCAGGTCGTGCCCGCCACGGAGTTCCGCGTGTTCAGGCTGACCAGCGCTACCGCGACGGTGATCGCCCCTACGCTCCAGCAGTTGTTCACACAGCGGGTCAGCCGGGAGGCCACGAAGGATCCGATGACGGTGATCGCCGACGCGCGGTCCAACTCGCTGATCGTCGGCGCCAGCCCGGCGGACATGAAACTTGCCGAGACGCTCATCGCCCAGCTCGACGCGCCGCAGGGCAAAGGTTCCACGATGGTGGCCTTTCCGCTGAAGAAGGCCGACGCCACCCAGGTCGCCAACACGCTGAAGACCCTTCTGGCTGGACAGGGCGGGACTGGAGCGGGCGCGGCGGGCGCGGCGAACATATCGGTCGACGAGCGGACCAACACGATTCTCGTATCGGCCGGGGCGGCGGATCTCCAGCGCGTCAAGGAACTCATTGACCAACTCGACCGCGAGCAGCTCACGAACGTCACGGAGATCCGCGTCTTTCCGCTCCAGCACGCCGACGCGACGGAGCTTTCGCAGATACTCACCAGCCTGCTGACCAGCAAGCCGCTCTCGCCGGTGGCGCTTAGCCCCAACCGTCAGACGCTGCTTCAGTTCATCAGCAAGACCGAGGACGGCAAGGAGTTGATCGCCACCGCGCTGCAGGAAGGGGTGCTGATAACCCCCGACCGCCGGTCGAACGCCGTGGTGGTGGCCGCGCCGGTAAAGAACATGCCGCTTCTGGAAAGTCTGGTCCGCTCGATGGATTCCATCAGCCCGCGGATGGCGGAGATTCGCGTCTTCACGCTGGTAAACGCCGACGCCCAGCGGATGTCGGACGTGCTCAGCCAGCTCTTCCGCCTCCAGGGCGCCCAGCAGTCAGCCAAGGCCGTCAGCTACACGCTGGTGACGACCCAGCCGGCGTCGTCGGTTGGCGGCAGTGGCGCGACGGCGACGGTCGGCAACAGCGAGCAGGACGCGCTGAGCGTGACGGTCGACCTGCGGACCAACAGCCTGCTGATCGGCGGGACGAAGCGTTACGTGGAGCTGGCGTCAAAGGTGATCCAGGACCTGGATTCGAGCCCCGCCCAGGAGCGTCTGACGAAGGTCTACCGCCTGCGAAACGCCCAGGCTCCGGCCATACAGGCGGCCATGCAGACGTTCCTCGACCAGGAGAAGCAGCGGCTGACCGCAACGCTGGGCACAAACGGCATGGGCGCCGCCCAGAGGATGCTCGAGCGAGAGGTGGCGGTGGTGGCCGAGGAGACCAGCAACGTGCTGCTTCTCTCAGCCAGCCCGAGGTACTTCAGCACGATCGAGGCCCTGATAAAGGAGCTTGACCAGCCGCCGCCGCAGGTGCTCATCCAGGTGATGCTGGCCGAGGTGACGCTCGATGAGACCGACGAACTCGGCATCGACTGGAACGTGACGACCAAATGGAACAAGGGCCACGACTCGGTCAGCGCCGGCACGCAGATCGCCCTGGCCGCCCAGGGCGACGGGTTCAACCTGTCCGTCGCGGCGGGCGACCTGTCGTTCTTCCTCCGCGCGCTGCAAAGCCAGGGAAGGCTCGAGGTGCTCAGCCGCCCGCAGATCCTCGCAAGCGACAACCAGGAGGCGACGATAAACGTCGGCCAGCGAGTGCCCTTCATCACCAACAGCCGGGTCACGGAAAACGGCACGACCATAAACACCATCGAGTATCAGAACGTCGGCATAATCCTGACGGTCACTCCGCGGATCAATCCCGACGGGTTCGTCAAGCTGGAGGTCAAGCCGGAGATAAGCTCGATCGCCAGCTCAAGCGTGACCATCAGTGAGACGACCAAGGCTATCGTCATAAACCAGCGCTCGGCCGAGACCACCGTCTCCGTTCAGGACGGGCACACCATCATCCTCGGCGGGCTTATCACCACCAAGGACGACCACCGCGAGGACCGCGTGCCGTGGTTTGGCGACTGGCCCCTGCTGGGCGCGCTGTTTCGCGGCACGACCAAAGTTAAAGAGCGCAGCGAGCTGCTGATAATCCTGACGCCTCACGTGCTGCGGACCATCCCCGATGCCGACGAGATGGCCGGCGAGCAGATCGAGCGGGTCAACCGCATCCGAAAGCTCAAACGGGAAGAGGTCGAGGACTACCTTAAGAAGCACCTGGACGATCTGATGTCCAGCAAGGAGCTGAAAGCCAAGCTGGGTGGCGAAGGCCCAACCACCCAGCCGGCGTCGCAGCCGATAACCGTGCCGGTCTCGCCGTCGTCGGCCTCGCCGGGAACGAGCATCCCGCTGCCGGTAATGCCATCGCCGCATCGGCCTGACGAGCCGACAGGCGTGTCCGAGGCGTCCTGGCAGCGGGCACAGGAGCAGTTCCTGGCGGCCATCGCGGCCGATCGCGTCAAGCCGGAATCGACGAGATGAAAGCGCCGCGCGTGACACTTGTCGCGGTCATTGCGGCCTTGCTGGCATCGGCAGTGACGGGCTGTCAGAACCCCGGCCGGGTGACGGTTCATAACTGGCCGCCGCGCCCCGTCGACCGCGTCGACGAGATCGTGCTCCGCCTGACGCCTCCGGCGCCGGTGAACTGGGACGACCGCC
>CAZSBS010000029.1:0-26365 GCA_964605095.1 uncultured Planctomycetaceae bacterium | reverse complement strand
CGGGCAGTTTTCGGCGCCCTGCCGCCAACAGCGCCGCGGCGGGCGGGTATCGGCCCGCCTTTTCGTCGCGGGCGATCGTCTCGATGACGGCCCTGGCGGTGGCGTCGTCATTGAGGTTACCCATAATATCCAGCAGCCTGTCGCGCAGGGCGGGGGCGTTTGCATCGACGGCCTGGCTGAGCATGGCCGGCAGTGTGGTGGCGGCGGCGTTTGGGTCCATGGCGGCCAGGGCCAAGGCCGCGGCGGACAGCGTGCGGAGGTCGTTGGCGTCGGCGAGGATTTTGCGGATGTCCGGCAGCAGTGCCGTTCGCCGGGCGATTGCCGCGTCGATAGTGGCGGCCTCGGCGACGTTGGGGTCGGCATCTCGCACCAGCCGGCCGAGGGTGCCATCGTCGCCCAACCTGGCCGCCAACATGCCAGCCAGCGCCCGCACGTCCTGGTTGGCGTCGGCCGACGCGGCCTTCAGGGCGCCGCGGACGTACTGGTTGTCCCTCCCGCCGGTCATGATTTCCACCAGGAAGACCCCGCGTGCCGGCGTCGAAGGGTTTTCTGCCACCTCGAATGCCCTCATGCGGTCGAGCATCAGCGGGTTTCGGGCGGGCACGTCGAACCGGCCGAGGATCTGAAGAGTCCGGACCAGCGCCTGGAATTGCTTGTCGGACGCGCCGTCCAGCGCGGATTCCAGCCGGCCGATGATGGCGGGGTTCTTATCGGCCTGCCCGAGGGCCTGGAAAACCGCGTGGGCGCGAACCTTGGCGTCTGGGCTGTCCATGTTGCGGATGATCATGGTGGCGCGGTACCACGGCAGCAACAGCAATGCCGAGGCCGCGCCCAGCACAAGCGCGAGCGACGCCGTAAGCAGCCGGCGCTGCCAAGGGTGCGCTCGGAAATACGTAATCAGGGCAGGCATGCCTGTATAGGGTACCCGCTCGTAGGGCCGCGCGCCAAGTGGCTGGATCGCCGATCCGCGCCAAGGCCCAGTCATTGCCGCCGTGTGTGCGGTGTGTTTATAATCCTCCCTGTATCAAGCACACAGCCAAAGGAGCTACGCCATGATGCCCAGACGCACGGAGCGCGACTCGCTGGGGGAGATGCAGGTTCCAGCCGGCGCGTTGTACGGCGCGCAGACTCAGCGGGCGGTGGAGAACTTTCCGATCTCGGGCTGGCCGATGCCGCGGGAGTTCATCGCGGCCATGGGCATGATAAAGGCGGCGGCGGCGGCGGTTCATCACCAGGCCGGGCGACTCGAGCCGCGAATTGCAGCCGCCATCATCGCCGCGGCGGGCGAGGTGGCCCAGGGAAAGCTTGACGAGCATTTCCCCGTGGACACGTTCCAGACCGGCAGCGGCACCAGCACGAACATGAACGCCAACGAGGTGATCGCCAACCGCGCGATGCAGATCCTCGGGGCCGGCGGGCAGGGCGGCGCCGCGGATCGGATACATCCCAACGACCACGTCAACCTCGGCCAGTCGTCCAACGACGTTATTCCGACGGCCCTTCACCTTTCAGCCGCGATGGCGATTCAGCGTGAACTGCTGCCGGCATTGTCGGCGTTATCGGCCATGCTGCGAGAGAAGGCCCAGCGGTTCGACGGCATTGTGAAGATAGGCCGGACGCACCTGATGGACGCCGTGCCGGTGAGGCTTGGCCAGGAGTTCGGCGGCTACGCCGCGCAGATCGACGGTGCGATGGAGATGATCGCGGCGGCGACGGGCCGGCTGTGCGAGCTTCCGCTTGGCGGCACGGCCGTGGGCACGGGGCTAAACGCCCCGGAGGGTTTCGCGGGCGGCGTCTGCGCGGTCCTGGCCGAGGCGACGGGCTTGCCGCTTCGCGAGACGGCAAATCATTTTGCCGCCTCGGGCGCGCGCGGGGCGGCCCTGTTTGCCTCGGCGGCGCTGCGGTCGGCGGCGCTGGCGATGGGCAAGATCGCGTCGGACATAAGGCTGATGGGCTCGGGTCCGCGCTGCGGGCTTGGCGAGCTGCTCCTGCCGGCGGTCCAGCCGGGAAGCTCGATCATGCCCGGCAAGGTCAACCCCGTCATCTGCGAGTCGGTCATCCAGGTTGCCTGCCAGGTGGTCGGCTGCGACGCGGCAATCGCGGCCGGGGCCACCGGCGGGGTCGGCGGCATTCTGGACCTCAACGTGGCCATGCCGCTGATAGCGACGAACCTTCTGACCGCGATTCGTCTGCTGGCCAATGTCGCGAAGGTCTTTACCCGCCGCTGCCTGGCCGGGCTGGAGGCCAACGAGCCCCGCTGCCGGGAACTCGTCGAGCAGTCGCTTGCCATGGTGACGGTTCTCGCGCCGCGAATCGGCTACGACGCCGCGGCTGAGATAGCCAAACAGGCTTATCAGACCGGCAAGACGATTCGCCAGATATGCCTCGAAAAAGCCATCCTGCCGGCGGAGGAGCTTGAGGGACTGCTTGACCCGCGCTGCCAGACGGGGGCGGTGGCTATCGGCCCCGCGTTGAACGACTAACCCAATTAGAAGGACACGACGATGAAAGTCTGTAACAGACTCATGATAATAGCCCGCATTTCTGGCACGATAAGTCTGCTGCTGCTGTTGTGCGGCAGTGCATTGGCGGCCCCGGCGTCTTCGGCCGGCCTGGTGGATTTCACCAAGGGCTACAAGCCAGCCGACGACGCCGGCGGGTATTCGCTGCATTTGGGGGCGCTGAGCGGGATCCCAAACGGACGCCAGAAGTTGGGCAGAGACGGCAACCAGATTTACGTCATCACGGTGACAAAGGGCAAGGAGGCTGGCCTCCTGCAAGTGGGCGACGTGATCCTGGGCGTCAATGGCAAGCGGTTCAAGGGGGATGTTATCGAGACCTGGCGCGCGGCCGTGGCGGAAGCCCCGGAGCGCAGCGAGGACGGCAACCTTCGCGTCATCCGCTGGCGCAACGGCGCCGAAACAACGCTGGACTACTTTACGGTCACGCCGCCGCCGGACTTGACCCGGGGCGAAACGAACGATGTGGATCGCAAAAACACCTACAATCTGGGGCCCTCGGGGTTGCGCGGGTGGATTCATACTCGTCCGGTGCAACAACTGGATGCCTCGCAGGGGCGGACCACGGCGACGAGCCGGCAGATCCTGGTGACCCACGTGGGCGCCAACTCGCCGGCCGACGGTGTGCTGGCGGTCGATGACGTGATTCTCGGCGTGGGCGGCAAGCTCTTCACCGACGACGCCCGCAAGAGTTTCGGCAAGGCCATCGGGGAAGCGGAAAAGACCGAAAACAAGGGCACCTTGACTCTCACCCGGTGGCGCGCCGGCGTCATCAGCGATGTTCAGATCAAACTCAAGGTCATGGGTTCATATAGCGACACGGCACCCTATGAGTGCCCGAAATCACAGTTGATTCTCGATGCGGCGTGCAAGGTTCTCGAAAAGGAGCCATTGAAGGGAAATCGCTGGGGCGACATCAACTGCCTGGCTCTGCTGGCCACCGGCAGGCCTGAATACCTGCCGAGGGTGCGGGAATACGCACGATCGATCGTGCCCAAGGACCTTCATCTGGAAGGATGCGACACGTGGGGCTGGGGTTACAGGAATCTGTTTCTTTGTGAGTACTACTTGATTACGCGCGACAAGGAAGTGGCGCCCGCGATCCAGGCATACACCGTCGCCCTCGCCGGAAGCCAGAGCATGTACGGCACGTTCGGCCACGGGGGATCCAGCAGGACGACCGACGGAAAGCTCCACGGCTCGGTGCCGCCGTATGGCCCCGTGAACATGGCCGGACTGGTCGCCAACCTCTCGATCGTCACGGGAAACCTTTGCGGCGCAAAGCACCGGGAGATCAAACCTGCCATTGAGCGGGCATCGAAGTTCTTCGGCTACTATGTGGATAAAGGCGCGATCCCGTACGGCGAACACATGCCGGTGCCCATTCACGAGAACAACGGCAAGAACTCCATCGCCGCGCTCCTGTTCGGGCTTCAGGGCAATCAGAAGGCGCCGGCGCAATACTTCGCGAAGATGGCGACGGCGGCCTACGCGAACCGCGAATGCGGTCATACCGGCCAGGGCTTCAGTTATCTCTGGAGCGCCCTGGGCGCCAATGTCGGCGGACCGGACGCGGCGGCGGCGTTTTTCAAGGAGGCCGCCTGGCACTTCGATCTGGTGCGCCGTTGTGACGGGTCGTTTACCTATGACGGTGGCGAGCAATACGGCGCCGGCAGAACCGATGACGACACCTACTACGGGAAAAGCAGTTACTATGGCATCAGTCCCACCGCCACTTACGTCCTGACCTACGCCATGCCGCTGAAGAAGCTCTGCATCACGGGCAAGTATGCGAACCAAGGCAATTGGCTGAGCAAGACGGATGTGGCGGAAGCCATCGCGTCCGGCCGGTTCGACGTGGACTGCAAGAAGATGAGCGCGCAGAAACTCCTCGCCGCGCTGGGCGATTGGTCGCCCGTGGTCCGCGGCTGGGCCGCCCGCGAACTGGCCAAACGCCCCGAAGCCGCCGCGCGGGTGCCCGATCTGATGACTCTGGCTGAAGGCCCGGATGTGCATGTCGCCCAGGGCGCCTGCGAGGCGCTGGGCTATATCAAGGACCCACGAGCGTTGCCCGTGTTTGTTCGCCTGCTCAAGCACGATGATCGCTGGCTGCGTGTCAAGGCGGCCGGCGCCCTCAAGAACATGCGGGATATCGCCCGACCGGTCCTGGCCGACATGCTCCAGGCGGTCGTGGACACCGCCGAGCCGCTCCAGCCGATCGTCTGGGCCGATCCCATGCAACTTACGCATGGCGAACTGGCGGCGGCGCTGTTCGACGGACTGCTGAGAAGCTCAGTCGAGGGGGTGGATAGAAAGCTGCTTTATCCCGCGATCCAGGCCGTCGCTTGGAACGCCGATGGCAAGGCGCGATCTTATCTGGTTGACACCTTCACCAACGCCCTGACCCGGCAGGATGTGCAGGCGCTGACGTCGGAGATCCTTGCAGCCATCAAGGTGAAGGCCCCGGCCAATACGATGTTTGGCAATGAACTCCCCATGGCCGGAGCGAAAGTGTTGGCCACGTATCACTACGTCGAAGGCGTCCGTGCGATTATGGATTATGCGAAGAGCATCGACGCGCATGGCAGCCAGGTTAGAATTCCGATTCTCATGACTCTGTTGAAATCCTATGGCACGGCCGCCCGTGACGTGGTGCCGGAACTGAAAGAGTTGATCGTTCAGTTCGACACTCAATGCAGGAATGGGAACTTCCCGGCCAACTGCAACACGATAAGAGTGGCCTCCATTGAAGAGGCCATCAAGGCCATCGAGGCCGCCACGGATCAGCCCAAGCTACGGAGCGTTCGGCCAGCGCAGCCAAAGACGAACTCGAGAGAATAACGCCATCCGGAACATCCAAGCTTGAACACAGGAGTCTGAGATGAAGAAGCAACTGGCATTAGCCGTTTTGTTGCTGCTGGCGGCGGCTTGGTTTTCCCACCGAGATAAAGCTTAAGACCTTTCCCGAAGGTATTCGAGCAGCCGCGACACCGATCGAAGAAACGGAATGCGTTTATCGCTTAAGGCCAATGGCATATTAACAAACAGGCGGTCTTCCCGAAGGAAAACCGCCCGTGCCGTATGGCGTCCCGGCGTTGCCCTATCCTCCGCGATGGCAGGCATAATATGCCCGCACCTGCCGGTGGCTGTAAAGCGTTAAACGCAAAACGTTTATCCAGCAGAACCGGCGTCTTGTTCACCACGATTTGTGGATGAGATCCCTTCTTCTCAAACCTCTGCGTCTTCCGCGACCTCCCGCAGGGACCGTTGGTCTGCGTGAACCGCCGTTTCTTCTTCTTCTTTTGCTTCTTCTTTACTCGCTCTTGTCGAACACGGCCTGTGCGGTGTTGGCGATGTCCTCCGGGCTCAGGCCGACGAGTTTGAGCGTTTCAGCCGGTTCTCGGCAGCTCTTGGGGATCGAGCGGACGTACATGGTGGTGACCATCACGCCGAGGTCGCTTCGGGCGGCGGCGGCGGTGATCTCGTCGGCTATGCCGCCGAGGTAGTTGTCCTCGACGACCAGGATCTGCCCGCGGCAGTCGTCGCCGATTTGCAGGATCTCGTCGGCCTCGAGCGGCATGCAGTAAGCGTCGATCAGCGTGGCGGAGAGGCCGAACTTCTGCTCGAGGATTTCCACGGCCTTCTTGCAGATGTGGAGCATGTAGCCGCTGCTGACGATGGCGAGGTCCTCGCCGTCGATGAGGTGCTTGAAGCCGCCCGTCTCGAAGGTTTCGTTTTCCTCATAGATCATCGGCACGTCAGGCCGGTGTGTGCGCATGTAGCACAGGCCGTCTATATTGGCCATCATCTCGGTCATCTTGAAGGCGCTGACGGCGTCGCAGGGCAGCATCACTCGGCATGCCGGCTGGCCGTCGACCCTCTTTGAGCGTGCGAAGGCGCGGAAGAACGCCAGGTCCGGCAGGCCCATCTGGCTGGGCCCGTCGGCAGCCAGGGAAACTCCGGCGTGCGAGCCGCACAGCTTGAGGTTGGCGTTGGAGACGGCCGCCATCTCGATCTGGTCGTAGCCGCGGACCAGGAACTTGGCGAAGGTCGAGGCGAAGGGGATCTTACCGGCCGCGGCCAGGCCAACGCCGGCGGAGAACATATTCTGCTCGGCTATGCGGGCCTCGAAATAGCGGTTGGGGTACTTTTTGGCGAAGATATCGGCAAAAGTCGAGTTCTTCACGTCGCCATCGAGAGCGACGATACGGTCGTCGGCGGCGCCAAGCGACGCCAGGGCCGCGCCGTACGCCTTCCGCGTGCTGAGCTGGCGGGTTTCGAGGGCCTTTTCCATTCCGGCGGCCTTTAGAGCCTCGCTGAACGCACCGGCTGAAATTACCCGGTTGCGCGGCGCCTTATCAAGGCGGGCCGGCACCTTGAGCGCCACGGCCGGCGTGTCCGGCATGTCGGCCACGCCGAGTTCGTCGGCCTTGGCATCCAGGTCGGCCATCGCCTGCGGGATGTTGGCCTCAGCCAGCGGCTTGCCGTGGCAGGTGCGATCCTGCAATTCCTTGACGCCCCAGCCCTTGATGGTCCTGGCGACGATCGCCAGCGGCTTGTCGGTTACCGGGGCCGTCAGGGCCGCGAAGACCTCGTCCCAGTTATGCCCGTCAATTACCTTGACCTCGAAGCCGAACGCCAGGAGCTTGCCCGTAAGGGCCTCGGCGGACTGCTGCGCCGAGACGTAGTCGCTCTGCGCCTGGTGGTTGCAGTTGAAGATCGTTCGCACGGCCAGGAGCTTGTGATCGACGATGAAGTCCAGGGCTTCCCAGATCTGGCCCTCGCGGCTCTCGCCATCGCCGACGATGCAGTAGATCGTCCGGGCGGTCTCATCGAGCCTTGCCCCGCAGGCCAGGCCCGCGGCCACGGAGATACCTTGTCCAAGCGAGCCGGTGGCCGCGTCGAAGAAGGGGAATCCGATGGCGGGGTTGGGGTGCCCGTCGAGCACGCTGTCGGCGGCGCGAAGGGTCAGCGCGTCCTCGAACCGCAACAGTGACGGGTTGGTCTGCGTGCCGACGACGCCGCCAAGGTCGCAGTATGCCGCGTAGACCACCGGCACGGCGTGGCCTTCCGAAAGCACCAGTCGGTCGGAGGCGCTGTTCCACGGGTCCCGCGGGTCATATTTCATGACGCGGTACATAAGCGCCGTCGTTATATGCACCAGCGCCAAGGCGCTGGACGGATGACCGCTGCCGGCTTCCGTGCACATCAGGACAATCTGTTTGCTCAACTTTATGACCTTGCGGTCAAGGTCTTTGTAATCAGCCATGGCCTTCTCCAGAGTCATGCTATGCCACTGACGCGACGGGGTAGCCGAAAGCGAACCCTACCGTGCGAATCAGACAACTTACTTGAAGGCTTGGCCGAACGCAACACATTTGGGTCGAGGAAAGCCACGAGTTTTCCAACCGATGTGCCGATATGTCGGTAGAGCAGCCAAAGCGCCGGATAGAAACTTGCAGGTATCAAGTCATGCGGTTGATCTTTTCCATATTTGCCAACGCCCTGGAAGTGGCCATTTTCGCGCTTGGCGCCGCCGCCATGATCTGCGCGGCCTCGGCCATTCTCTAGGAACAAAAGAACCTCCGGCCCGCGGTCATTTGGGCAGAGGCGCCGCGTCCACCCCGGGCGCGCAAACAGCAAATAAAAAACCTCCGGCCCACACCTGGGAGCATGTGCCGGAGGTCGCCACGGCCTGAAAAACAGCCGTTATCTTTTGCTCCCGCCTGGTGCGGGAAACTCTTTTTCTAAAAACTCCATGAGCCCCGAGAGCGCTCTGCGAACCACGAGAAGTATAGCATTGGGCCGATGCGAAGTCAACCAAGGTCCAGCCGGAACTGCCGCAGGCGGCAAAAAAGCTTAACAGCCTGTCATAAATGGCTTTATACGCATAAGATCGCGGGTTTACGGCACCTGGCCGCAATTTATCCGCCGAATGCGCCGCGGCGGCCTCGATGCCGGCCCCACACGGCTGCGCCAGCATAAGACATTCACCCGCAAGGCGTTGCATAACCAAGGCGCCTCGTCCCTGCCTTAACGCAGTTTTTTTACGAATTATCCCGGCCTCACCGAAACCGGCGCGCAAAGGTGGTCCCTGTCTTGACATAACGGGCATATTGGTGTACCATGATATGTCGGAGTAGTTGAGAGAGGCTCTTGTTTGAAGTTGTGGGCCGCTCTGACATGGAGGACAGACATCTGATGGGTAGCGCTTGCTCTGGGAAGCGACGGTTTGCATTAGCCGGGACCAGGGCGAAAGGTGGAGGTTGAAGGTGCTCTCGCCCCATTAGGGTGCTTACGATGAGTGGCCGAAGGTCCAGTCCAGTCTATCGCGGGTGGCGGAGCGTTGCTACGCTGACGCGGAGAGCTGCGGACCCGTGCTCGAGCCGTTGGAGCCGTGCCAGTTGCTTGACGGCGCCGGGCAAGGCAACGCTCAACGTTCCGCCTTCGGAGGAGTCTGTACCGCCCGGTCGTGCTCGCGATGGATGGTCTGTCGGCACTTTTTGGAAGGGACTGAGCGATGAAGGCGAAAGTTATTGGGATGGTTGCAGCGGTGCTATTTGCGGGATGGATGGCGAGCACGGCGCGGGCAGCCTCGGCGTTTCCGCTCGATCAGACGTTCCTGCTTCACAGCGCTGCCGGGGCCTCAAAGGTCATCTACCTTGATTTCGACGGGCACACCACGACGGGCACGTCATGGAACACGCCAAGCCACCCGACGATCATCACGCCGGAATTCAGCATTGATGGCGACAGCAGCTTTTCGGAAGCTGAGTTGGCGCAAATCCAGTACATCTGGCAGCGGGTGGCGGAGGATTACATCCCATTCAACGTGGACGTGACGACGCAGGATCCCGGCTCGGCGGCGATCATCAAGGCCGGCACGGGCGACAGCCTGTACGGCATTCACGTTGTCATCGGCGGCAACTCGGACTGGTATGGAGACGTCATCGGAGGCATCGCCATGATCAACGGGTTTGGCCCGAGCCCCGACACGCCGTGCTTCGTATTCTCGGACAATCTCGGCATCAGCGACCACGGCAACGAGAAGTACGTCGCCGAGGCGATCTCACACGAAGTAGGCCACACGCTGGGCCTCCATCACGACGGCATTTCCGGCGGCGCCGAGTACTACGAAGGTCAGGGCAGCGGCGCCACCGGCTGGGCGCCGCTGATGGGCATCGGCTACCACAAGGAGTTGACGCAGTGGAGCAAGGGCGAGTACACCGGCGCCAACAACACGCAGGAGGACGACTTGGCCATCATCTCGGGTGCGTCTCCTTACTATCTCGGCGACTTCGGCTATCGCGCCGACGACCATGGCGGCACGATTGCCTCCGCCACGGGCCTGACCGTTGCGGACGACAAGAGCGTTTCGGGCAGTGGGATTATCGAACGCACGACCGACCTGGACTTTTTCTCCTTCACCACGGACCAGGGCCTGGTAAGCCTGTCGATCAGACCTGCCCCAAGGGGGCCTAACCTCGACATCCTGGCGACCCTGTACGACAGTTTCGGCGCGGTCGTCGCCACCAGCAACCCGATCGGGGCCCTCGAAGCGAGATTCGACGACCTCCAGGCCGGGACTTATTACTTGTCCATCGACGGCGCCGGCGAGGGCGATCCGCTTCTCACCGGCTACAGCGACTACGGCAGCCTGGGGCAATACTTCATCACCAGCATCAGCGTACCCGAGCCGGCGACGATGTCCCTGTTGGCCCTGGGCGGGCTGGCGCTGCTGAAGCGTAAGCGGAAGCCATTCTTCTGGATTGTCCCTGATTTTTGTCCGAATGTTAGACAAAACGTCTAGGTGAGGGTGATAAGCCTGAAACCACTGCGGGACTTCCGGCAGCGCCATCCCGACGCCAAGGAACCATTGCGGCTTTGGTGCAAGACGGCGACCAACGCCACCTGGTGCGGCCTGCATGACCTTCGCCGGACGTACAGCGGCGCCGATGGGGTCAGGATCCGGCGCGGCGATGTTTTGACCGTCTTCAACATTAGTGGAAACAAGTATCGCCTCATCGCACGGATTCGTTACGAATACCAACTGATCAACGTCCGCCCCGAATTATTCATGCCGCGATTACGGCGCGACCAGGCCGGATGATTTCCCCGCCAGGCGCCCAACGAATGATCTTTGACGGGGCGATGGATCGAGATTGTCGGCGCAGCGGTGAGGGCATATTGTCTGGGCATCGCGCCGTTACTCGACTGGCTACCGGCAACCGGCTACTCTAACGGGCGATCTCTTCCCGGGCCAGTTGCACCCATCTTGCCAGACGGTCGGGCTCGTCGTGGAGGGTGTGGACGTCCTTCATGATGATCTCCGTCCGGCAGCCGTGGCGGCTGGTCGCCTCCAGCGTGCGGCGCAAGTCGGCGCGGATGGCGGCCTCATCGAAGCGCCCGGTCGAGATCTGCGTGGGGCTGGGTTTGCGAGAGTAGACGCAGCGTGAGCCGCACGCCTCGGCCATGAAGTCTTCGTTCGCCCAGGGCGAGACGCTGACGCGGGCGAGGTTGGGCAGGCGCTTGAGGATGTGCCAGCGGTTGTTCACCGGCTCGCAGCAGCCGTAGTAGCACTTGCCGAATCGCTCGACGATGCTCAACTGGTAGGGGAAGATGAACTCCTCGAACAGTTCCGGCCCGACTCCGACGGTTTCCTGGCTCTCGGACAGAACCCACAGGTCTTTCAGGCGGACCGGGTCGCCTTTGCGGTAGTCGCTCGCCGGCAGGTCGCGGGTGTAGCCGATCGAGCCGGAGCCGAGGTAATCGTTCTCGTTGTCGGGGGTCAGAAGCCCCTGTCCTTCGAGCCACTGGGCGTATGCCAGGTGGTCATCGCGGAGGAAGCCCATGATCCTGTGGAGGCCCTCGGGGTCGTCGTACATGAACAGCATGAGGTTTTCCAGGCCGATCAGGTCGATAGCCTGGATTGTCAGGCCCGTGGTCCACCAGAACTTTCCGCGGATTCTCGTCGGCATGATGCCGTTGAAGACCTCTTCGAGCCGCTCGACCTCGTCGGCGGTGGCATCGCGGTCCACGCTGTAGGTTCGCGGATGCAGCAGGTGGAAGTCGGCCTCGATGTCCTTTATGGGCGGCTCCCAATTGCGGGCCCCCATCGTCACGTCGGCGTCGGACTGGTGGACGATGGGCTGGACGCCGTAATCGCTGACCTTGACCTTCCAGTTGGTCTGCATCCACGGCTCGATGACGTGGTCGTCCTTGAGCACGTCGAATTGGTATATCTGCAGGACCAGCGAGCGTTCGACCCGGCGTGCCCATTCGTCGCGGCAGTGGTAGTCGGCGTCGCTGATCGGCGGGTGGGCATCCCGCACGCCGAAAACCTCCGTCAGGACCATGGGCCTCGCCGCCGGCTCGCCGGCGTCGTGTGCGTACCACGCCGCCCGCCGCTCGGCGTTGACGGGGTCCGCGGCGATCTGCGCCTTCCGCTCGCCCAGGCGGCGGAGTATGTCCAGGTCGTGTTGCGACAGCTTCACCGTTTGTGTCGTGTCCATGAGTTCTCCTCGCCCCTACCATCCCGCGCGGAAGGCCGGTTGGCAAGCACCGGGCGACAACAAAGCGGTAGCCGGCTTGCCACGGCACCCATTACGCGGAATTATCGGACACGTTCATTGGGCATTTCCTTTGGTCTGGGCCGTCGTGTATGCTGGAGGGGTTGGAATTATCGTGACGGCCTGGGTCCGCGCTGCTGTGGTGTGGCGCGGCGCATCGGGCGGCGGAATTCAGGAGATTGCCTCATGGCGAAGATGACACGTCGGGACCTGCTAAGGACGGCGACGGCAGCGGGCTTTGCCGCCGCAACGGCGGGCCGGGTGCTGGGCCAGCCTGCCCCTGCGGGGCCTGCCCCGTCGGCGGGTGCGGTGCCCACGTCGGCCCCAGCCGGGGGCGCGGCGACGCTCAACGTCGCCATCATCGGCGCGGGCGACCACGGGCGGCAACTGATATTCCAGTGCATGAAGCTGCCCGGCCTAAGGTTCCGGGCTGTGTGCGACATCTGGGATTACAGCCGCAATTACGCTGCCAGGCTGCTGCGCAAGTACAAGCACCCCGTCAACGATTACGTGGATTATCGCGAGATGCTGGCCAAGGAGAAGGGCCTCGACGCGGTCATCATCGCCTCGCCGGACGGCTTCCACGCCGAGCAGGCGATAGCGTGCTTCGCCGCGGGCGCCGGCGTATACCTGGAAAAGGAGATGGCCCTGACGATCGCCGACTGCCGCAAGGTTGTCCAGGCGGCCAGCAAGGCCGGCAAGTGCCTCCAGGTGGGCAGGCAGCACCGCTCGAACCTGCGATACATGCGGGCGTTGGAATATATCGACGAAAAGAAGGCGCTGGGGCGGATCACGCACGTCGCGGCCCAGTGGCACGGGCACCGGCGGGACAAGGTGACCTGCCCGGAGAAGTTCATTATCGACAAGGCCCGCCTGGCCGAGTACGGCTTCGACTCGATGGAGCAGTTTAGCAACTGGCGGTACTTCGCGAAGTTCGCCCCCGGCGAGATTGCCAGCCTCGGCAGCCATCAGATCGACGTGTTCAACTGGTTCCTGCACGCCCTGCCGACGAGCGTCTACGCCGCCGGCGGGCGGGACTACTACGACTACTACGAGCTGTACGACAACATCTCGGGCATTTACGAGTGGGATTACGACTGGTCTGGGCGAAAGACAAAGGTCCGCGGCACGTACGAGATAAACAACACCACCGAGATGGGCGGCTTTTTCGAGACGTTCACCGGGAGCGAGGGCGAGCTACAGATCTCCGAGATTGCCACCCGCGGCGGGCTGTGGCGTGACGTGGCCGCGGCGCTCGCGCCGTGGGAAGAGCAACTCAAGGCCAAGGCGGTCAAGGAATACGGCTCGCGGGCGTACGGGCCGATCCCCGCCGAGGACAGCCAGAGCGTCTACTGGCATCACTTGCGGAACTTCTTCAACGCCATCCGCGGAACGGAAAAACTGACCTGCCCCGGCGAGGTCGGCTTTGCGGCCGCGGTAGCGTGCCTGAAGGCGAACGAGTCGATGAAGCTCGGCAAACGGCTGGAACTGGCGGCGGAGGATTACCGGGTCTGACAGACGCAACTGTCTTTTCGGCCTATAGGTCCTATAGGACCTATAGACTTGGCGGAGTACACAATGACGCGAGCGGTGTTCCTTGCGATGGTTGTTATTAGCGCCGCCGGCGTCCTTGCTGCGCCGAAGGACCATGCGGTGGAGGTCTTTGCGCCGACCACCCAGCCGGCGTCGGCCGATTCGCGGCGGCTCGATAAGGCGTGGGCCCGCATCGAGGACCGCCAGCCGGACCTGAGCGCGCCGGAGCTGATGGGCTTCGCGCTTGACGCCGTCGCGGCCGGGGCCGCCGGGGAACGCGTCGAGGCCGCACTTGACCTTGCCGAGGCCATGCAGGACCGCGACCCCAACAGCCGGAGCTTCGGAAACTTCCGCTGGTACTGGCGGTCGACGAAAGTCGAGGACTACAACGCCGTCGAGTTCGCCATGCAGCGCGGCGCGCTGATTCGCCTGAAGTATTACGACCGACTGACGGACACCGCCCGCCAGCGGCTGGACCGCCTGGTGCGGTTTGGCATACAGGGCATCCGCCGGCACACGGTGCCGGAGTCTCACACCAACATCTTTCTGATGAAGGCATTCAACTGCCTTGCCCTCGGCGATGCGACCGGCCAGGCTGAGCTTGCGGCTGAGGGGTCGCGAATGCTCGACCGCTGGCTGATGGCGACGTGGGAGTCCGGCCTGCGCGAGTACGCCTCGCCGACCTACTACGGCGTGGACGTCGAGTGCCTGGGTCTGATTGTGCGGCACGTCGCGTCCGCTTCGGCGCGCGCCAAGGCCGAGGCCGCGCTGACGCTGTTCTGGACCGACATTGCAGCCAACTGGTTTGCCCCCGGTATGCGCCTCGGCGGGCCCCACAGCCGGGACTACGACAGCCTCACCGGGCACGGCTACCTGGACAATTACATCGCCCTTGCCGGGTGGATCCCGACGGACGCGACCGGCGGCGGCGACGACGTTCTCCGGTCGCTGTCGATGTGGATGCCGCCCGCGAAGCTCACAAAGCCGATCCTGTCCAATCTGCCGCGGACTATCTGCCGGCGCTGGGGCGACGGCGAAGGCGAGACAGCCGTGAATTACGTAGGCAAGTCCGTCAGCGTTGGTTCTGCCGGGGCGTGCTACGGGCCGACGGACAAGATTCTGACGGTCGATCTCGGCGGCGGGCCGATGACGCCGGTGGCGAGTTTCGTAATGGATGGCCGGGGCGACCCGTACGGCGTCAGCCGCCAGGCAGGCGGCGGCGGACACTCCAAGGCGAGGCACCTGTGCCCGTTTGTAACAACCGTGCAGCGCGGGCCCGAGGCGCTGCTGCTTGCCAGTGCCGATACCAACAACGCCGGGCACTTCCGCTACTCACCCGCGCCGACGTGCATGCTCAGCCATCTCGTGCTGCCGTTGGCGGACGAGGTGTGGATCGCCGAGCGGAAGCTCAGCCTCGACAGCCGGGGCGACGCCGTGGCAGTGTTCGCGGGCCAGCCGGTCTTCGTGCGGTGCGGCAAGACCGCGCTGGCCGTCCGCGTGCTGCTGGCCATGGACACGGCCGGCAACCCGGCCCCCGTCGCCATCTTCGCCGACGGCGGCAAGTACGGTGCGATGCGGCTGACGGTCACCCATTCGCCCGACGCGCCAAAGGGGATCGGCACCGTTGCCTTGTGGGTCCGGGCGGCTGAGGGAATCGACGACGACGGCGACTTCGCCTCTTTCCGCCGCTCGTTCGGCGCGCTCGGCAGCGCCACGTTCACCGACGGCCGGGCCGAACTGGCTGTGCCCGGCGAGAAAGGCAAGCTGCGAATATTCGCCGACGTGTGGAAGGCCCGTCGAATCGCCGTCGAGGGCGGCGAGAAGTGCCCAGCCGACTGCGTGCTGTCGGTCGATGGCAAGGACCTCGGGCGAAAGCTGCTGGAGGGCCTGGACGTGGTCCGGCAGTACCGGTTGCTGCTCGACGGCAAGTCGCCGGGGACCGTCTCGGCTGGACAGGTTGTCGAGGCTGAGGACGCCGCGCTGATCGTGCCGCCGCTGGTCATCGGCAGCGACCCCAAGGCGTCGGGCGGCAAGTTTGTATGGGTGCCCGGCCAGGCGGGCGGCGAGGCCTCCGGCGGCGTCGGGCGGGTTCTGTGGGTGGTCAACGTGCCCGCGGAGGGCCTGTACACTCTGGCTGCCCGCGTGCAGACGCCGACGCCCGCGGACGACGCGTTCCCTGTCCGCATCCGCCAGCGAGGCCGCGACGCCCTGGCCCGGACTCTCTGGCCTGCCGGCGCGCATCCGCAATGGCAGTGGGCCGACCTGCCCGACCAGACCGGCAATTCGCCGCTTCACATCCGGCTCCACGCCGGCCCGGCCGTGGTGGAAATCCTGGGCCGCCAGGCCGGCACGCGCCTCGACGCGATCCGCCTCGATCCGCCGGCGGCAAACGGCGAGCGGGAGGCGGGCAAGTGACGGTTCCAGAGTGCCGCTAGAAGAGGCTTTTCTGGCGGCAATCCTGTGTCAGGGGCTCTTGTTGCTTCGGTGTAATTGTTTCATCATCCTGCATCGCCTCAGAGGAACCGCAACGGGGCAGTATATCCCGCTGGCTCCAAGGCAGAGAGTGCTGCTGAGCCCGATGGCGCGGTAGCGCAACCGGCATGGACGGCGCTTCCCGACGACTCTTGGCCAAGTGCGTGATCCAAGCCTGTAGGACATCTCGCCCGTAGAGGCACCGGCCGTACCGTCGGGCCTGATAGAGGCACAACTCCTCCAAATCCACTTTGCCGCCGTAATGGAGAACGTACATGATGAGCCTTGGCGACATGGCAAAACCAAGCGAGTACGCCGTCGTCAGGGCGCTCAGCACGCAACGGCTGGGGAATGGATTGTCCTCAAAATTGATGTCCACAGTGCGCTGGCGGATCGCACGGAAGAAGCCATGCTCAACCAGTCTTACCGTTGCCCCATTCGAGAAGGGCACCTCCGCGACAATTGCCTGGACGTTGAGGAATGTCGTCTTCGGAAGGTCGCCAAAGCTGCCACCTGGAACCAACCCTTCCCTAAAGGCCCATGTGTCTGAAAGCTCCCAGATATCCAGATCCCAATGCCCAATGGAGACCTCAAGCCCCCCAAACCTGGTCTTTCGCCGGACGTGCGGCCCCAGGTAGGACAACAAGTCAGGGGTCAATTTGCCTACCACGATGTCCACGTCGTGCGGATCATGACTGAGTCCGCGAAGCATAAGGTCGCGAAGCGTACCTCCGAACAGGAAGGCCGTCCGGCCAAGCCGCCCAATCTCTTGAAGCAGCGGTTTGAGCGGCCTCCTGTGCACAGCTTCGGCAGCAAGGAATTCGGCTGCCCGCCTTTGCAGCACGGCCCTCAGATTGGCATATGTATTTTCAGCCATTCATCAGTCTTCGGTGAAGTCCCGCGGCAAACGTATCCGTCATGCCGCAGATGTAATCGGTCAACAACTGCAAACGGCAATAGGTCTCCGGAAGCTTCTTGCCCTCCATCGCGTGACGGAAGACGCTCCGGTAGTTGTCGGACAAAAGGTTAAACGCCTTGTCGGCTAAGGGTCTTATCTCTTTTCTCTCTGGGTCTGCGTGTTTCACTCCTTCCCAGAACAGGTCCATCAGGTCCCATATAACATTACGCCCCATCAATTCCAGCTTCAGCGTCTCGTCAGAGCAGTAGACACGGGAACGGTTCAGCTTGCTACACGCCTTGACAAATCTGAAAGCCCCGGAATCCTTCACCAGTTCACCATGATAGGCGCCATCCATGATCTCATCATAGTGGTCGCGGAAAGCCTTGGCACAAGCCGTCACCACGTTTGCGATCGCCCGGACGCGGAAATACTGAATGTGCGCGTTGTCTCTTGCTCGCCCCTTGGGCAAGACTTCGGTGCCTTTGAGGCGACTCTTGGTCCACTCGAGGCAGTCTTTGAACACCTCGTCGTCTCCACAGGCCTTTTTCAACTCTGACTTCAGAAATGCCCAGTCCAGTATCCCCTTGCTGAAACCGTCCTCCAAGTCCACCGCGTTGTAAACAGCGTCGTCAGCCGCCTCCACCAAGAAGGTAATGGGATTGCGGGCCTGACCTGTCCCAGTCTTCTCGCGGATTATGGCAACGTCGTCGCGTTCTGAGGCGAAGAAACCGACCTTCGAGCGTTCGTGAGGATGCTTGGCAATCTCGTCTGACGCGGCCACGTACTTGCACGCGGCCGACAAGGTCCCACAGGTGAGGTCCAGGCCATGGTAGTCTGCCAAGATCTGAAGATGTGTCACCAGCCTGAGCGTCTGGGCGTTGCCATCGAATTTCAGGAAATCCTTGGCAAACGGTTCTTCGAGAGCCTTGAGTACATCCGGCTGCCTTGTGGGGAACCAGTCCCGAATGGCGACTTCGCCCGAATGCCCGAAGGGCGGGTTTCCCAAATCATGAAGCAGGCCGCACGTGGCTGCAATTGTCTCGATGGACTTGGCTTGTTCCGTGTCGATGGCCGACTGGCCCAGCAATTTCTTGCAGACATCCTTTGCCATTCCGCAAGCTGCACGGGAGACCTCCAGTGAATGGGTCAGCCGGGTGCGAATGGAATCATTCGGGTCCAGAGGAAAGACCTGCGTTTTGTCCTGGAGCCGACGAAACGGCGTCGAATAAATGATTCGGTCATAGTCCCTGTCGAACTCGTCGCGCATGTCGCCGACGACCGTAGAGGACGGTTTCCGGGGCTTCAGGCGGCAGGTGCTCAGGAGTTTCGCCCAGTTCATGGTCATTCTATGGCCCTATCGGGTGCAACGACTTCCACGGCTGCCAAGCGTCGCGCTGGATTCAGGATACCAGAAGCGTCTTCTCCCGACAATAGGGCTGCGGCAACCGTTTGACTCTGCATGCCGCCTGTCACGTCTCTTTCATAATCTCCCGCAGCGCCACGGTGGCGTAACAACCGCTGGTGGCGGTGAAGGTCAGTTACATGTGTGGGACGTGGTCGTCAGTGGGTGCCGAGAGTCACGGGGAGCCGAGGGCGAAGCGCAGTGCCCGCCGCGTCCCCTTGGGCCTCAGCGAGCCGGTGTGTCTTGCGCCTCCGCCACGTCGCGGAGCGTGCCGTCGTCGGTCAGTTCCAGCTTGTTGCCCTTGTCGTCGGTGACCCGGAGAATCAGCCCCCATCCGCCGCTGGCCTGGCCTACTTCCACAAGGAGGCGGTTGACCCCCGCCTGAAGGTCCACGTCCGTCGTCTCGGAGTCCGCCTTGGCGTTTCGCAGGGCGAGCACGCCGGCCACCTGCTTGCTGTTCAGCCACATGCGAAGCGAATCGTCGCTGCCGGTCAGCAGGCGTATCCGGCGGGCGGTGTCGGTGCGGATCTCGCGCATCGCGTAACCGGCCAGGAGTTGCCGATTGCCCAGGCCCGACATCGCCACGAAGTCCACGTAAGGCCCGGCCGAGGCGGCTAGTTTTGCTCGTCCGGCGGAGGCCTCAATCTGTGCCAGTTTTGCCGCGTCTACGGCTGGGAACGATTTCGCATCCGGCCAGGGCACGGTCACATCCGCGAACTGCCACTTTGTAACGAACGGCCCGGCCAGGAGGTCCTTGACCGCAACCTGGATGAGGTTGCCCTGTCCGTCTAGAACCACCAGGTGTGCCTCGCCTCGCGGCACCCATGCGTCGAGGTCGTCAAGTTTCACGGACGCCTCGGTTGCGCCATCGGCCAGCGGCAAACACCGCACGGCCAGGATGCCGGAGGACGGTTCCCATCGCCGCACGCCGACGTACCGCAGGGCGTCGGGCGACTGGATCGTGATTCGCCGGGTAAGGCGGTCCAGGGCAATTGTCATGCGGGCGGCATCGGGCCACTTGCGTTTGTCGGGCTCGAAGAACCGCTGTGCCGCCAAGGCCCCGCCGCTCACGGGTGACCAACTGGCGACCTCATCGGCCTTGAACGCATAGCTGCTCGCGCGGCGCGCTTGAGGCGGCTCGATAAGCGTGAAGAACCGGTTCAGACGGTCGTGCCCGCGAGTCATGATGTCCTGCGGATCGTTGCTGTGAGGCAGGGCGAAGGTGTGGCCAAGCTCGTGAAGGACCGCACCTATTGTCGTCGAGGCGCAGGACCAGTACGTGTTCCGCCCGACCGAGTCGCTGAAGAACTTCGCCGGGTCCACCCTACGGGCGTCCATGAACGCCGCCTGCGCGGCGGCCAGAGAGTCCGGCCAGGTGAACAGGTCCGCACCCCCGAAAAGCGCCAGATCCCCCCCGCCAAGGGCCGTGTGAGCCAGCGCCCGGCCCGTGTTGGCGTCGAAGAACGTGAAGGCGGGAATCACCAGGTTCTTCGCGGCCCGGCTGGGATACTGCCGCGCCACCTCGGCCGCCGCCGCGGCGTACAGCTCGTTGCCATTCATCTTGCGATACGCCTCAGCCGGCGCGCTGCCGCGTAAAAGATGCACCTTCACCCGCCCGGCTTCGTCCAGCTCCAGGTTGAACGTGCGCCGACCCAGGCCGATGTCGTTGAGCCGCTCGGCCGTGAAACATTGCAGGAGCAACATGGCTGTGCCGAGCTTGCCGCGCCAGTTTTGCCCGTCGTTGGCGTCCGGAGTCTGGAAGCCTGTCGAGCCGGTGCTGTCGGTCCAGTAGAAGATGCGGACAACCAGGTCACTTGTGGCGGGACGGTAGGTGAGCGTGAGTTTTGTCTCGGCCGCGCCGCAGCGGACAACCAGCCGGTTCTGGCCGGGCACAAGTTCCGCCAGTGCCTTGAACGCCCCGCCGCCCGCCAGGCCCTCGAGCCGGCGCGTGTCGCGTTTGGACGATTCGTTGATGACCGTCACGCCCGCGGCTGAGGCGTCCCCGGTTCGCCCGGCCAGCAGCACCACCGGATACCGCACGACCTGAGAGTCGCGGAAGTTGGTGACTGCCAATTGCCCTGCCGGCCGCGTTGCCGGCGTTGCCGCGGCACACAGCGCCGCCGCCGTCGCGATGATGGCAGCCAGCGCAACCGACACCGCCCCGGCAGTTCGCCTGGCGGCATGAATTGTCCATCTTTCCCGCATTGGCTTCTTCGCCAGTTATTCTAACTGCCGGCAGCCCGCCGAGTGAATGTTATGTGCCACGCGCCGGATGCCGGCGGTGCAATGTGGAGTGCGCTGGCGGCGACAGCGCTTTGGCTTGCCGTGCTTGGCAAGCGCGGCTACTGCGGCTTGACGAGCAAGTCCGAATTGCCTACCCACATCGCGAAATACGGCACTTTGGCCGTGGTCCGCTGCAGGACGATCAGGAACGGCTCGTCGAACACCATGAGGTGTTTAGGTTGCGGGATTCTTTCCACACCACACCCGAAAGAAACATGGGATTCCGATCGCAAGCTGGCGCCCTTCTCGTCCATCTGGAAACGGATGTTCTGCATGGCCGATAAAATCAACAGGTCACGGGCGACCTTGGGATTCTTCAATACCAGTGGGAGACCAAGGAGTTCCCGGTAGTTCCGCGTAAGATCAAAGTTGAGTTTGGGCACGAACAGAACATCGCCAGTCTGGGCGGGCTTGGGCTGGGCGGAGGCAATCCGCTTGCCCACTGCCGCGACCGTCTCACCGAGTGTATTCGCGGGCCTGACACGCGCCAAGATCAGACGGTCGCCGGATGACTTGGTCTTGAGCTCGATAGCGAAGTCCGCCGGCGACTTATAGTCCAGTATCTGCACCTGTGGGTACATCTTCTCGTGGTCGGGCTTGTATGCCAACATGCCAAAGCCGTTTACCTGATTGCCGTCGGCGAACGTCAGAGGCGTGTCCAGCCGCTCAAAGGGTGTTGGGAACTCCAGGTGCTTGAACAGGTAGCAGTAGGCGACGATGTCCTGCGGCCTAGATGTCAAGTCCGGGCGGGGCAGCAGGTGCGGGCTGGCCCGGCCCTTGAACTTGTCTTTCAGGCCCCAGGTGATCTTGTCAAAGATGCCATCGCGGACGAATCCCGCCAAGGCCAGGTACGACTCATCGTCCAAGTTGGCCTTGGAGAATTCCTTTCGGTTCAGTTCGGCCACCATCGGTGGCTCGTTGGCGAAGTGCAGGTCCTCGCCAACCAAGCCACAGACCTCGCTCCAGGCCAGTTGGAAAGTCCCGCACCAGAGGACATTCCTATCGGGCAGAATTCGCGCGCCAAGATACGGACTGATCTCTGTGGCTTGGAGCTTGTCGTCCTGGGCGACTAGCAGGCCCTGCGTGCTGAAGAAACTGTCGTGCGAGGTCCATTGCGATGGATCGCAACTCGTGGCCAGGAACAGCCCCGCCCAAATGGCCCACCTGCTGATGCGTTTCATGTGCCGACTCCCAAGCAAATGACTACCGCCCCAAGCGATTATCTGCCAGGTGCCGCCGCTGCGCAGGAAAAAAACACTTGGTGGCGATTTGTTTCAATCCGCCCCCGCGCCGGGATCACGGCTCCAGTTCCACCACTTTGCCGGTTTGGACGGATTCCAGGGCGGCGGCGATCAGGCGGACGTTTTCCAGGCCGTCGTCGATGGTGCATGGGGCGGGCTCGCCGGACTGGACGGCGCGGATGAAGTCGCGGATAGGGTAGGACATGAAGCCGAAGTCGTCGCGTCCGGCAGGCGTGTGGCCGAAGAGGAACGGGCGGTCGTACCGGCCGTCGTCGACGATTGTGGCGCCCTGGTTGGACATGTCGATGTCGGCGCGGGCGTCGGTAGCCTGGAGCGAGAGGTAGAAGTCAGCCACGCACGGCCAGGCGTTGGGCACGATCCACGACGTCTCGAGTGTGGCCAGGCCGTCGTCGAAGGACAGGTGCATCTGGAGCGAATCGTAGCAGTCGATGCCGCGTGCGGCCAGCACGTCCTTGCGTGCGTCGGCGAAGATTCGCCTCGGCTGCTTGCCGAACAGCCAGCACGCCAAGTCCACCAGGTGCGGGCCGAGGAACCACTGTGGCCCGCTTCGGCCGGCCCAGCTTAGCCATTCCGTGGGGACCTCGATGCGGTCGGACAGGCGTGCGTACATGACCTGTGGCCTGCCCATCTCGCCGCGGTCCAGCCTGCCCCTTATGGCCAGGATGGCTGGGTGGTAGCGATTGTGGAAGTCTACCATCGCCGTCACGCCGGCCTCGTCGACAGCCAGGGCGATGGCCTCGGCGTCCTCGACGGTTGTGGCCAGGGGCTTCTCGATGAGCAGGTGCTTGCCTGCGCGGGCCAACTCCACGCAGACATCCTTGTGGTCGCAGTCGGGCGTCGCGACGCTGACGGCCTCGACGTCCTCATCGTCGGCGATCTCGGCGACGGATGCGCACGCCCGGCAGCCGAAGCGCTCGGCGAAGTCCTCGGCCCGCTCGAGGTTGCTGTCGCAGACGGCGACGAGGTTGGCCTCGTCGAAGTTGGCGTACGTCGTGGCGTGGACCTCGCCGAAAAGCCCGCAGCCGACCAGCGCCACGTTGACCTTGTTCTCGGGCATGTGAGTATTCTCGATTTTGGGGCCGCTATTTCAACTCGGTTATGGTGATGTCCTTGTACCAGGCCTCGCTGGGTCCGCCGCCGTGGATCTGCAGGCCGATTATACCGGTTCGGTCGATCTTGTCATCGGCCTCCGTGTAATCGACCGTCTTGACGCCGTTGAGCCACAACTGAATCCGCGGACCCTGGCAGCGGATAACGTAGCTGTTCCAGTCGGCGGGCTTGAGGGCCTTGGCAAGCGTGGCGGCGTCGGGCCTGGCCAGGACCTTGTTGCGGCGCGACTCGTCGTAGAGGGCGCCCCAGTAGCCCTGGCCCATGTCGGCCTGGTAGCCGCTGACCTCGTGGTGGTTGGGGATCCGCTTCGTCCGGAACTGTATCCCCGCGTTGGCGCCGTCGCCCAGAAGCCTGGCCGAGAGGCGAAGCTCGAAGTCGCCGTACGTCTTGGTGGTGCAGAGGAACTCGTTGCGCGGCACCTTCGCGGTCATGCTGCCGCCGACGATCGCTCCGTCTTCGACGCGGAAGCTCTTCAGATTGCCCTCCCAGCCGGCGAATGTCTTGCCGTCGAACAGCGCCACGCCCGCGCCGTTCGCGCCGGCGTTCTGGAGGAACACCCGCACGCCGGCCTTGTTGGACGTGACAACGTCAGGCCGCCCGTCGCCGTTGAAGTCGCACACGACGAATTGCGTGCCGACGCCCGATGAGTCGTCGAACTTGTGCCCGATGAACTCGACCTTGCCCTTGGCCGGGCGGCGAAGCTCGTACCAGTACATCACGGCTGGCTCCTTGCTGCCGGGGTCCCCGCCGTTGTGCGCGAGGTATCGCTTGCCGGTCACGAAGTCCATGATCCCGTCGCCGTTCATGTCCGCCAGGATCGCCGCGTGGGACTGGCTCCAGTCCTTGGCGATCTCGTGCTGGACGAACACGCTCCCGCCGTCCGAGGGCTTCTGCTCGTGCCACCATATGCCGTATGCGTGGGCGCTGGAACTGATGACGTCGCTGTCGCCGTCGCCGTCAACGTCATAGACCAGCATGTCCGCGCACGCCGGGCCGAGGTCGGCCTTGTGGAACGTCCAGCCTTCCTTCGCGCGGTCCTTGGGGGCCTCCCACCAGCCGGTGTTGATTACCACGTCGTTTCGCCCGTCGCCGTTGACGTCGCCGACGCCCAGCCCGTGACTGAACCGCTCGGTGCTCGGCGCCTTTGGCCCGGGATCGATCTTGTGTAGGTCGAACGGCTTGTTCGCGTCGGCCGCCGGGGCCGCCCACACCATCGCGCCGTTGCACCCGAACACGCCCACGCCATGCCCGTCGCCCAGCAGGTCGGCAAACAGCGGCGTCTCGTTGCAGACGCTCGGGGCGAACTCGCGCTCCTTCCAGTGCCCGGGCTTGTTGCGGGGGTTCTCATACCAGTAGCCGGGCTCGCCCGGATAGACGACGACGATCTGATCGACCCAGCCGTCCCCGTTTACGTCGCTGGAGAAGCAGTTGAAGCACTTGCTGTAACCCCTGGCCGCGATGTACTTGCCGACCGTGCGGATCTCGTGGACCTTCCAGTCGGGCGCCTCGTACCACAGGTCGCCGACCATAATGTCCATCTTGCCGTCGTGGTTGACGTCGCCGACGGCGACGCCCTCGGACCGGAACGTCTCGTCCACGACGATCTTCTGGAAGCCGACCTCCCACGGCCCCGCCGCCGCTGGCCCCGCCGCAACCGCCGGACCGGCGCAGATCGCCGTCGCCAATGCCGCCAACACCACGCACGCCAATACTCGAATGCCTGCAATGTTCATGTTCCGTTCCTTTCGCGGCGATGTTGCGCCGGATGCTTTGTTATATTACCTATAATGCACCGCAACCGTCGTGGGTTCGTTCAATGCGCTATTGCGAAAAGAAGGTAGTCGGTAATAGGTAGCGGAAAAAGAGAGGTCAGAAGCCCAGGGATAGCAATCCCTGGGACTCGATCCGAGAGGACGGCAATGGACAAAGCTACGGCCCCGCAAACCTCCGAGCGCCAATCCCAGGCCCATCAACCCGTGCTGATAGTCCTGCTCAACGACACGCTGGGCGATCTGGCCAGGCGGCGCGGCGAGCTTCCGGACTGGATCGCCAAGGGCCTGCGCCTGCCGGCCAGGATGTTGGCCGTGGTCGATCCCCGCGGCGGCGCGGGATTGCCCAGCCCCCATGGACTGGCCGGCGTTGTAGTCACCGGCTCAACCGCAATGGTGACCGACCGCGAAGAATGGTCCCAGCGAACCGCCGCCTGGCTTCACGTGGTGGTTGCCGCCGACGTGCCGGTGCTGGGCATATGTTATGGCCACCAGCTCCTCGCCTGCGCGATGGGCGGGCACGTGGACTACAACCCCAAGGGGCGCGAGTTCGGCACGGTCGAGGTGCGGCTGCTGCCGGAGGCCGCGGATGACATCCTGCTGTCGCACCTGCCCCCGGTATTCCGCGCCCAGGCCAGCCATAGCCAATCGGTCCTTCGCCTGCCGGACGGGGCAGTACCGCTGGCCGCCAACGGCCACGACCGCCACCATGCCTTCCGCCTAGGCCGGGCCGCGTGGGGCGTGCAGTTCCACCCGGAGTTCGACGCCGACATCGTCCGCGCGATCGCCCGTGCCCGCGACGAGAGTCTCCGCGCCGACGGCCTGTGCCCCGAAACCATCATCGCCGCCATCGAGGAGACCCCCGAGGCCGCATCCGTCCTGGCCCGTTTCGGCCAGATCGCCACAAATGGCGCGGCACCGGCCCGCTGAGGCGCGGCCTGTTTCCGCTTCAGTATTATTTCTTGTTCCGACGGGCGGCTTCAAGGTTTCGGCGAACATCGACATCGTTGGGGTTGATTTCCAGCGCCTTTTGGAAATGGGCGATGGCCTCGTCGAGCCGCCCGAGCCTGGCCAGCACCACACCGAGGTTCTTGTGGGCGTCCACGAAGTCGGGCTTGATTTCTACGGCCTTGCGGTAATGGGCGATGGCCTCGTCGACCCGTCCACGGCTTATCAGCATAGTGGCGATGTTGTTGTGGGCTCTCACAAAGTCGGGCTTGATTTCCAGAGCCTTTCGGTAATGGGCGATAGCCGCGTCGACCTGTCCGCGGCCGGCCAGGGCATTCCCCAAGTTATAGTGGGCGTCCGTGTGGTCGGGTTTGATTTCCAGGGCCTTGTGGTAATGGGCGATTGCCTCGTCGACCTGTCCGCGGCCGGCCAGCACCAGGCCGAGGTTGTTGTGGGCATCCGCGTAGTTGGGATTGATTTCCAGGGCCTTGCGGTACATCCGCTCGGCGCCCTGCCAATCCCTGGCCTTTAGGTACTCGTTGCCGGCCCGCCAGTGCGAAAGGTCGTCGACGAACTGTTCGACGATCTTGTTCAGGG
>CAZSBS010000028.1:0-26486 GCA_964605095.1 uncultured Planctomycetaceae bacterium | reverse complement strand
GAGTTCCAGCATCGCGCAGGAAAGGTCATCGCGGGCGACCTGAGCCTGTGGGCGAACGAGGATGCCAAGGCGACCTATGAGATGCACACCGGCAGCGACCTGACCGCGGACTGGATAAGCGTGTCAGGCCCGGGCCTGTGCGAGATGAAGCAGTATGCCGGCGATGTGCTGGCAGGCTACATCAGCATCGGCTACGGCTACCAGGAACACGGCCGATATGAGCTGCACAGCGGCACGATGTCGGTCGGCGAGCTTGTCGTCGGCGAGGTCGGCGGCGGAGTCTTCCAGCAGACCGGCGGGCTCAACACGGCTGACAGCATCATGCTCGGGACCGCGAACGATGGCGGTGATTGGGTCGGCGAAGGTACGTACGAGCTTGTGGGCACCGGCGAACTCCATGCGGGAATGATGACTGTCGGCGTCTGCGGCAAGGGCACGTTGACCCAGTCCGACGATGGAAAGCTCTTCGTGCCGGGCGACCTTGTGCTTGGCTCTGAGACGGACTCGCAGGGCTCATACGTGATCTCCGGAGGAACATTGGAGGCAGGGGGCCTGATTATCGGCTCCGACGGTTGGGGCGACATGCAGGTTACGGCGTCGGGGGTTGAAATAGTGCTGACCGACCTGCTGTGGTTCGGCCGGGAGAGCACTTTCTCCGCGGTGGCTGGAACCATCATTGTGATGAACGGTGCGTCGATGGACAATCGCAGCGAGGACCCGGCCGCACTGGCGGGCTTGGGAAACACCACACTGGTCTTTGTCGACTCTGACCTAACGTTGGAGGTTGGGGGCCTGCGCGGCGGCGGGTGGACCGACAACTTCGCGCTCGGCGGGCTGGTCGTCGGTGACGATGGATACTTCGCCGACCTGGTCCTGATTGACGATGAGTACAACGGATTCGGCGACGAATGGCCCGAGTGCCTGTTCGTGCTCAGCCTGTCGGTTGGCGAGGGCTCGATTCTCGATATCAACGGCCTGTGGGTGTACGTGGACGGCAACGTGCTCGAGGACATTCAGGCGATGATCGACGAATGGATGATTGTAGACTCCTCGATTGAGGCAGCGCCGACAGCCTACTACGACGCAGTGAACGACTGGACGGTGATACCCGAGCCCGCGACGTGCGTGCTGCTTGGGTTTGGCTTGCTTGCGTGCCTGGCTCGCCGGCGGCGAGCAGCTCCTGTTGGCTGATTCACATGGCCAAGTGTAAGATGTCGCACAGCGCATTTGCGCTCATCGCGACGGGGGTGTCGCGGATGGAACCGGGCTTCGCCGCCAGACCGGCGATCTCGAGGATATTCGCTTGCTCCAAGCCTGGCCACGATAGCCCGGGCATCCGGAGGTCGCGCCCAAGCCCGGCGTAGCCATGGCCCGTGACCTATCCTCGCGGAGGGGTCCTGTCCACACCGAATCGCCATGACGGGACATAACTTGCCGCCCTGTGGCATGTTCGCTTCGGGAACCATGCGGGGGATTTCGGAGGATTCCGGGAGTGTCCGAAGGTCCCGAAAAAAAACCTCAGTTTGAGCTTTTTGTGACTTGACAGAATCGCAGGTTGTGGTAGAATGCAACCAAGATGAGGTTTGGAGTCGGCTGAGGTCGGCAGAAGATCGACGGCTTCGCCCGAGAAAATAGAGCAAATCAGGACTGGCGGTTGTCCATCGTTTGAGAGCTTGGCACGAGCGTGCCGCAGGGGATGGACGAGAGAGGATGTTCGAGAACCCCTTCAGAAGGAGGTAGTACATCATGAACAGAAGCGGGATCGAACCCCCCCGGCTCAACAGCCCGCCAGAACGATTGGTAGTCGCAAAATCAAATTTCCTATCAGTATCAGTAGCCCCTAAAAACCCTAAAAAAGGAGAGTGGTCATGAAAAGTAAGTTGATGATGTTGGTGTTGCTGGGTGTCGTTGTGGCACTTAGCGGAACTGTGCAGGCAGCCATTATACCCGGCGGCGATTTCCAACTGTACAAACCGGGAACCGGCTACACAGTCACCGCGACATTGTCCGGTCCTGGGGCCTTTGACAGCTATGCACAGGGCGTTGGGGATGGTGTCTCGTTGGCTGGTGGCACCGCCACTGCGACTTGGGGTGATGGTTCAGGGGATTCAGATGTCGGCGGCCCCGTCGACCTCCCCGGATGGGTAAGCATCCATGGAGGAAATCCTGACACCGGGGCGAATGGCGTGGATGGTTCCTCCGCAATAAATATCTTTGCAGGTTGGGGTGGTCAGGCACGGGTCGAAACGACCAGTCCTCTGGGCATCATCACAGAGGGCGACGTCTATACGATTTCGGCCATGGTAAGCGGTGCTGCTGGTGGTCCTGGTGATGGTCCTTTGGCATTCTACCTGATGGCAGGCGGAGTACAACTGACCCCCAGTGCCTCGGTAGATGTGGTTGTTCCTATCGGTAGTGATTGGCAGGAAATCTCCAGGACGTTTGACGCTGGTTCGATTGCCGGCCATATTGGCGAATCTATGTCGATTGTCATTGGCGTCACAGACGATAACGGTCTCGGCAACCGGATGATCTGGGACAATGTATCGCTGGAGGTCCCGGAACCTGCCACGATGGCTCTTCTGGGTCTTGGCGGATTGGCCCTGCTGCGTCGCCGCCGCAGAGCCTGAGCGTAGTCTAAGGGTTGCCGCAGAGCCTGAGTCCGCTTCTGGCGGATCGAAGAGCGACCGCGCTTGAGTGAACAACCCGATTGACTTTGACTTTCTAATCGCCCGGCGAAAGCCGGGCGATTTTTTATGCCCCGGCCGGGGAACCACACCCGCTGAGACCACGCAACTCAAACTGACCGATTCTGAAAGCCCCGAATGGGGCGACAGCATTTGGCCGGCGCACAGCGTCCCTGCGGGAGGGCGTAAGCCCCCGGTGAATAGCCACTTATACAGCAGAGCCCTGAAGGGGCGACAGAAACGACACACCGGCAGAGCCCATGGTTCACCCTTCTGTCGCCCCGTCGGGGCTCACGTTCTAAAGTCCTTGTTTCCGGGGGGCTTACGCCCCCCCGTAAGGGGCCCCAAGGGCCGGCCAAATGCTATCGGCCCTCCGGGCCTACCGAACCGGTCAGTTTGAGAAGTAACCTATCGCTGCCGCGTGACCGGCGACAGCTCGTGCCGGAAAATCTGCGCACACCCCCTCCAGAAGTGAGCGAGGATTATTTCTGGCAAGCCGCAACTCTTTGCAGCGGAACTTCTTAGTCCCGCAGGGACGTTTGGCGATAGCCACGGGCGCGAGCCCGTGGGAAGCTGCCCCAAATTCCAAAGAGCCCCAGCGGGGCGATTGACGTCGTCAATCGCCCCGCTGGGGCTCCAAAAAACGGCACCCGCATGCCACGGCCTGCGCAAAGCTTCGGCCGAGGCTATAACCAATCGCCCTGGGGGCTCAAGAAGAGGTGCCAGGATTTGTCCTCGCACTCCCTCCAGAACAAGCTCCAAAATGCCGATAGACAAATTCGGCAGGTACGGATATACTTGCCCTTACCGTAGCCTGGCGAGGCATGGGGGAAACGCCCGCCGGGCTTGGAATTATAATATGACGCGGTAGTGCGGCAACCGTGGGAAGGGCCCGCGGCTCTGCCGGCTAGTGCCTGCCGTTTAACGCCTGATCGGGAGATTTTCATGATCAAAGCACGCCTGTTCACACCCGGGCCGACGGACGTTCCGCCGGAAGTCCTCGTAGAAATGGCTAAGCCCATGTTTCACCACCGCACACCGCAGTTTCAGGCTATGTTTGCGGAGGTGAACGCCGGGCTCAAGAAGATGCTGATGACCCGGAACGACGTGCTGACGATCGCCGGCAGCGGCACCGCCGGCATGGAAGCCGCGATCGCCTGCGCGAGCCGCCGGGACAAGAAGGTCCTCGTCGCCAACGGCGGAAAGTTCGGCGAACGGTGGGTCAAGGTCGCCAAGGTATACGGACTGGACGTCGACGAAGTGGTCCTGACATGGGGCACGGCCATCACGCCCGAAATTGTCAGGGAAAAGCTCGCCACCGGCCTATACGGCACGGTGGTGGTCGTCTACAGCGAGACGTCTACCGCGACACGGTGCGACCTGGAGGGCATCGGCAAGGTGGTGGCGGGCACCGACGCCATCCTCATAGCCGACTGCATCACCGCGGCCGGGACGCTGCCGCTGCGGACCGACGAGTGGAAGATCGACATCGTCGCGACCGGCAGCCAGAAGGCGTTCATGCTGCCGCCCGGACTCGCGACGGTGGCCGTCAGCGAGAAGGCCTGGAAGGTCATCGACACCATCAAGGCGCCGTGCTTCTACCTGGACCTCAAGGCCTACCGCAAAATGGTCATCAAGAACGACACGCCCTACACCCCGGCCGTCAGCTTGATACGCGGCATGAAGGTGGCGCTGGACATGATCAACGCCATCGGCATCGAGAAGGTATGGTCCCGCTCGGCCTTGCTTGCCAAGGCGACGCGAGAGGCCTGCGTTGCCCTCGGGATGAAGGTCTTCTCCAAGCAGCCCAGCGACTCGGTCACGGGCATCCTGTACCCGCCGGGCGTGGACGACGCGTTCCGAAAGAAGCTCAAGGAAAAGTATGGCATTAGCGCCGCGGGCGGGCAGGACGACCTCAAGGGCAAGTGCTTCCGCGTCAGCCACATGGGGTACGTCGACCCGATCGATACCATAGGCATGATCGCCGCCATCGAGTACACGCTGGCTGAACTGGGCGTTGCGGTTGAGATCGGCAAAGGCGTTGCCGCGGCCACCAGGGTGCTTAAGGAATGGGCCTGAAAGGAGGCGCAACCATGTATAAAGTTCTGATAGCCGACAAACTGAGTGCCATAGGCCTGGACTGGCTGAAGCGTCAGGCGGACGTTGAGATCGACATAAAGCCCGGCCTGCCGCCGGATGAGCTTGCGAAGATCGTCAAGGATTACGACGGGATGATAATCCGCAGCGGCGCCAAGGTTACAGCCGCGGTGCTGGAGAATCCCGGCCGGCTGAAGGTGATTGCCCGCGCGGGCGTCGGCGTGGACAACGTGGACGTCCCGGTCGCGACGGGCAAGGGCGTGATCGTCATGAACACGCCGGGCGGCAACACCGTTTCGACGGCGGAGCTGGCGCTGACGCTGATGATGGCGCTGTCGCGGAAGATTTCGCCCGCCAACGCCTCCCTGAAAGACGACAAGTGGGACCGCAAGAGTTTCGAGGGCACGCAGGTCGCGGGCAAAACGCTTGGGGTCGTGGGAATGGGCCGGATTGGCCGGGCCCTGGCCACCCGGGCGGCCGGCCTCGAGATGCGCGTGCTGGGCTACGACCCGTTCTTCGCCGGCGGGGATACCGACAACATCGAGATGGTCAAGGACCTCATTGAGCTGTGCAAGCGGGCGGATTACATCTCGGTGCATGTTCCCAAGAGCGCCGAGACGCTCGGCATGATCGGCACCGAGCAGATCGCGGCGATGAAGCCGTCGGTAAGGCTTATAAACGCCGCCCGGGGCGGGATCATCGACCCGGCGGCCCTTCTGGCGGCCATCAAGGAAAAGCGCGTCGCCGGGGCCGCGATTGACGTGTACCTGTCCGAGCCTCCGACAAGCCAGGCCGAGCTCGAACTCATCCAGCAGCCCAACGTCCTGTGCGTCCCGCACCTGGGGGCCTCCACGGAAGAGGCCCAGGAACAGGTTGCCCTAGACGCGGCCGAGCAGCTTGTGGAAGCCCTTCGCGGCGGAGAGGTCCGCAACGCCGTCAATGCACCGGGCTTCGACCAGGCCCTGCCGCCCGTGCTGCGCCCGTACACGGAGCTGGCTTCGCGCATAGGCGCGATCCTGGCTTCCATCACGCCGGGGGCGCTCCAGAAGGTGGAGGTAATCTACCGCGGCGCCATCGGACAGATGAACGTCACGCCGATCACCACCCACCTGCTTGTGGGGCTGATGGCTCCGCGGATGGAGATGCCCGTCAACGTCATCAACGCGCCCTTGCTGGCCAAGCAGCGTGGCGTGGAGATAGAACAGATCACCTCCGAGAAGGTCCGCGAGTTCGCCAACCTCATGGAAGTTGCCGTGGTGACCGACCAGGCTCGCCGCACGGCCGTCGGCACGATCTTCGGCAATCGCTTCCCGCGGATCATCGCTCTCGACGGCTACCGAATGGAGCTAAAGCCCGAGGGCCACATCGTGGTGATCCTCAACGAGGACAAACCCGGCGTCGTCGGGCGGTACGGCACGGTGTTCGGAAAGAACAGCATCAACATCGCCGACATGACCTTCAGCCGGAAGATAAAGCTCGGGTTGGCGCTTGTCGGCATCAACCTGGACCAGGCCCCGCCCAAGGCCATCATGGACGAGGTCCGCGAAATCGACTTCGTCAAAAGCGCCCAGTACATCAATCTGCCCGAACTGCCCACCGGCGAGAAGGACGAGGTCGGCTGAAAGCGACGCGGGCTAAAGCCCGCTAATGTTCAATGCTCGAATGCCCAATGCCCAACCGGCATGGCCGGAGGACAGAGTTCCGCGTGGGTATATATGACTACTGTGCGATACATCCACTGGCAGGATGGCGATGTGTGGCTGGGATATCTGGGGGATTTTCCCGACTACATGACTCAAGGCGAGAGCCTCGAAGAGCTTCAGGAAAACCTGAAGGATCTCTATGACGACCTCAACGGCGGGCACATCCCTGGCGTTCGCAAGGTGGGCAAGTTCCGGGTTGGGTGAGAGCGTGAGCGGTGCCCGATAGGCCCGAAGGGTGCGAGATACACTCGACAAGCCCGATGGCTGGTATGGTTTTGCCTTGAGGCCCGGTGGGCCGATGGTTCCGGTGCGCCGGAACCGCAGACCCCTACGGGGCCAAGGAGTTCCTGTGGTTCGATTGTCAGCACCGGCCAAGAGACGTTTCTCCGCGTAATACGTGGTTTCCTACTTCGCCGGCGCACGGGACGAGCGGGACAGCAGTTCTTTTACCTCCGGCTGGCGGATTCCAAGCGACATTGACCCCGACGGCGGATGCCGATACGATATTTCCGTTGCATCGCCCCGCGGGGCCCAGAGTTGGAGTTTGCGATGAGCAAGTTGGAAGAAACGGTCAAGGGTTTGAAGTACGACGCCAGCGGGCTTATCCCGGCGGTCATTGTAGATGCCGGGACAAAGCAGGTCCTGATGGTCGCGTACATGAACGAGGCGAGCCTGCTGGACACGGTCCGGACGGGCAAGACGCACTTCTGGTCGCGGAGCAGGCGGAAGTATTGGATGAAAGGCGAGTCCAGCGGGCACACGCAGGAGGTCAAGGCCATCTACACCGACTGCGACAAGGACACGCTGGTGATCGAGGCAGTCCAGCACGGCGCGGCCTGCCACGAGGGATACCTCTCGTGCTTCTTCCGCAAGCTGAGCGTTGACGGCAAATGGGAAGTGATCGCCGAGAAGCTATTCAACCCCGATGAGGTGTACAAGAAGAAGTGACCACGCGGAACCTAACCACGCATGAGATAGACCCCGAGCCGGCATCGCCGGGCTTGCGGCTGCTGCTGGCGGCGGTCGGCGTGCTGGTGGTGGCGGCGTTGGTGCTGGTGTACATGCAGGATGAACTGGCGCCGCAGGCGCGCCGGGCCCTGACGGCCGGGCAGTTCATCCTGCTTGGCCTGCTGGCGGCCCATCGCATAGCGGGCCTTTTGCGGGCACCCGACGCCCGGCACTACCTCCGCGAGCACTGGCTGGACTTGATGCTGCTCTTCGCTGCGGCTGTGGGCCTGACGGCGGGGGCGTTCTACGGCGGACGGTTCCTGCCGGCCGTGGGGCTCTACGCCATGCTGTCGCGCCCCTGGCATGTCATTGCCGCGCGCCGGCTGATCCGGCTTCTGAACCTCCAGTTGGCCCTGACGGGCCTGGTTGCCGTCGCGGCCCTGGTGATGGAGTACGGATTCCGCCCGCCACTGCCTGTTTCGCCGAAGGTGCTCCACGCGGTTCAGACGGCCGTGGTGGCCATCTTCATCCTCGACCGCCTGGTAAGGCTCGAGTTGTCCATCAACCGCTTGGCGTACTTCCGCGAGAACTGGCTGGACTTCGCCCTGATGTTCGCCGCGGCGGCCGCCGTCGCGGTCTCGCAGATCGAGGCCAAGGTCCTCTCCGCCGTGGCGGTGTACCTTGTTGTCACGCAGGGGTACATACTGGCTTCGCTTATCCTTCGCGGCGTCAGCGTGAATCTGGACTTCGCCAGCAGCGGCCTGCCGCCGAGCTGGCTGCTGATCGGAAGCTTTCTGTTCCTGTGCCTGGCGGGGACGGGCCTGCTGATGCTCCCGGCCGCCACGCCGCCGGGCCACCAGCCGATTCTGTACTTGGACAACGCACTGTTCACCGCCGTCAGCGCCACGTGCGTTACGGGGCTTGTCGTCCGGGACACGGGCACGGACTTCACGCTTTTCGGGCAGGTGGTGATCCTGGGGCTGATCCAACTCGGCGGGTTGGGGATCATGCTGTTCGGCACGGTATTGGCGATGGTCGTCGGCAGGGCTTTTTCGGTTCGCTCGAGCAGCGCCATCGGCGAGATGATCGGCACTCAAAGCATCGGGCGGCTCGGACGGATCGCGGCGTTCGTGGTCGCAATGACGCTCTTTGCCGAGGCCGTCGGGGCCGTGATGCTGTATCCCATGTTCGCCGCGCCACAGGGCGCCAATACACCCGTACCAACCGAGGCAGCCTGGCAGGCGGTCTTCCACAGCGTTTCGGCGTTCTGCAATGCGGGCTTCTCGCTCTACGACAAAAACATGATGGCCGGCGTGGCGGAGGGTTGGCAGACCCCGCTTCGCCAGCACTGGCAGATGCTCGGCGTGATCGGGCCGCTGATCATCCTGGGCGGGCTCGGCTTCCCGGTCGTCGAGGACTGCGCCTCCTACCTGTGGCGCACGGTCAAGCGGGTTCTGGGACACATCAACCAGCCGCGGCCAAGGCTTTCGCTGCACTCCAAGGTCGCGCTTGCGACCACGGCGGCGCTGCTGGTGCTCGGCATGGCCGGGCTTATGCTGTTCGGCACCGAGGCCGCCGCGCCGACGCTGGCTCGACACCCCAACGCCGGGCCGGGCTCGGCCGTAAAGGCAGATCCGCAGCGATTCCGCAACATGCCTATCGGCGCCAGGCTGCGGGAGAGCGCCTTCCAGTCCATCACCGCAAGGACGGCGGGCTTTAACACCATCGACATGGACAAGGACCTTACCGACGCGTCCAGGCTATGGATGTGCGGTTTGATGATCGTCGGCGGCAGCCCTGCCAGCACCGCCGGCGGCATGAAGACTGTCACCTTAACGGTGCTGCTCCTGGCCGCCTGGTCGATGATCCGACAGCGGAAGGAGATCGAGGCATATCGGCGGACAATCTCCACCATGCTGCTGCGCCGAGCCGCGACGGTGGCTGTGCTGTACATGATGCTCGTCGGCGCCGTGACGCTGCTGCTCTGCCTGGCAATGCCGCGGTGGGACTTCATGAAGCTGTTATTCGAGGCGTGCAGCGCCTGCGGAACCGTGGGCCTCTCGGCCGGCATAACCGGCCAACTCACCCTTATGGGAAAGCTGGTGGTCATCTTCGGAATGTTCGCCGGACGTGTGGGGCCGCTGACGCTGCTGCTGGCGGTGACCACTCACTTCCGGCCGATAAAATACACATATCCTTCGGAAACCGTGTTAATTGGGTAATCGGGTGATTCCTATGGAACGCTTCGCAGTTATCGGTCTGGGACGGTTCGGGATGCGGCTGGCGACTCAGTTGGCAGACGCTGGGGCCGAGGTGATCGCAATCGACCGCGACCCGGAGATCGTCGAGCAGGTCAAGGACCGCGTGGCCCTGGCCGTCAGCCTGGACGCCACCGACGAGCAGGCCCTGCTCGCACAGGGCATCGACAAGGTTGACGCGGCAATCGTCGGAATCGGCGGCAACTTCGAGGAAAGCATCCTGTCCACCGTCATCCTCAAGCAGATCGGCGTCAGGCGAGTCATCAGCCGGGCCACCACCAGCGTCCGCGGGCAGATACTCTCCCGCGTCGGCGCCGACGACATCGTCAACCCCGAACGCGAGTCCGCCGACCGCTGGTGCAACCGCCTGCTCGCCCCGACTGTGCTGGAAAGAACCGTCCTCGGCGAGGGATACAGCCTCGTACAGGTCCAGGCCCCCGCGGGCTTCCACGACAAGACCCTCGCCGACCTGGCCGTCGGCACGCGCTACAAGGTGCTGGTCGTCGCCATCCGCCGGACCACCGAAAAAACAGAGCCTGACGGCACCACCACCGCCAGCCAGTCGGTAATCAGCGCGCCGGGACCGACCAGCACCGTCCGCGCCGGCGATGTGCTCGTCCTGATCGGCAACGACGACGCCATCGCGAGGTTCCCGAAAGAGTAGGAAATGGGAAGTACTAGATAGGGAGTTGGGAGTTGGGAGAATCCCGACACCCCGAAGTCCCGAAGCCCAGGGATAGCAATCCCTGGGTGGGAGCTCTGGGACGGCACCCCTGGGACTCAATCGCTGGAATTCAATTACTGGGTTTCCGTCCTTGGGACCGGATTCCCCGCCACCCTCAGGCCCCGCAGGCGCCGGCCTCGTCGTCGGCAACCAGGCCGTTTTCATCGTTGTAGAGGGCGGGGTCCTTGCCCTGCTCGATCCAGGCGATCTTGCGAACGCGGCGTTCGTGCCTCCCGCCGGCCTCAAAAGTGGTGCTCAGCCAACTGGCGACGATCCGCCGTATGAGTTCCTCGCCGAGCACGTCGCCGGCAAGGCACAGGATGTTGGCGTTGTTGTGCCGGCGGGACATCTGGGCCGTCAACTCGTCGTGGCAAAGCGCCGCACGGATGCCGGCGACCTTGTTGGCGCAGATCGTCATGCCGATCCCGCTGCCGCATATGAGTATCGCCACATCCGCCTTGCCGTCGGCGACGCATCGAGCGGCCGGGTATGCGAGGTTCGGATAGTCGCAGCTCCGCGAACTGTTGGTGCCCATGTCCAAGACCTCGTGGCCCTGCTCGCTGAGCAGCACGGCGACCTTTTCCTTGACGGAATGGCCGCGATGATCGGCGGCTAGTGCAATCCTCATAATGGTCCTCTATCCAATCCGGCCCGCAAGGCCTTTTGCGGGCGTGACCGCGGGGAGGCGCATCTGGCGTGATTACCATGATACTCCTTTGGCCAACGCAACCCGCAAAGCTTTCTCGATTCTCCCGGCCACGGCGTGGTAGACGTCCAAGCTACCGCCAACCGGGTCCGGTACGTCTCCGTGGGCATCCAGCTTGCGCAACTTGTGGACCTCTTCGGAGGCTATCAGTCCGGCCTGGGACACGTGAGAATCCGTCATGCAAAATACCACATCCGCCTCTTTTATCAACTCCCTTGTCAAGTTTCGGCTTCGATGTCGCGAAATGTCCGCGCCCATGGCTTTTGCGGCCTGGATGGCCTGGGCCGCGGCCCGGGCGCCGCCAGCGGCAAAAATGCCCGCGGAAAGCACTTTAACGCCGTGGCGCGGCAGTTCGCCGACATTGCAGCCCAGGCGTTCGGCCAGGATCTTCCGCGCCAGCCCCGCCGCCATAGGGCTGCGGCAGGTGTTGCCGGTGCATACGAAAAGGTACGTCCGCGTCAGCATCCGGCGAATGCTGTCCTCGTCGTAGACGCCGGCCCGGAGGACCTCCCAGCCGGACTCGTCGCAGCGCACGATCGTGCTGTCGTTGCCGTGACGTGTCGGGCCGCTGTCGATAAGCAGGTCGATCTTCCCGTCGAGGTCTTCCAGGACCTCGGCCGCCGAATGCGGCGAGGCCCGGCCCGCAAGGTTCGCGCTGGGCGCCACCACCGGCAGCGAGACGCCCGAGAGCATGGCCTGGGCGACCGGCTCGTCGGGGCAGCGCAGGCCGATCAGACCGTCGTGGCAGAGCCGCTCGTAGAGCCCCTGCCGCCGCCGCAAGCGGACATCTGCGAACTGCCCGCCGGCAGGGACAACAAGCGTGACCGGCCCAGGCCAGCTTCGGCGGATGAGCAGCTCCGCCGCGTCCGGCAGGTTCCGCAAATAATGATGCACGTCCCCAGGCCTGCCAAGGTGCAGGCTGAACGGGCGGGCCGGGCGATTCTTCAGTTCGCGCAGGCGGTCCAGGCCATCGTCGCAGGTCGCCAGAACCGCCACGCCGTAGACCGTCTCGGTCGCAAAGCCCACCAACTGACCCTTCTTCAGCGCCAACACGCCTTTATGCGCAGCAGCGGCGACTTGCGAAACATTGGCACGATCGACTTTTATCACATCCGTCGGCAACAACGACTCCTTTCCTATTTCTTCCCGGCGGCCTCTGCCGCCAGGGGGCTCTCCGGGTATTGCTCGACGATCTGGCGCCGCGCCGCGGCCGCCTCGGTAGCCTTGCCGAGTTTGTCGTAAGCCATGCCCGCCAGCATCAGAAGCTCGGGGGCGTAGTTGGATCGCGGGTTCACCTTCACCAGCACTGCCGCCTCGCGGGCGGCGCCGGCGTAGTCTTTCCTGGCCAGGCACTTCCGCGTCACCAGGAGCGACCAGTAGCCTTCGAGCTTGTCGGCCGGGATGTCCATGCCCCACATCTCGATGTATTTCTCGGCGTCGGCAAACTGGTTTTCCAGAAGGTACTGCTCGACGTGCCGGGCGTAACCGCCCTTGGCGATCTCGATCCGTGCGGGGTTGATGCCGGCCCCATAGCCGACGGCGGCGTAGGCCCTGCGTGCCTCGGCCAGATCGCCCCGCGCCCGCCATACGTCGCCGATGCCTATCTTCGCCGCCCGGATCGCATGCAGGCCGCTGACAGCCCCGTAGTCCCGCACGACGCGAGTGAAAATCGCCATCGCCCCATTGGGGTCCGCAAGCTCGTCCAGCATAGTCCTGCCCGCGCGCTCGGCCATGTCGCCTCGGACCGAGGCGGTCTTGGCGAGTTTCTCCCCCTGGAGGTATGCCTTGGCCCTGGCGTCCGGGGCAAGCTCGGATGCCACCAGCGGCACCGCCTCACTGACCAACGCGTCGGCAGGACCGGAGTCCCGGGCAAGCAGGGCGGCGCCCGCCTTGACCATCGCGTCGGTGCCCCCGCCCGCGTGAAGCAGCAGGATCGCATTGGCGTTGGCCTCAACCGGCAGAGCGGCAAAATCATAGCCCTGGACGATCTGACTGTGCAGGGCGATGCTGTCGAGCCTGCCGGTGGACACCTCGTCCCAGGGGCGGGTCGTGTAAACCGCGTTGCGGTAAGTCAGTTCCCTGCCCGCGGACCTGGCCGTCAGCGTCACCGTCTGCGGGCCGGAAACAAAATAAACGTGCTCGACTTTCGCTCCCGTCGCGACCTGCCCGTCGCCGAAATCCCAGCCAGACTCCGGCGTTCCGCCAGCCCGGCCGGCGGCAACCGTGGCCTCGAAGGTCCATCGCTGGTAATACCGCCCCGCCACGAACGCCTCGCCGCCGTGCCGCGCGACAAAGCTGGCGCAGGCGGGTTTGCCGTACTGCTCCATCGCGCCGACGTGCGCCTCGGTCACCGGCAGGAACGCGTGAGGCGGGATAGGCCAGATGCGCAGATCGCCCGGCGCCTGCCAAGCAGCCACCGCCACCGGATCACCCGTGAGGTTGACGTGGTAGAACGTCAGCTTGTGAACCCCGGCCGAGAGCTTGACACTGGCTCGCTTGCTGATGTCGCGCTGCGGCAGGTGTGCCCCGCCGTTGGCGACAACCTCCTTGTCGTCGATCAGCAGGAACGACGCGTCCTGGCTGGAGCATGCGAACTGGTATATGCCCTTGGCCGGGCAGTCGAGCCAGGCCGTGTATCGCGCAGCGATCTCGCTCTGCGGGCCGAAGGGGTTGTGGCCAATGAAGATGTCGGGGCGAAAGGCCCGTCCCAGCAGCGTAGGCGAGTTGTCAAACGCCTGGCGGGCATGAGCGAGTATCGCTACAGCCTTGCCGGCGTAGAGCTTGGTCTCCATCAGCACGCCGCGGCGGATTTCGAGGGTTTCCTTCGGCGCCGGGGCCTTGGCGTTGCCGAAGTAGACGTAATACCGCCCAACCTGGCCGCGCTGGGCGAAGGCGACCTTGGCAAAATCGCCAGGCCCGACCATCAGCACGGCGCTGAGCACCTCATCGCGCGTGCCGGTGGCAACACGGATATCGCTTCCGTCGGGCCTGCACAGCCCGCCGGTGGGGATGGTCGCCCAGGCGATTTCATCGCCTTCGCCCCGGCCCGTGGGCGCCTTAGACGCCTTGGGCGCCGCGACCGAGGTGGGGATATCCACCACGCGGCGATACTGCCAGTTCTGGTCCCACCACGCGGTCTGTGCATAACCGTTGGCCGCGCCTGCCAGCAGGCCGGCGACCCCGGCCAGCACGACTGCGGCTCGGATTCCATATGTTCGGTTTGGCAAGTTCATCGTTACACGGTATCCTCTCGGTATCATACCATCCCGCATCGGTAGCCGCACTGCCCTGGCGGGCGATTTTAAGCCGACATGCGGAAAGGAGACTCGCGCTGACGGCTGGGACTTACCAGGGCGTTGTTTTCGACATGGACGGCACGCTGATCGAGCCGCTGCTGGACTTTCCGCGCCTGCGGAGCGAGCTTGACATCCCGCCGGAAACGGGCATACTGGAGGCCCTGGACGCGATGGCCCCAGCCGATGCCGCCCCCCGCCGCCGTATGCTCCTCGAACACGAGTTGCTGGCCGCGAGCAAGGCCGCCCTGCATCCGGGAGCCGTCGAGACGCTCGATGCCATCCGCGCCGCCGGGCTCAAGACCGCTCTGCTTACCCGCAGCGCCGCCGAGGCGATGGCGGTGGTTATCGAGCGGTTCGGCCTGCGGTTCGACCTCGCCTGGAGCCGCGAGAACGGGCCTATCAAGCCCGAGCCGGACGGCATACTGCGGGCGTGCCGGCAGCTTGGCATAGCACCGGCCAACACGGCGTGCGTGGGCGACTTCCAGTTCGACCTGGTCGCCGCGAACGCCGCCGGGGCCGTGGCCATCCTGCTAGCCCGCAAGCAGTTGCCGAACTTCGCCCACCTGGCGCGGCACGTGATAACCGAACTAAACCAGCTTCCCGCGCTGCTTGGAATCTGACATGGCCAACCTGCCTCTTGCCAACCTCCTGCACCACAAGCTGCGAAGCGTGCTAAGCGCGCTGGGAATCGGAATCGGCATCTGCATGCTCGTGACGCTCAGCGGGCTCAGCCGGGGAAGCCTCTTCGAGATAGCCGAGAGGGCCGAGAGCGTAAACGCCGACCTGATCGTCTCGCCTCGCGGCTGGGGCGACAACGCCGCCGACAAGGCCGGCAGCGCCCTGCCGGACAAGTACGCCAAGGTGATACTCGACCGTCACGGCGACATCGTCGCCAAGGCTGTGCCCGTCTTCGTCTGGCCGATGCGCCTGGCGGGGCAGGAACAGCGTGCCACGGGAGTCGAGCCAAACGACCTGCCCATGCTGACCGGCGGGAAGAAGCTCTCCGAAGGAAGATGCTTCGACCCGGATGGGCGATTTGCCGCGTGGATCGAGCATAAGCTCCTGGCCCCGCCCGCACCCGCCACGGGCGCCGACGCCGCCAGCGACGACGACATAGCCGACACGCAGGTCCTGAACCTCACACAGGCCGACCTGGCCGATCCCGCTCACGACGGGCTCGAGTTGGTAATCGACTCCCGGCTGGCAAAGGCCGGCGGATACCGCGTCGGCCAGACCGTCAGCGTGGCCGGGCACGACTGGAAGATCGTCGGCATAGTCCCCGCCGGGGCAATGACGAGGGTCTTCCTACCGCTGCGGACCGCACAGTTCCTTTTCGGCAGCGGCGACGTGACCAAGAGCACTATGATCATGGTGAAGCTGAAGCCCGGCGTGGACATAGGCTTCGCCGCCCGGGCCATTCACAATACCATCGGCCACGACGTCGTCCCGCTCACTCAGTACAGGGGTATGCTGATCGCGCGGTTCGGCATCATGTTCACCTACATAGACATCGTCAACGCCATCGCGCTGGTCATCGCGTTTCTATTCATCATGATCACGCTGTACACGATGGTCCTCCAGCGGACGCGCGAGATCGCCATTCTCAAGTCGTTCGGGGCGTCCAACGCGTTCATCCTGCGGCAGGTGCTGGCTGAGTCGCTTATGCTCACGGGCTTCGGCACAGTCATGGGAATCGCACTGAGCTTCGGCGCGGCCTGGCTGATCCAGACGATCAAGCCGCTGCTTACCGTCACGATAACATGGCAGTGGATCGCAATCGCCCTGGCCGCCGGCACCGCCGGAGCCGTGGTGAGCGGCCTGTACCCTGCCTGGCGAGCCATACGCGTGGACGTGGTGGAAGCGCTGACGATGGAATGATTGCCCAATGAACGATTCAGACAACATTCTGGTTGCCGAAGGCTTGTACAAAAGCTACGGCCGCGGCCCCGCGCGGGTGGATGTTTTGCGCGGGCTTGGGCTGATGGTGCGGCGAGGGGAGTTCCTGGCCGTCATGGGGCCCAGCGGATGCGGCAAGAGCACGCTGCTGCACCTGATGGGCCTGATGGACTCGCCGGATTCCGGGCGGATCGTTTTTCAAGGCCAGGATGTCAACGGCTCCGCTTCGCGGAGGACGCTGCTGCGGCGGCAGGGCATCGGGTTCGTTTTTCAACGGTTCAACCTTCTCGGCGAACTCAGTGCGGCGGACAACGTCCGAATATCGCTGAGGGTGCGGATGCTGCGTGACGACGGCCGGGCCGGGGAACTTTTCGAGAAGCTAGGCATTGCCCACGTCCAGCGGCGCAAACCGGGGCAGATGTCCATCGGCGAGCAGCAGCGGGTCGCGGTCGTCCGGGCACTGGCACACCGCCCTGCCCTGCTCCTGGCGGATGAACCGACGGGAAACCTCGACTCGGCAAACAGCCAGGTCCTGCTGGAGCACCTCCGGCAGATCAACCGCCAGGACGCACAGACGATCATCATGATTACGCACTCAGCCGAGGCGGCCGGTTTCGCCGACCGCTTAATATACATGAAGGATGGACAGATCGTTGACCAGTGACGACTCATTGCCGTGGGGTTCTCAGCCGCCCGCGCCGACCTCGCCGACCGGCGACGGAGTATCCGTTCGCAAATGGTTCGCCTTTTATGGGCTGTACCTGCTGGCGGCGGGGCTGCCGCTTGCGGTGTTGGTGTCACGCCAGGGCTGGACCTGGCAGCAGTGGCGGGCCGAGCCCGCGGCGGTCCTGGCCACGACCGGTCCCGCCGTCAAACTCCTGGCGTTCGCGATATACATCTCCCTGTGCTGCACCTTCCTGCCGCTGCCGGCAAACTGGATAGTCGCGGCCGTGGCAATGAAGAACGTCGCTGTGGGGGCCGACGTGTGGACAACGACTTTCGCCGTCGCTGCCGTCGGGGCGATTGCCTCGACGATGGCGAACCTCAACGACTACCATTTGTTCACCTGGCTGCTTCGCAGCCGGCGGATCGGCAAGCTGCGCGACACGAAGCTCTACCGCGCCTCGGCCGGTTGGTTCGGGCGGTCGCCGTTCTTCCTGGTGACGCTCTTTAACATTGTGCCGATTCCGGTGGACGTCGTGCGGATGCTGGCCACGACGTACCGTTATCCGCGACTGCCCTTCGCGGCGGCGAATCTCGTCGGGCGGTTCATCCGATACGGCGTGATCGCGTTTGTAACCTACTCTCTGGGTAACCAGGGCATATGGGTCGTACTGGGCCTGCTTGGCGTGGCGGTTGTCCTCGGGGGCGCCAAGGCAGTCCCGGTCGCGCTGCGCAAAATCCGCCCAGCCGCCTAACGCGGCGGATAATTGGCTGTCCAATGAACCAGCGTCGCGGTAATGCCTCAGTTGCTGGGGCATTACGTCGCGCGATACATCGGCCTTGCGGCAAGGCCGCGATAAAGCGCACTATGGATGAAATGACTTCACTCAAGGATGAAACAATGGGAACCAGACGAATTTCCGCATCCGGGCTGGCTGCGACCGTCGCGGCGGCGGTAGCCTTGACGGCGCTAGCAGCGTGCGCGGCCCCCGCTTCCGCACCGGCTACAGCTTCCGCGCCAACCGAGCCCGTCAGCGAGGCTGCGATGAGGATCCTCCGCGACCTCGAGGCCGCCGGGGATAAGTACCACACCATCAAGGCCGACTTGGACTACGAGGTCGTCAACCTGACGCTCGGCGACAGCGAGAAACGCACCGGCTGGGTCGCGTACTCCAAGGGCGACGACAAGACGCCGACTCGCTTCCGGGTGACCTTCGAGAAGTGCAGGCTCGGCGTCGGCGCGGAGTTCAAGGACCTGGTCGATTACGCATTCGACGGCCAGTGGCTGACCGTCGCCAAGCACAAGATCAAGAACATCACACTCTACCAGCTCGCGGCCAAGGGCCAGAAGGTCGAGCCGCTGCGGATCGGCAAGGGGCCGTTCCCACTGCCCTTCGGCCAGAAGGCCGCCGACATGGTCAAGTATTTCATCCCGAGCACCCGCCCGCCGGTCGAGAGCGACCCCAACTCCACGGTCTACCTGCGGCTGCTGACCAGGCCCCAGTACGACGCGGAACTGCCCACCACGAGAATGGAGATGTGGATCGACGCCAAGACCTACCTGCCGGTCAGGCTCAAGAGCCGCGACAAGAACAAGGCCGTCACCACGGTGACGTTCAAGGACATCACGACCAACAAGGCTGTCGACGAAGGCGCCTTCCGGATCCCCCACCCGATCGGCTACGAGGTCGTCCGTCGCCCGCTCGGAAACGAGGGGGCAGTGGCGCCATGACCGATGAAGCATCGCAAGCCCGGCTGCTCGCCTGGACGCGCCGGCTGGAATGCCTTGGAAGAAACATTTGTACGAGATGAACAAAAGTATGGTGCCGTCGATGAATGAGCCCAAACCCAACGTTCCTTGCCGCACCGACGGCAAGGCTTGCGAGGCGCACCTCCAGTCGGCAAACGCCGGCCCCCGCCAGGCAAAGCCGTTAAAGCTGCCGCCATTGGGGCTAGGCGGGTATGCGATCCTGTGGTGGGGCAAGCTGCGGCGGGCGCTACTCGGGCGCGTCCTGACGGGCTACACTAAGCGGCGGCACGAATTGCGGCGTGGCGAGTGCCACCGGTGCGGCGCCTGCTGCCAGCTTGGGCGAGTCTGCCCGTCGCTTGAGATCGACGACAGCGGCCTGGCAAAGTGCGCGAAGTACGACCAGACCCGGGACCCGACCTGCCGCCTGTACCCCACCACGGCCTCGGACCTGCGCGACCGCGACCGGATTTCCCCCGGCACCAAGTGCGGCTACTACTTCGTGGACAAGGCCGGCCCGGCCGGGCGGCGCTGACACCCGGCCCATCGCCGGACATGGGCGCTTCTATCTTTCCGAAAGCCCGCCCCGGCGGCGCTGGCGCTGACCTCCGCCTCCAACCTTCTCACCCGCACCGTCATTCTTGCCGCTCCCGCCTCCACCGGCGCCCTTGCCACCCGTGCCTCCACCGGCGCCTTTGCCCTGCCCGCCACCGGAACCCTTGCCGCCCGCTTCGCCTCCGCGGCCCCGCCCACGGCCCTGGCCGCGACCCTGGCGGTCGGGCAGGACGACTATGGCGGAGGCTGTCAGCAGGCCCTTGGCTCGCACGTTGATGGCGTGGCAGCGTGCTTGGCACAAGCCGCAGCCCACGCACCTGCCCGGCCGAACGCTTGGCGCAAGCATGCCGCTGCCTTCTATGGGCCGGCCCTGCGCGTCGAACTCTGCGCCTATGCGAACGTACTTGATAGCGCTGTACCCGGCCTGGTCGCAGGCCTCGACGCACAACCGGCACTCACCGGCGCCGGCGTGGGGCAGGCAGGTCCGCTCGTTGACGACTGCCAGGCCCATAACCACATCGCGTTTGTCGGCCAGCGTCAGTTCACGGATGGCGCCGGTCGGGCAGACCTGCGTGCAGTTCGTGCAGTCGGGGTCACAGCCGGCGAAGTCGGCGTCGGCCCGCGGCGTCCACAGGCCGTCGAGCCCGCCGGAGAGGTCCGCCGGCTGGAGGATGCCCGTCGGGCAGGCGCGCATGCAGTTGCCGCATCGCACGCACCGGGCGAGAAACTCCGCCTCGTCCAAGGCGCCCGGCGGACGCACGGGGCGCACGCCGGCGCCACGGGCGATGCCCGTCAGTCCCAGCCCGGCCGCGGCGCCGCCAAAGGCCGCCAGCAGAATCTGGCGCCGGCCTCGCGAGACTTCCGCCCCCGGTGGGCTTTGGGCCGGCTTCTCGGCCAGCCGTGCCCATCGCCCGGTGAACTGGATCGCGCCGGTCGGGCACGCCCCGCCGCAGTCCTGGCAGAACGTGCATGCCATCGCGCGTGTCGTGTAATCCTCCCGAACCGCGCCGAACGTGCAGACCTTCTCACACCGCCCGCACTTGACGCACGCGTCGGTAACCTTGCGGTCCGTCAGCCGCAATAACGAGGCCAGAGAGAACACCGCCCCCGTCGGGCACAGGCAGCGGCACCAGAACCGCCGACCAAGCAGACCCGCCGCCAGGATCGCCGCCAGCAGGCCCGCAGCCGCCCACTTGGCGGGCGTCATCGACGGCACTAGATGCCAGCCCTTGCTCAGGCCGATCTGGACCGGCGAGGCCGAGCACTCGAGTCCGCGAGTCAGCACGGGAATTGCCGCAACGTGCCCGGCCAGTTGCACTCCAATCCCGGCCGCGACAATCACGGTCGCCAGCACGAGGAAACGCCCATGCATCCACCACCCGCGTGGCCGCAGGTGCAGGCTGCGAAAGCGGTTGCCGATGAGCCAGTCGAAAACGTCGATGGTAGTCCCCAGCGGGCAGAGGTATCCGCAGAACGCTCGCGGAAACAGGACGCACAAAGCCAGCGCCCCGCCCGCGAAGGCCAGCGCGGGCCAAACCCACGCCCTGGCCGCAATGGCGGACGAGATCGCCACAAGCGGATCGAGTTGGAGCACCTGCTCGACGTTGAGCGGCGATGCGCCGACAGCCCGCACTGAGCCATCCGCCTCGTAAGGCCAGGCCACGACAAGGAATAACGCCAGATACCCCGCCAGGCATCCAGCTTGAATGACCCTTCGCAGGGGGGTTCGAAGCAGGCTCGGCGCCGCACGCCGAAGAAACCGCCTAACCGCCCCACCGCAACCGGCACCCCCCGATGGGGCTCCAGGTCGGCCGGGAGGATCCTTAAAGAATATGTTCAGCATCATGATTCATCGTCCACTTATAAGTATTATACGGGTCCGACGGCCAGGTTTTTCGCCGGCCACGCAAGCTTGGGAGACTATTTACAAACGATTCCCGCGGAAGTACGCTTCGGGCATGGATACCAAGCCAAGCCAGAAACGCCCGGAGTTGTCGATCGTGGTTCCTTTTCTCAATGAAGAGGCAAACCTTCCGGAGCTTTACAAGCAGATCACCGAAGCGCTGACGGGCAAGTACGACTTCGAGATCATTTTCATCGACGATGGCAGCACCGACGGCGGATACGAGTTTCTCCGCAAGTGCCACGAGTCCGACGGGCGTGTGCAGGTCATCCGTTTCCGCCGCAACTTCGGCCAGACCGCGGCGATGAGCGCCGGTTTCGACTTCGCTCGCGGCGACGTGATGATCCCGCTGGACGCCGACCTTCAGAACGACCCGGCCGACATTCCAAGGATGATGGACAAGCTGAACGAGGGCTACGACATCGTCAGCGGCTGGCGGAAGGACCGCAAGGACAAGGCCGCCACCCGCAAGCTGCCCTCGCGGATCGCCAACTGGCTGATCGGACGAGTGACCGGCGTCCGCCTGCACGACTACGGGTGCAGCCTCAAGGCCTACCGCCGCGAGGTCATGGCCGAGACGAAGCTCTACGGCGAGATGCACCGCTTCATCCCCGCCTTGGCCAACTGGAAGGGCGCCCGGATCACCGAAATGGTCGTGAACCACCGGGCGCGGACGGCGGGGGTGTCCAAGTACGGGCTCAACCGGACGATCAAGGTCATGCTGGACCTTATGACGGTGCGGTTCTTGGGCTCCTACTCGACCAAGCCGATCTACGTCTTCGGCGGACTGGGGCTGATTTCGATGGTGCTGGCTTTCATCTTCATGATTGTGGTGATTTGCCAAAGGGTCTTTGGCGAACAGCTCCACCTGAACCGCAACGTCCTGGTGACCTTCACGGTCTTGCTGGTGATGGCGTCGGTCCAGTTTATCCTGATGGGCCTGCTGGCGGAGATCATGGTCAGGACGTACCACGAGAGCCAGGGCCGTCCGACGTATGTCGTCCGCGACAGGCTGGGCGGCCCGGACGCCGACGAGGGCAAGTAGCGCGGCTCCACGGGCCCTCAGCGATTCGCAGCCCCGGCCTGCCTGCGGCTGGAAGTTCGGCCGACCGGGCTTGGTCAGGTCGAATATGAGATATGGTCTCATGCCGAACTTGAGGATGCTGCGAGGCCTCTCGGGGTCCGGCACTGAGTCCACTCCGGGGTATTGGCTGATCACCGGGTATCGCTTGACGAGGTACTCAGCCACCCTCACGTGCTTCTCGTAGACCTTCTGCGCGTCAGTTCCGTATTTCCCGTAGCCCAGGGACCCCGGCCACGGCAGTAGATACACAGGCACCTTTTTGCTTTTCCGCAGGGCCTCGACTTGCTCGGGGGTGTTGGCGTCAACGATGATCCGATCTATGTACCAGGTCGGCTCACCGCGGTAGACGGGCCCCTTGGCCTTGTTCTCGGTGACGACCAGGCTGTCAAGTTCACGGTCGAACGTGATCAGTTCCTTATCCGGCGGAATCAGCCGGTTGAGTTCCTTCCACATGGCGATCTTCTTGGGGGTATGCCAAACGATGCTGTAGTAATAGTTGGCTCCCTCGACGGACGCCCACCCGCACAGGACGACCGCGCCGGCCATGACGGCCACCGCGACGGCCCGGTGGACCTGGCGCAGCGACCGCCCGATCACGAGGATCCCCAGCGCCGCGGCAATGGCTATAAACGGGCCCAGCGGACGCTCCCAGTACTGGTGAGGCCCGAGCGTCCCGCGAAGGATGAACATCTGGAGCAGCCCGGGAAGCAAGAAAAGCAGGCCAAGCGGGAACGGCTGGGCCACGGCACCTGCCGTCAGCCCGGTCAGGCGACAGATAAAGCGGTACAGTTGGGCGGCGCCGAGGTAGACCAGGTACCCGCCGGCCGCCAGGAGCACCGGCAAGGTGAAGTTGCTCAGGCCAAACTCCCCTGCCCGTTTGAACCATTCCACCCACTTGAAGCCGCCCTGCCCGGCCATCTCGCCCCCGGCGGCCCGCCACTTGTAGAGGTCGATGATCCGGTGGTAGTCCCAGTCGAAGCCCGACAGCATGACCGTGAAGACCATTACCGCACTTGCCAACGGTGCCACCACCATCACGGCCAGCAGGCCCCATTGGGGCCAGCGGCGACGGATGATGCACGCCAGGACGTAGTGAATGCCAATGGCGGCGGCGAAGAAAAAGCCCGACCAACTGATCTGCACGCAGACAAACAGCAGCGTGCCCAGAGCCACATAGTGCCACCACCGTGCCTGTTTATCGGGGACCTGGCCGGAGGCCATGAGATACATCCAGAACGCCCCCAGCCCGAACATCGTCAGCCAACTGCCCAGCCCGAAATACGCACTGATCGGGAACATTGCCAGCAGCAGCCCGGTAAGAAGGGCCGGCCAGGCGCCCATGAATCGCCGAAGGATCGCCATCAGCAGAAGCAGCACCGCCAGGTCCACTATCAGCATGCCAAGCCGCAGAGACCATTCGTTCACGCCGAACAGCCACATTACGCCCGCGCTGAGCATTCCGCCGTACTGCGGGTGGTCGTAATACCGTTTCGGGTTCTCCGGCGGCGGGTTGCCCATCGCCATTGTCATCACGCCATGGGTGTATCCCAGCCCGTAGCGGATGTGGTTTCGCGTGAACCAAGCGCTGTCGGCCTGCGCCCAGGAGTGCAGACCCTCGAATGGCCTGGTGAGTCCCTGGGCGGACATGCCCACGAATACCAGAATCGGAATCATCGCCAGGAGCCAGAACAGCCGGCGGTCAATCGCCGGCAACCATTGGGCATCAAGGGGCTCGACGGCAGTCCCTGGATTGGTCGCGTGGTCAGGTTTTCGCCGGGCTGGTCGGTCTTTCGCCATTTTGGGCATCAAGGGCTCCTCAGTCGGTCGCGCGGTCAAAAAACTCGCTGCTGTATACTACGAAAATGCCACGGGAAGGTGCATAGGAAAACTCCGTCCGCCGGCCCGGCCGGGGGCGGGAACACTCCGCGGCACGCGGCGGCAGCTTGGCGCCGCAAACCAAGCGGGCGCAGGGCGTTTGTTTCCGGATCGGCATTCGGGTATATATAGGCTTAGTGTAAGCGGCGGCGTCCATTAGCCGATACCACCTGTAGCGCCTAGGTTCGTCCGGGCATGTCGATATCCGGGAGTCTTATGGCAGATCAAACGGTCAACACCGGTCAACCCAAATTGCTGATCGTGATACCCGCCTTCAATGAGGTACGCAGCATTCGTGGCGTGCTGGAAGACCTGCACCGGCACATACCATGGGCCGATGCCGTGGTGATCGACGACGGGTCGATCGATGCCACGGCCGAGATAGCCGCGGACGCCGGCGCCATCGTGTTGCGCCTGCCGTTCAACCTCGGCGTAGGCGGGGCCATGAGGACCGGCTACCGCTACGCCCACGAGGGGTCGTACGACCTGGCCGTCCAGTTCGACGGCGACGGCCAGCATCGCGCGGACCACATTCCCCACCTTCTGGCCGTTGTGGCCGAAGGCGCGGACCTGGCGGTCGGTTCGCGGGTGCTGGACAAGGGCGGCTACCACTTTCCCTTTATGCGAAAAACCGGCTCGCTGCTGATTGCGGCGGTCATACGCCTGGTAACGGGCAAACGGTTCACCGACCCCACCAGCGGCTTTCGGGCCGCCAATCGGCGGATGATCGCCTTCTTCGCCCGCCACTATCCCGAGGGCTACCTGGGCGACACGGTCGAGGCGCTCGTCGAGGCCGCACGGCACGGGATGGACATCCGCGAGGCGCCCGTCGAGATGCGCCCCGCCGAGCATAGCAGCGTCGGCAGCCTCAAGGGCCTTTTCCACACCGCGTGCATATGCCTGGCTATACTGATAGATCGCCTGGAGCGCAAATTCCCGGACGTGCCCCCACCAACCGGGCAGGCCTCGCCCGCCACTCCGCCAAAGGACCGGGACGCGCAGGAGAACCATCCATGTTAGCACTGATAGAAATGCCGCTCACTCGCCGCCTGGTGCCCCTGGTGATGGCCTTTATAGTCATCCTGGCCGCCATCGAACTTATCCGCCGACGCAAGCTCCGCGAGGAGTATGCCATGCTCTGGCTGACCGCCTCGGTCGCCTTGCTCGTCTTCGCGATATTCCCGGGAATCATCCTGTGGCTTCAGATTACCCTCCAGGTAAACTACCTGACCATCATCGTGCTCTCATGCTTCCTGTTCCTGGCGATGATCCTCATGCACATGGCCACCATAATCTCCCGCCAGGCCGAGCAGATCCGCCGCGTCGCCGAGCAGATCGCCCTTATGGACAACATTCTGGCCCGCAAGGCCGCGGGCGACTCTCAGGCCCCGGCCGGGGCAGGCACGCCACAACCAACCCAGCCGCCGCCAGGCCTGGAACAGGACTGACGGACCGGCCCACACCAGTGTCAGACATCCGAATCGCGAGGCCCACTACCCAAAACCGACTCCACGAGCACCCGTCGCCGCCAGCCCCGTCATCGCCCCCGCAGCCGGTTGACCGCTCGCATCACCGAGTAAACCGCCACCGTCCGCGCCGCCAACACACGATGCCACAGTATGGCCCATCGGTAGCGGTTGCCGGCGACCTGTCTTGCCAGATCAAGCTCTTCGGCAAACTGCCCCCTGAAGTCGGCCCCCGACTTGCTGGCTGGATACCAGCGGAAGCAGCCAAGGTAGCGGTCGATGAACCGCCCGGGCCAGCGGGCGCCAAGCCGCAGCCAGTATTCGTAGTCCATTACCCAGTTCAGGTCGGTGCGGACAGGCCCGGCCTGCTCCCAGGCGCCGTGGCGCCAGAAGACGCCCATCTGCGAAATCCAGTTCTCAGCCAGCAGCTTGGCGTAGTTGAAGCGGCGCATGCGGAGGTTCTTGTAAAAGGTAATCCAGCGCCGCACTTCCCGCCCGGCCGGATCGATCACGCGGACCTTGCCGTAGACCCACTGCGTATCGGGCTCGGCGGCGAAGACATCCGCTGCTGCCGCCAGAGCGCCGGGCTCGTACAGGTCGTCGCTGTTGAGCCAGCCCATTATCTGCCCGTCGGCCATCGCCAGGCCCTTGTTCAGCGCGTCGGATTGCCCCTTGTCCGGCTCGCTTATCCATCTAATGGCCTGGCCGTAGCTCTTGAGCAACTCGACCGTCGAGTCGGTCGAGGCGCCGTCGACGACGATCAGATCCAGCTCGAAGGCGCCTTTTTGAGAGAGGACCGAATCGATCGACCGGCGGATATAGCCTGCCTGGTTGAATGTCGGCATGACTATGGATATCTTGACCATGGGCAAAGGATA
>CAZSBS010000027.1:0-26523 GCA_964605095.1 uncultured Planctomycetaceae bacterium | reverse complement strand
GCGGCCGGCATAGCCGTCGCCGGCGTGGACATTGGCGAATCCTACGGCAATCCGCGGGGACGCGCCCACTTCACGGCCCTATACCGGGAACTGGTGGAACGGCGCGGGTTCAGCCGCAAGCCTTGCCTGCTGGCCCGCAGCAGAGGCGGCTTGATGCTCTACAACTGGGCTGCCGAACATCCGGAGTCGGTAGGCGGCATTGCCGGAATCTACCCTGTCTGCGATATCCGCAGTTGGCCCGGCCTCAACACGGCCTGCAGCGCCTACGGTCTCACCGCCGCACAACTGGAGGAACAGCTAACACAGAACAACCCGATTGATCGCCTCGCCCCGCTCGCCAAAGCCGGCGTACCCATATTCCACATCCACGGCAATGCCGACAAGCTTGTGCCTATGGGCGCCAATTCCGACACTGTTGCCCGCCGCTACCGAAAGCTCGGCGGCTCGATGCGACTGCGGATTCCGCCCGGCCAGGGTCACAACGTCTGGGACGGCTTCTTCCAATGCCGGGAACTCGTCGAGTTCGTCATTGACCACGCCAGCCCCGCGGCGGAACGTGAACCCTCACCGGCCCTTTTCCGGAACCCACCCATAGAAGCACGCCCCGGAGCGTTCTGGGACTGGATGAATGGCAACGTCGACCTTGCGGAAATCACCCACGAACTCGAAGAGATGAAGGCCAAGGGAATGTCCGGTGCGGAAATCTGGGACATCGGCGTCATCTCTCCCCTTCCCGAAGAACCGATTCCAGCGGGCCCAGCCTTCCTCGGGCCTGAATCGCTCAAAGCCATTAATCACGCTATCGATCAGGCCGACCGCCTGGGCTTGCACCTTGGAATAGTCTCTGCGAGCAGTTGGAACGCCGGCGGTAGCTGGATTCAGCCGCGCGATGCCATGAAGGGCCTCTACCACACCGAAATCACCGTCAATGGTCCGACCAGACTGTCTCAGGTGTTGCCCTTCCCATCCAGCAACGCGCCAAAAGGCACCAACGGTTTGCCGGTCTACTATAAGGAAATCGCCGTACTGGCATTTCCGCTATCGCCCAACAATGTCATCCGCGATACTGCCGCCGTCAGAAACCTCACCGCAAATATGAACAGCGACGGACTGCTCACCTGGGACGTGCCGACCGGGTCCTGGAGGATCGCTCGGTTCATCACCAGTAACACCGGAGCGAAACTGAATGTGCCAAGCCCCAACTCGAACGGCTTGATCATCGATCACCTTGACGGCAACGCGGCCGAGACCCATTTTCGCTATATCGTCGACCAGATACTTAAAACGCGATTGAGTCTGGACGCGCTGCGCTACATGGAAGTCGATAGCGTGGAGGTCAGTAATAGAATAATGGACTGGACCGATTCCTTTGTGGCGGAATTCCGAAAACGACGCGGCTATGACCCCATCCCATATCTGCCCGCGCTAACGGGCAAGAGCTTTGCCGACCCTCAAATCACCTCGCGCTTTCAGCACGATTATCGCAAGACCGTCAGCGATTTGTGGATTGACGGCCATTACCGCAAATCCACCGAATTCCTCAACACTTACGGAATGCAGCTCGTGGCCGAGGCGGGTCACGGCGGCTACCCGCGCGCCGAACCGTTGCGCGCCTGCGGCGCGGTCGATATTCCGCGCGGCGAATTCTGGAACGGCCAGCGATTCTGGGTTGTTAAAGAGGTGGCTTCCGCGGCGCACATTTACGGCCGGCAAATTGTCGATTCGGAGTCCTTCACCGGCTGGCGGCACTGGCAGGACGGGCCGCTGGAATACAAACGATTGGCCGATACCGCGTTTTGTGCGGGGCTGAATCGTATGACTTTTCACACCTTTGCGCATACCCCGCCCCGAGGTGGAGTGCCGGGGTACATGTATCACGCCGGCGAACATTTCAACGTCAACTCCACCTGGTGGCCTAAAGCCGCACCCATGCTGTCCTACTTCTCGCGCTGCTGCTATCTCCTGCAGCAGGGCCTGCCAGTGGCGGACGTCTGCTTCTACTACGGCGACGACGCGCCCAACCTGGTCGCCACCCGCCGCATTGGCCCCGATTCCAAGAGGCTGGATGGCGCCACCTGCGCCCACTGCGGGAGACCCAATCCGGCGCCCGCCAACGCGCTCGGAACCGGTTACGACTATGACATCATTAACTCCGATATCATCCGGAACCGCATGGAGTTTAAGGACGGACGCATTGTGTTGCCCCATGGCGTGAGCTACGCTGTCATTGTCTTACCCGAACGCACCGACATCCCGCTGCCCGTGCTGGAGAAACTGGAAAAACTCGTTCGTGATGGAGCAACACTGCTCGGCCCCAAACCTTCGCGTGACACCTCATTGGCTGATTACCCCCGCTGCGACGAACAGGTCGGAACAATCGCCGAGCGTGTCTGGGGGCCCGGCAATGGCAATGAAACGCGCGAGCGTTCTTACGGCAAAGGCCGGGTGATTTCAGACCGTAATCGTGTCCGCGACATTCTGCAGCAGCAGGGCATAGGCCCCGATTTCGCCTACAGTAGTCTCGAGAAACCAGCCGACCTCGATTACATCCATCGTCGCACTCAGGACGCCGACATCTACTTCGTCAGCAACACGCAAATGGAGGAGGCCGAAGCCGATTGCACCTTCCGCGTCTCCTCACGCCGTCCGCAACTCTGGTATCCCGACACCGGCGACCTCAAACCTTGCACCGGTTACTCACGCGTGCCTGGAGGGATGAAACTAAAACTGCGTTTGCCGCCCGCCGGCTCAGTGTTCGTCGTCTTTTCGGGAACCGCACCGGAGACCGCCCCGACTCCTGCGCCGAAGGAGACCAGGGCCCTGCCTGCACCCCTCGATATAACCGGCCCATGGGAAGTCCGTTTTCCCGCAAACCTGGGCGCGCCCCCCTCGCGCGTTTTCGACAAATTGGTTTCATGGACCACCGTTCCGGACGACGGCATAAAGTATTTCTCCGGCACCGCGACTTACCTGAAGGAATTCGAGGTCCCACCGGCCCTGCCGGCCGGCGACTGGCGACTGGAACTCTCGCTGGGCCTAATCCGCAACGTCGCCGACGCGACGCTGAACGGAAAGCCGCTCGGTATTCTCTGGAAACCGCCCTACACCTACGACGTGACCGGCATTATCCGCGGCGGCAAAAACGAATTGAAAATCGAGATCGTAAACCTCTGGGCCAACCGCCTGGTAGGCGACGCGAAACTCCCCAAAGAAAAACGCGTGACGCGCATTACCCAAAGAGTGCCTATCGGCGGCCCCTACGAATCCGGCCTCCTCGGCCCCGTGCAGTTACGTGTAACGGAGAGACAGCCGTGACACCCACCGTCAAGTGCAATGGGATCGAGATAAGGCTGGAGGCCGAGCTGGGCAGTTTCGCGGCCGACCTGACCTGCAAGGAAGGGCCGGAGCCGGGGCTGTATGAGGTGCGGCTCAAGCTGTCCGCGAAAGAGCCCGCGACGCTGCCGACGATGACCCTCGCCTGGAAGCTTCCTTCGGTCGATTTCCACTATAAATGGAACTCGCGATGTTTTCAGAACCGGGCCCTGGACGCCGGCACGGGCACGGAGAACTACATCAGGAGCTCGGCCAACTCGGGCATGCCGGCCTACTGCCTCTACAACCTCGACGGCGTCAATGCCTGCACCTGGGCCTTGTCCGATGCCGTCCATGACTGTGAACTCGGCGGATCCTACAGCAACGGGAAGTTCTACGAGTCCAAGGCGGTGATCTTCGGCGCGATGATCGGCCCGGCCGCGGAGTATGCCGTCACGCTGCGTTTCGACTTTCGGCCAGTCCCCTACTACGACGCCCTCAGGGATGTTTCGGCGTGGTGGGCGGCCATGCCGGAGTACGCACCCTGCGCGATTCCCGACGCGGCCCGCATGCCGCTGCTGTCGTCCTGGTACAGCTACAACCTCAACATCGACCCCGACGATCTGGAAACCCAGTGTGCCCTCGCCAAAGAGATGGGGATGGACACGGTGATTCTCGATGACGGCTGGCAGACCAACCAGAAGGACTTCGGCTATCAGAACAACGGCGACTGGGAGGTGTGCGAGGAAAAGCTTCCCGACTTCGCCGCACACGTAAAGCGCGTGCAGGCGATGGGGATGAAGTACATGGTCTGGTTCTCCGTGCCTTTCGTCGGCGTCGAGTCCAAGGCGTATGGCCGGTTCAAGGACATGGTCCTGCCGGCGCGCGAGGGCGCCCGGTGGTACAGTCTGGACCCGCGATTCGCCGAGACCCGCGCGTACCAGGCCGAGACCTATGAGAAGTTTATCCGCCGGTATGGGATCGACGGCTTCAAGATGGACTTCATCGGCAGCATCGGCCTGGCCAAGGGCGCCGAGGACAAACCGGACGACCGTCGCGATTGCGTGTCTATCGGCGAAGGGGTATGCAAGCTTCTCGATGATGTAATGGCCCGGCTCAGGGCGATCAATCCGGATGTCCTGATCGAGTTCCGCCAGGCCTACACCGGCCCGGCCATGCGCAAGTATGGGAATATGTTCAGGGCTGTCGACTGCCCCAACAGCATCGGCGACAACCGCGTTCGCACACTGGATGTCCGCCTGCTCTGCGGCGAGACCGTCGTGCATGCCGACCCGATCACCTGGCACGACGATGAGCCTGTTCATAGCGCGGCCATGCAGATCATCCACGCGATTTTCTCCGTCCCGCAGATATCGCGCAAGATGACCGAACTGACCAAGCCGCACCGGCGCATGCTCAGGCAGCAACTGGCGTTCTTCCGCGAGCACCAAGACGTGTTGCTGGGCGGGCAGCTCCGCCCGCTCTACCCGCACATGCTCTTTCCGCTGGTGCTGGCGAAGAACGATGCGAAGCTGCTGGCCGCCTTCTATGCCCCCATGCCGCTGAGGCTCGATGAGGAAATCCCCGAGCAACTGATTCTGGTCAATGGCGGGTACGCTCCCGAGTTGCTGGTTGATCTGGCCAGGCCGCTGGGTCCTGTGCGGATGAAGGTGACCAGTTGCATCGGCGAGGTGCTGGCGGATACGGAGATGGACCTCGGGGCCGGGCTTCACCGGCTCGCCGTCCCCGCCGCGGCCCATGCCGTGCTGCGAAGGCAAACGCGGTAATCGCAGGCGAAGCTTTGGCCCGAAGCGGCCTGCCACAACGCCGCCCGGCCGGGCACCCAGCTTGCGCTTAACGCGACACTGGACCTGGACGCGACGGCCCGGCTCCGGCCGAAGGTCGGTGGCCCACAACACAGGCCCCCGAGATCCGGCGATTCTACTCCGCCAGCATCCCCGCAAGTTTCTGTTTGAGCTGGCGGAGTTCGTCTTCCTGCTGCTTGCTGAAAGAGCCCAGAACCTGGGCGTAGGTGTCCATCCATACAGCCAGGCGGTAGCGGCTGTCGGCATCGAGGTGGAGGCCCTCGTGGCCGCCGTCCCTGGTCAGCAGGGCCAGCAGCTTGCTCTGGCTGGCCGGGCACTGGCCGGGAACCGAGCGGTCCTTTTCGTGGGCGAGCTTGCGCAGGTCGTTGTCGCCGTAGGCCAGCAGGTTCTTGTAGGAGTGTGCGGGCGAGAGGTCGAACTTCGCGGCCTTGGCGGCCCGCTCAGCTTTGATGGCGCTGTCGGCGGCCAGGTCGGTAGCGTGGGGCTGTTGGGCCTTGGCGGCGGGGCTGTGGCAGGAGACACAGTGTTTGTCGAGAACCGGCTGGACGAGCATGTCGAAACGCATGGGCCAGGCGCCCTCGGGTTCGGGCGTGAGTTTCGACGGAGCCCGCGCCGCCGCCATCGGCACGCGGCCGACGCTCGGGGCTGCGTCACGCGACTCGTGGCAGCCGACACACGAGAGTGTCTGGTTGGGCTGGACGTACGTCAGGCTCCGCATCGTCTGGATCGCCAGGCCGTCGCGGCCGATCGCCTGGAAAAACACCGGCACCCCCGTCGGCACGCGGAAGTAGGCCGAGCCGTCCTTCTCGACCGGCACGGTGCCCAGCACGAACTTGCCCGGGTCTTCCGCCGAGACGCCGAGGTTGGGCGCGTTCATCTGCGGCTGAACCTTGGGCGGCACGCCGACGATCCGCAGCCGGGCCACAGAGCCGCGCTCGACGCCATCGAGCCCGGCGTAGGCGTCCTGGAGCAGGAACCGTCCCTCGGCCGGGGCGTCCCAGTCGACCACGTCGGCGATGATCGGCGGGCGCGGCCGCGAGCGGACTGGGATTGGGTTGCTGGAGGTGATGACCTCGTCGCGGTACAGGAGGTTCAGGTTGCCGTATGCGTCGTAGAGGTAGATGCCGGCCGCGTTGGGCGGGTTCCGCGGGTCGGCCGCGCTCATCAGGCTGTGGGGCGGCAGGGGCCGGTCGGCCCAGGCGCACAGGAAGTGTTCCTCCGACAGCGGCCAAGGGGTGAGGTAATAGTGCCTCGGCCAGCCCTCGGTCTCGGGAAAGCACACCTCCGGCGTCAGTCTCGTAAGGGGTGGCTCGCCCTCCAGGGCGACGTTGCGGTCCAGCAGCACCAGCGAACCGCCCGTGATCGAGTGGTGCGCCGAGGCGGTGAACACCAGCTTGTCCGAGTTCGGGATTGGCCGCGCCTCGAAGACCGCCTGCGGCTTCGCGGTGTAGTTGCCGTAGTACAACTGGGCATTGGTGCCGTCCGGGTTGGTCGCCCACAGGCTGAAGAAGTGCCCGTTGAAGCGGTCAATGTAGTCCCAACGCGCGTAGACGATCCGCCCGTCGTTGATCACTGACGGCGTCCACTCGAAGTTCTCGAACGCCGAAATCGCCCGCAGGTTGTCGCCGTCGCGATCCATCCTGTGCAGCGTGAAGACCGCAACCGGCCGGTGGTTGTCCCCGCCGCAGCGGACGTAGCTGTCGGGGCAGGTGGCCTCGCACGTCGCGGCCGCGCTCGCCCAGCCCGCTTGCAAGGCCGTGCCTTTGCGTGTCGAGGTGAACACGATATCCCCGTTGGGCAGGTAGCGCCCGTCGAAGTCGTCGTACCGGCCCCGGGTCAGCCTGCGCAGGCCCGTGCCGTCTACACCCATCTCGTAGAGGTGGTAGAAGGAGTCCTCCGGGAGCTTGTCCTTCTGCGTCTTATCGCCGACGCCGGCGACGTGCGGGTAGTACTTGCAGTAGGCGAACAGCACTTTCTTGCCGTCGTAGGACAGGTCGGGCTGGAGGAAGTTGCCGGGCTCGAACTTCTCAGTCAGGCAGCGCAGCCTGGGCTGCTCGCCCTTGAAGCCGGACAGAACAAACAGTCCGCCGCCGGGGCGCGACCACCAGCCGTAGTACTGATCCGACAGGTGTGGGAACAACGTGGGCGCCCGCTTGACGAACAGCACCTCGTCGAAATCCAGCAGCGGGTTGGCCAGAGCCATCTTCCGGACGGCCCAGCGGGCGGCGAGGTACAGCTCGCGCTGGGCCTGCTCGCCGGCGTCCCCAGGCAGTGCGGCCAACCGCTCGGCTGCGGATCGCAGGGCTGCTTCGTGCGGGGTGACATTAGCCCCGATCGCCTTGAGTCCGGCCGCCAGCCTCAGCCCTCGCTCTATCACCGGCCCCGTGGCGTATGCCTGACGCGGCGAGGCGGCTGGGGCCCTGTCGGCCTTGGGCGCCGCCGGGGCCGACCACGCGCTAACGCTGCTCTGCATGGCCGGGCGGCCAAGGGCAATATTCTTGCCACTCGATGCCTCGTACACCTGCACCTCGTCAAGATGAAAATACGTCTTGCCGGGCACTTGAAGGCGGACGAAACGGGCCTTGTGCCCGTTCATTTTCACAACGAGCGGCTTCTTGTCGGTCTCGCCCAGGAACGACTTGCCATCGTGCTGGTAAACCTTCTGGAACATTTTGGCGTCGTCGGACAGCAGGACCATGATTTGCCCGGCCCGCGCGGCGAACCCGCCTCCGCCGTCGCAGCGGTTATAGAGCACCACGCGGTCCAAGGCGGTCGGGCTACCCAGGTCCACCTGCCACCAAGGGTTCTCTTCATCGGCGGTGTGAAAACCCCACTTGCCGTCGATCTTGCCGTCGACGGCGCCGGCGGCGTCCTGCTCGGGCTTGATGTCGGGCAGGTTCGGTGCCGCCGCCGCGGGCGCCTGCGCGGCCCGCAGTGCATCCTGCCGCAGCCAGTCGGCCTCTATTTGCTCGGGCGTGATGGCCGGTGCATCCGCCCGGGCCGGCGCGGACAGGAAGGGGAGTAAAGCGAGGAGAACGGCGCAAAAAGACCCCGTCATCGAGGCCTTCACCCGCAACGGCCAATCCCCGATTGGCGATTGGCGATCGGCAATCGACCGCGGGCGCAAAGACGCGCGCGCCCGTACGGAGGCTTCACAGTGCTGTGCATGGCCCAGTGTCATGGTGACGTGCCTTCCGACAGAGTTCTTAATGCCATTCGCGACTGCCCCTGATTATGCATAACCGAACAGGCCAAGCAAGAGAACCGAACGCAAGGTCGCGCACCATGACAAGGCGAAAAACGGATCAGAGCTATTTTATCTGCTTTTTAGCTAGTTGGTTAGGTTCTGTTTCTTCGTTTGTTCGTTTCCGGGACCCGTTTTTCCTGACCCGTTTTTCGTTTCAATGGTTGCGTTTGCGCCGGCCGGGGCGCGCGCGGGTCGGCTTGTCGAGCGCGGAGGCGCCCGTGGCGCGTTCCTCGCGGTTCTCGCCAACCTGCACCTTCTGGAACCCGCGAACGTCCAGAAGCCTCAGCTCGCCCTCGCGCCTGACAATCAGGTTGTCCGATATATGGAGCGTGCCGTACATGTTCGTGTGCGGCGAGAGGTTCTCCCCCTCCGGGTTGCAGCGGACCAGTGCGCTCTCGCACTCCTGGAAGACGTTGTTGCGGATGGTCAGGCTTCCCACGAAATTCTGCAAGGCATACCTGCCATCCGGGCACTGGATCAGGATGGCGGACATGGGTATCCGGTGGAAGATGTTGTTCTCGATGATCGCCTCGCGGGCGAGGTACATGAGGATGCTCCTTGTCGGCACCCGCCCGAAGTAATTGCCGCGGATAACGACCTCGTCGGGAATCCACGTGCGGTTCTCCGCCCAGAAGCCTTCCGCCTTGTCGGGCAGCCCGCCGTCGACCTCAATGCGCATCGTTTTGCTGTCGAGCAGTTCGGCCCTGACGACCTTGCCCTGGCCGGCGTCCGCCAGCGTGGCAGGGTCGCGAAAGCCGATGACGTCGCCGGGTCGGAAGTTCATGTGCCCCTGGGTCTCGCCGCTGGTGTAGATCGCCCGGATGGTGTGCGGCCCATCGACCGTCTCGATCTTCATGAGCTGGCCGTAGATGTTGATGTGATCGTCATGCAGGCCGACGACGCGGCAGCCTTCGATCAGGATCCGGCCACGGCAGTTCATCAACTGCACACCGTCGGCGAAGCCGGCGTTGGTCCGGCCCGATTCCAGCGACGGCTCCATGCGAAGGTTTCGCAGCGTCACGTTCCGGCAGAACTGGCCGACGAACCCCAGGCCGTTCCACGAGCCGACGCTCATGTCCTCGAAGGCGACGTCGCGGGATTCGAAGATCACCGCCCCGGACTGGACGCGGGTGCCCAACCGAAATTGGAATGTGTGCCCGGGGCTGATCTTCTCGTGGACCTTCGAGCCGGGCGCGTACTCTGCCCGCAGCAGGCCGGCGCCCGCGTCGCGGATCGCCTGGGCGCCGGCGAGCGGGTCCGAGCATCGCCGGGCCGTGTCCAGCAGCGGATCGTATTCCACAAAACAGTTGGGCCGCTGGGGCTTGTCATCCGCGTCCAGCCAGACAATATGATTGCCCTCGATGACGTACTCGTCGCCGGCGGCGGGCTGGTAGTCGATCCAGTCATCGCCCTTGGCGACCACCTTGAGCTCGAAGACGGACGGGCGGACATGCTCGATCCGGGCGTTTCTGACCGTGACGGCCTCGCAGGCGTTGAGCACGAACGGCGTCATTCGCCCGTGCATCATAAACGTGGCTCCGCCGCCGTCGATAGTCACGCGCTTCATGGCGTCCAGATGAAACGGCGTGACCAGGTCCCACTGCAAATGGACGGCCGTGACCGGGTAATGGGCCTTGCTCGCGGTTTGTGCGAAGAAGTCGTATCGCCCCGGCCCGAATCGAATAAGCACGGGGGCATTGGCCTTGCGAGCCGCCGCCAGCATCGCCTGCACGGCGGGGTTATCGTCCTTACCGTCATCCGGCCTGGCGCCGAAGTCGGCGGCACTAAGAACCACCGGCTCGGCCGGCCCGGCCGGGGCGGACGTGCAAGACAGTCCTCCCGCACAGAGGAACAATATGAGCGCCAAGCCGAAGAACCAGAGAGCCAATGCTCGATCTCCTTGGAAGGGTTTGAAGCGACATTTTCCATACGGGCGCCAGCCCACGGCCGCCATTGGCCTTCTTGGTGATTCTACCACTGATCGTGAGGCGGGCAACCGGCCAGGCCGGAAAAGGGCCGGATTTTCCTCTTGCCGTCGATGCAAGGGATGTTACGTTGGCGCCCAGAATGCTTGGCGACGTCGCCGGGCGAAGGTCAAATGGAGACGCCCAGTTGACACTTCAATTCCGCGGAAACCAGCAGTTACAGAGCTATCGCAATGAAGAGCAGGCCGTTTCTTTCAACACTGTGTGCCGCCGTCACGTTGTCCTTGTTTGGATGCAACACAATGTCTGGTAATTCAGGTTTGACACGGGAAGAGGCTATCGACTGGCCGGCATTCATGCGGGGGCATGACATGGCGTTTGACAAGCTGCCGCGCGGCTGGAAGGAAGCTCCCCACTTCGGCAATGCCATGATCGGCTCGATGCTGTACCAGTCAGGCGACGCCATTGAGCTCCAGGTGTTCCGCGCCGACGTTCAAGACCATCGTGACGACACATACGGCTGGGCGGCCTACAGTCGGCCGCGACTCATGATCGGTCATTTCCTGCTCCATCCGGCCGGCAAACTCACCGGCTGCAACTGGCGGATGGATTTGTGGAATGCCGAATTGACCGGGACGATCACAACAGACAAGGGCGAGATCAGGATCCGTCACTTCACCCATGCCGAGGATATGGCGATTGTCACGGAGTTGGTCCCGTCGGCCGGTGAGCGGGGATGCAGTTGGAGCTGGCATCCAGCGCCCGCGAAGACGACGCGCGGCGGCTATCCGACGGATGAAGCCGGCATTGCCGGTTTCGCCAAGAGTTACGGCGCGCACTATGCTGACACTCTGAAGGTATACAAAGCAAATCCCCCCGGGCGCCTGGAGAAGAAAGGCGATGTTTCCGTATGGATACAAGACCTCCTTGCCGGCGGGCAGTACGCGACGGCCTGGAGTGAGCAGGTTCAGGAACATACACGGACTCATATCGTCAGCATTGCAAACAGCTATCCGGAACCGACGGCGGCCAGGGCGGCTGTTTCGGATGTTGACCGTTGTCAGAAGCTTGACAGGGCGAAATGGATAGAAGCTCACCGGAAGTGGTGGCACGACTATTACCCCATGAGTTTCGTCACGCTCCCCGACAAGGGGCTCGAGTCGCTGTATTGGCAGACCGTTTACCGTTTCGGCTGCACCAGCAGAGCGGGGCGATGTTTTGTCGATACGTCCGGCCTCTGGTTCCAGGGCGGTCCGTGGGCTTACATCACCACCGACTGGAACATCCAAAGCGCACACTGGGGGGTCTATGCGGCCAATCGACTCGACCAGGGCCTTGAGCTCGTGAGCCGGCTTCATGCCGGGCGAGATGAACTGATCAAGGCGGTGCGCCCGGTGGAATGGCAGGAAGACTCGGCCTATCTGCCCATTGCCGTTGCCCCGGACATGAGAGGAGCCCGCGACGGGGACAAGCGATATTACGACCTCGTGGGCAATCTCCCCTGGACCATGAGCAATGTGTGGTTGCAGTATCGCTATTCCATGGACGACCGGATGCTGCGCGAGAAGATCTACCCGCTGCTGCGCCGCAGCATCAATCTCTACCTGCACATGGTCCAGGAGGGTGACGACGGCCAGCTTCATCTGCCGCCGACCTACTCGCCGGAGTCGGGCGTCTTTGCGGACTGCAATTTCGACCTGGCGTTGTTCAAGTGGGGCTGCCATACGCTGCTCAAGGCCAGCAAGCGCCTCGGGATCGACGACCCGCTCATCCCGCGCTGGAAGCAGGTCGCGGAGAAGCTCGTCGATTTCCCTGCCGACGAGCACGGCTTCCGCCTCGGACGCCAGCAGACTTCCCCGCCCGATCACAGGCACTTCTCACACCTGCTGATGATCTACCCGCTCTACCTGGTGAACATCGAACAGGAAGGCTCACGCCAGGTGCTCCAGGCCTCCTGCGACCGCGCGAACGCGGTCACCGGCCTGCCCGCCATGGTCCAGTCACACGTCGGCCCGATCAGCGCCGCCCTCGGCCAGGGAGACACCGCCCTCGATGGGCTGAAACGCCTCCAGGGCGACCTCCTCCCGAATGGCTTGTGGCCCTGCGGCGGCAACCCCTGTATCGAATCGACGCTCGGGATGGCAAACATCGTTCAGAACATGCTCATCCAGAGCTGGTCCGACCCGGCCGTCGAAGAGCCGGGGCCGATCCGCATATTCCCCGCCGTCCCATCCGCCTGGAAAGACATCGAGTTTCGCGATCTGCGGGCAGAAGGCGCGTTTCTCGTATCGGCAAAACGCGCAGCCGGTCATACCCAATGGGTGCGGATCAAAAGCCTGGCCGGCGAACCCTGTCGTGTAAGGCCCGGACTGAGCGGAAAGGTTCGAATCAAGGGCAACCGCCAACACCTGATGAAAGAAGTGTCGCCGGGCGTCTATGAGATCGACCTGAAGAAAGGCGAAGAGGCGTTGTTGTATGCGGAAGAGCATTGAACCGTGGAACTGGAATTCAAGCAAGACTTCGAACGAGCGCGCCAACGCTGGGCGCAATTCTGGCGCGGCGAGAGCACCGGCCCGCTGCTCTGGGCGGTCAGGCCCAGGCCGGGCGTGGCGCCGATTCCCCAGCCGGGCTGCTACGTGTGCGCGTTCGGCGATATCGAGCCGGTGATCGAGCAGGCGATCGGCTGGGCGGCCACGCACGAGTTCCTCGACGGCGCCATCCCGGGCTACCAGGTCACCTTCGCTCCGGATCATTTCGCCGCCCTGCTGGGCGCCGACCTTCGAAACACCGAGGGCAGCGCCGCCACCAACTGGATCCAGCCGTTCGTCCGGGACTGGGACGACGTGGAGATTCGTTTCCAACCCGAGGGTAAATGGTGGCAGCGCACGGCCGAGGTGATCTTGCGTTTCCGCCAGCGCTGCGACGGTCGGCTGATAGTGTACGGCACGCACCTTCAGGGGAGCCTGGACTGCCTTGTCGCCCTCCGCGGCGCCGAAGGGGTTTTGTGCGATTTGCTTGACGTGCCCGAAAAGGTGCTCGACGCCCTGAGGCGGGTGGACCGTGCCGTCGATGACGTTCGTGCCGCACTGGCCGAGGCGCTCGATGTGGCGACCTACGGCAGCCTGAACCGGTTCGGCATGTACAGCCGGGGCGTGATCGACGTGCCGCAATGCGATGCCTCGTGCATGATCGGCCAGGAGATGTTCGAGCGCTTCGAGCTGCCGTCGCTGGCCCACGAGGTGGCTGGGCTCAGCGCGAGCATCTACCACCTCGACGGCCCGGGAGCCATCCGCCACCTCGAAGCCATCTGCTCGCTGGAGAAACTTGACATGATCCAATGGGTGCCCGGTGCGGGCCAGGACGACAAAGACTGGAGCGATCTGCGGCGGCGCATCGACGAGTTGGGCAAGGGGCAGATCTACCAGGCCGGGGCGAACCTTGGCGCGTCGGAAATCAAAACAGTTTGGGAGATCTTCTCGTCCCGAAAGCTCTACTTTCAAGTGTCCGCCGACGTACACGATGAACTGACTGCCGAATGACGGCGGACCCGCAGGGCGATGGCACGGACCACCCGTGGTTTCCGACGGGGGCCCGAAGTCTTGGTAACTCATAGCATTCCGACTTCCGCAGCCTTGACATCCCGGCCTGGTCGAGGGCCGCCGGCACGGGGGCAAAGGCCCGCTGCCGCCACTTGTCCTGATGTCGCAATACTGGACACCATTTGCCGCAATAATGAGTATTATCCATGACGCATACACGGTAGTCCGTATGCATGGGCTACAGCTTTGTTGTGCGCGTGACGGCTGGAGCTGCGGACCCAGGCAAGGAACCTTCGCGCGAATCGGATACTCGCACGGTTGAGTGCATCCATGCCCGCTGAAGCGATGATCGAGAATTATGCGGAAACAATAACCGGCTTACGGGGTTGTACGGGGTTGCATGGCTGAAGAGACAAAAAGGAGGCTTACGGCCTGTGACTATGGAGATGTGACTCATGAGAAGTAAAGCGGTTTTGGCGGTTGTAGCGGGAGTTCTGTTCGCCCTGTCGGCGCCGGGCGGCGCGGCGAGCAAGCCGGCCGTCAGCGGCCTCCTCGCGAACAACCTGACGCCCGAAAAAGCAAGAGCAATGCAAACCGCGCTCCGCCCGGCAATAGCTGCCCTCAAGAACCATATCAACGGCACAGACGCACTGACCGACAAGCAGATAGAAGCGCATAAACTGACCATTGATTCCACTAAAGATATCTTCGGATACAATGATGCCGTCATAAAGGCCTGTTTTGACCTGGTTGCAACTTATGACGAGGCACTAGCCGGCGCAGACGACGCTATAGACAACACAGTAACCAGGTCGACCCCTGGATAGAAAGACAAGTAACGAAAGGAAAACTCGCAATGAACAAGAAGACGGCAATTGTCATCGGGTGCCTGCTCGCATCACTGATGATCGGACTATCGAGCGTATCGGCCGCGGAGAAGTTCAATGTAGATCCCAACCAGGCAATACCGCAGCCCGACGCGAAAGCGCCCGACGTGACCAAGCCCGTCAAGGTCTACATCCTCGCGGGTCAATCCAACATGGTGGGGATGGGCACTATCAGCGGCGCCAAATGCCGCTATACAGGGATCTACCTGACAGCCGATCCTGACGCCCCCGGTCAATTTGGGAATTGGGCTGCCCGCAGCGACTACAAGATCATGGCTCACGGTGTCTACCTGTCAGCAGACCCGGGTGCCGCCAAGGGAGCGACCGATTCGATCTACAAGGGTAAATACGCCCCTGACGCCAACTATGATGAATTGAAGCCGGAGAAGACGGTAGTGGTCGCGCTCGGCACTGCGAAAGGCTCCCTTCCTGCAATTCCGGGAGCTCACACCCATGTCGTCAGAGCATACATTGACGTGCCCGAATCCGGCACATACAACCTGAACCCTGGCTATGGCGACAGTTCATACAACGTCATGGAACTGGATGGAAAGGAAGTCTACCGCAAGGACGTGGGCGGGCAAGCTGTCAAGCAGGAGGTCACGCTTGAAAAGGGCAAGCGCTACGCCGTCAAGATTACCTATTTCAAGGGTGGCTCGACGGCATTCTGGATGAGCAAGCTGGACCTGCTCGGCAAGGGCGATCTGGAAGTCGTGACCAAGCGGGACAAGGAATTCCCGTGCCTGATCGACGACAAGGGCAACTGGACCGTTCGCAACGACGTTTATTACCAGGATGCCCGGATCGGCTTCAGGGGCTGCCCCTTGACCGCGACCTCGAACGGAAAGACGTTCGGGCCGGAACTGGGATTCGGTTACGTCATGGGGTACTACCACGACGAGCAGGTTCTGCTGATCAAGAGCGCCATGGGCAACCGCTCGATCGGCTTTGACTTCCGCCCGCCGTCGAGCGGCCGGACGGACCCCAACAGCAAGTGGGAAGGCCTGGAATATCGCCTGATGGTGGAAGGTGTTCGCAAGACGCTGGACGAGATCGCCAAGATCGTGCCCGGCTACAAGGGACAGGGCTACGAGATGGCCGGATTTGTGTGGTGGCAGGGTCACAAGGACAGCTTCTCCGATGATACGATTGCGGAGTACGAGAAGAACCTGGTCAACATGATCAACGACGTGCGCAAGGAATTCAAGACGCCCAAGATGCCCGCCGTCGTGGCCACCGTCGGTTTCGGCGGCTACCACATGGCCGACAAGTTCCGGAAGATCTGGGCGGCGCAGATGGCCGTCGCCGATCCGGCCAAGCACCCGGAATTTGCCGGGACCGTGGCAACCGTGGACATCCGCGATTTCTGGCGGGAGGTCGATGAGTCACCGACGAACCAGGACTATCACTACAACCGCAATGCCGAGACGTATATGCTGGTCAGCGATGCCCTGGGCCGGGCCATGGTCGATCTGTTGGAAGGCAGGAAATATGAAGCTCCTGCGCCGAAGCGCAACTGGCAGCAGCCGGCTGATGAGCAGGCAGAGCGCACCCCAGAGCAGCAGAAGGCAGCCCAGGCGGCGCTCGAGCCGATCATAATGGACGGGATGATTCCCGAGTTCATTGAAAAGAACCGCGCGGAACTCTTGAGCGAAGCCGCCGGGGAAAAGCCCCAGCGGGCTTCGCAATTCCTGAACGATGCGCTGGGGTTCGGTTTACCCGCGTACTATCGCGAGGCCGGAATCGACGACTATGACTGGCACACGTTCGGACCGGACCTCCGGGATCTGAAGTGGGATTACTTCAGCTTCGACCCGAAGGAGACCATGCCCAAGGACAAGGGAAACCGCTTCCGCAAGGTGACCTATCCCGAAGGGATGGCGAACTGGTTCGCGCCTGACTTCGATGCCGCCAAGGCGGGCTGGAAGAGCGGCCTGCCGCCCTTCGGGCAACTCGATGGCAAGCTGGAGCCGCTCGGCAAATGCGAGAGGGGATCCAGTTGCGGCTGCGGCGAGAAACCGAACACCCTTTGGGAAAAGGAAGTTCTGCTGGTGCGTGGCACGTTTGACGTCCCGCCGCTGAAAGATGGCTATCGCTACCGGATCGTCGTCGGCGGCAGCAACCACGTCATGAGCGGCGAAGGTTATGCCATCTACGCCAACGGCAAGCTGCTGACCCAGTCATCGACCGGCGTGCCCAACCGCGCTGGCGGCCAGCCGCGCGGCGGCCATGTTTACTCCGACCTCCGCGGCGAATTCAAGGGCGGCAAGGTGACCATCGCGGCCACCAGCTTCCTTCAGTTCAACAAGAAGGGCGCTGTGATCCCGCCGCGCGGACATCTTACGTTGTGGATTGAGGAGCAGAAGATCCCGCCGATGGGCCCCAGTGCCAAAACAGCACAGTGATCTGCCGGAAGGAAAGCGATTCGAGCCTGCCCTCGTTTGTAGGCCGAACCGTACTGTATGACGTCTCTCGAATAGGGAAAACATGAAACCACAAATATTGGCAACATACTTACTGCTTGGAACGATTGGCGCTGCTTCCGCGGCCGAACCGCAAGACGCAAGTGCCCCTGCCGCACCCGCAAAGATCACGGACATCAAGGCCTACTGCCTTGACTTTAATTGGGCGGCGACCGGCCGGAAACGCAAGCCGTTCGCCGCACCCGGAACGTGGGCCGGCGCGGACCCGGCGCAACACGTGGCCTGGTACAAGGCGATGGGGGCGAATGTCATCCAGACATTCTGCGTCTCCTGCAACGGCTACGCCTGGTACAAGAACGGCGTGGTGCCGGAACAACCAAAGCTGAAGTACGACTTCCTGCCGGAGGTGGTGAAAATCGGTCACAAGGAAGGCATGCTGGTGTTTGGCTATTTCTGCATCGCCTCCAACCCCAGATGGGGAAAGGAACACCCGGACCTGAGCTACGGCACCCCGACAACCTATCACCTCCCGTATACCGACGAGTATCTCGCTTACCTGTCCGCCGCCATCGGCGACGCGGTGCGCAAGACCGGCATTGACGGCTTCATGATCGACTGGGTTTGGATGCCGAACCGGAAGTCAACGGGGGACAAGTGGTTGGAATGCGAGAAGAAGTTGTACGCGCAACTCATGGGCGAGGCGTTCCCGGGAGAAGACAAACTGACCAGGCAGCAGGACCTCGCCTACAGCCGCAAGGCCATCGACCGCTGCTGGAAGACGATCCGCAAAACCGCCAAAGACGCGAACCCGAACTGCATTGTCTGGCTTACCAGCAACAACACGACGCACCCGCACGTCGTGAATTCGGACATGTACAAGGAGGCGGACTGGCTGATGAACGAGTCCGGCGACATGAAGCGAATTGAAGCCGTGAAAGCCATGGTCGGCAAGGACACCCGCCTGATCACCTGCCTGGCAAGATGGAACGGGCAGGATGCCACCAAGGTTGTTCCGGAGGCACTCAAGGCCGGCATCGGGTTGTACGGCTTCACCGCGCCGCGTAACGGGGGCGGGCTTGTGCCGCTGGATAAGATACTGTCAAGTCCCGTGAGCGAGTTGAAGGGCGACGACCGAAACATCGCCGTACTGGCGCGAGCCTACCACGGGGTTTCCATCGACGCCGTCCGGAATGACAAGGGCGAGTTCGTTGAGCCTGTGAAATAGGTGTGACGCGCGGATCATCAGCCCTTTCATGCGAGCCGATGGACGCCGTTGCTGCACGTTCTGAAACAAACGATATAACATGGAAGGAATGAGGATGTCTTCTTCTTTTGGATCAAGATTGTCAGCGCTGGTTGTATTGGGCATATGCGCCTGTGGCGTTGAAGCGGCCCAGAAGCAGCCTCTCGAGTTGGCTTCGCCATTTGTGGACGGCCTGATTCTTCAGCGCGAGATGGAGGCGCCGGTCTGGGGCTGGGCTGCTCCCGGCGCCAAAGTCACCGTCGCCTTTGCCGGCCAGAGCAAGACCGCCGCGGCCGACGGCAAAGGCAAGTGGATGGTGAAACTCGACCCGCTCAAGGCATCCCTTGACGAGCGCGAGCTCTCGGCCTCCTCATCGACGGGCGAATCCATCACCCGCAAAGGTGTGCTCGTCGGCGAGGTCTGGTTCTCCTCCGGCCAGTCGAACATGGAATGGGTCGCGGGCAAGTCTTCATGCGGAGCGTTGGCCAACACCTTGGCGCGGTCGAAGGAAGACATCCCGATTAGGGAGTATCAGGTTGACAGCGGCTCAGCCCTGTTTCCCCAGACCCGCGCCGCGGCCGCCGATGGCTGGAAGAAGGCCAAGCTGGCTGGAACATTCTCTGCCCTTTCCCTGGCCTTCGCGTGGGACCTCTATCAGGAGTTGAAGGTTCCCATCGGCATCATGCGCAGCAGCCACGGTGCAACTCAGGTCGAGCCCTGGACGGCCTACGAGGGCTTCGCTGACCACCCCCAACTGCAGGACATCGCGACCAGGATCCGGCAGAGCGACCCAACCACCGCGGAAGGCAAGGCGGCATACGCGAAATACTACGACGACCTGAAGACGTGGCAGGTGGAGAGTGAAAAGCTGATCGATCGCGGCGGTACGGCCCTGCCGCGCCCGAAGCTGCCGGGCATTAGCGATGACTGGAAGGGCGCGTCGCGGATGTACAACAAGAAGATCGCGCCGCTGGTCCCCTACGCGATACGCGGCGCCATCTGGTGTCAGGGGGAATCCAACAGCTCGGACGGCAGGATCTACGCGGCCAAGATGGAGGCCCTGGTCAATGGTTGGCGCAAGAACTGGGGGCAACCCGATCTGCCTTTCTACTTCACCCAGTTGCAGTGCTACGGCGAACCGAATCCAGACAGTGTCGGTTTCGCCGACATTCGCGAGGCTCAGACCTTGTTCTTCATGAACGCCAAGAACGTCGGCATGGTCCTCCAGCATGATCTCAATCCCGCCCGCCCTGCCGGCATTCACTATTTTAACAAACTGGACCCCGGCAAACGCCTCGCCCGCTGGGCGCTGGCCAACGAGTATGGCAAAAAGATCGCATACACCGGCCCCATCTACAAGTCGCACAGCATCAAGGGCAATACGGTGCGTGTCCGGTTTGAGCAGCGCGGCGAGGGTGGCGGTTTGATGGTGGCAAGCAAAGGGATGGAAGGCACCCCCTCCTTCGTTGAACCCGCCAAAGAGACCCCCGGTGAAGCCCTGAAACATTTCCGACTTGCCGGCAAGGATCGAGTATGGCACGCGGCCGAAGCGGTGATCGACGGCGACGAGGTCGTCGTAACATCCAAGGCCGTTCCCAATCCGGTAGGTGTGCAATACGCCTACAGCGCCAGCCCGATCGGCGCAAACCTCTACAACCGGGCCGGACTGCCGGCAACGCCCTTTGCCTACCTCGAAGGCAAACAGCTTTTCCAGGAGGATGACCCCGCGGCCGTCGCCGCCGCGGAGGCCAGGACAAAGGCTCAAAAGAATCCGCCGCCGAAAAGCCCCTATCTGCAAGTTGCAGCCATCTATCGTGACCACGCGGTAGTACAGCGGGATGCGCCTCTGCACGTTTGGGGATTCGCTCTGCCCGACACTGAGATCACCGTCACGTTCGGCAATCAGACGAAAAAGGCCGTTGCCGGCGAGTTCGAAGCCTGGCAGCTCAGGCTCGACCCCGTGCCAGCCTCGGCCAAAGGATGCGACCTTAAGATCACCTGCAGCAACGGGCCGACAAAAACCGTCAGGGACATTGTTGTCGGTGACGTCTGGATACTGACAGGAACGGGTGCTCTCACGGGTGAATCCGTCGTTTCGAAGAAGGATAAAGAAGCAACGCATCCTGCGGCGATGCCCCTGTTGCGTGAGCTCCGCATCAAGACAAAAACGCGTCGCTTTCCAACTCCCAGGAAGCGGTATTTCGAAATCGGCGGGGGCAAGTACGTCGCTTCCTGGCAGCCCGCGACTCTCGTCGCGCCCAATGCCGAGACCACTGTGGCGGCCTATTACTTCGCCTCTCAAGTCCAGAGGCAAAACACTCCAATCGGCATTGTCACGCTGGGCGCAGACAATCCGCCGCTCACCTGGGTCTCGTACGAGGGCATGCAGAACGCAGTCGGCTTCGAAAAGGAACGGGATGAACTCAAGCTGGCCTATCCCAACACCGATGTCTGCAAAGCGGCAGTCGTCAAGTACATCGAAACCGTCAAGCAGTACAACCGCGACATTGCGGCACTGCTCGAGGCCGGCAAAGAAATACCGGCGGAATTGGCGGAAAGAGCGCCATCTTTCCCCCAGCCCTATTACAACGAGTGGGTCTCGCGGACCGAGACTGCCACCCACACGTACAATTTCTGCATCAGCCCCCTCACCCCCTTCGCCGTCCGCGGCGTGGTCTGGATACCGGGCAAGGATAATATCAGCGAAGATGTCTCGAGATACCCCGCTTCCCTCAACGCCTATGCCAGGAGCCTGGCACAGACCTATGGGCAGGACAAGGTCGCATTTGTCTTCGCCCAGCCAAGCGATGAACTGGTCAAGGGTATTACCAAACCGGCGATTGAAAACTCCATGAGCGTGGAGTTCAATGGATGGCCAAAGAGTTTGCGGGAGATCGCCACCAGGCTGGGTACTTTGGTGGCCGGCGGCGGCAAGGAGTAGATGCAGTTTGTCGCGAGTGTCATTCACCTTTATAATGAGGACACAAGGCGAGCGGACTGAGAATACTTATGGTTCAGGATTGATCATTCTGGCATCTGGACAAGGTGGACGGGTAACTCCCCACCTGGATATCAGCCATCGAAGGACCAAGCGATGAAGCGACGTGATTTTCTCAAGGTCGCCGGCGGCGGGGCTGTGGGCGGGGTGGCGCTGGCCGGTCTATTTGATGATGTGGTCCACGCCTCGGAACCGAAAATGGCAGACATCCGAGACCTTTTCGAATCGGATGACGCGGAGGTTCTCGCACTGACGCGGCGCGTCTTTGACAAATGTATCTTGGAAAGACTCCAGCCGCCGGTCGAACCCTTGCAGCACACCTGGGTCCGCCCGGGCGGGCCGCACTACAAAGGCCAATGGATCTGGGACACCATGTTCGTGGTCGATCTGTTGAGCATCCTGCCCGACAAGAAGAAAGTCATCCGCGACATTTTCCAGAACTACTGGGATTTCCAGGATCGCTGGAACCAGCGGATGCCGGCCTATGCCCGCGACATGGTGACCGTTGCGATCAAGACCGCGCCGCAAGAGGTCCGGCAGTTCTCGCAGATCCCCATCTTGGCCTGGGGCGTGGAACGGGTTTATCAACGCAACGGCGACAAGGAACTGCTCAAGCAATGTCTCGGCCGGCTCGAACGGTTCCACGACTGGTTCTGGCGCGAGCGCGACGTGACCGACATCGGGCTTGTTGCGGTTGGCTCGTACAGCGGCATCGTCCAGCATGCGCGGTGGGAGACGTTCGACCACGACTGCGCCATGGACGGCCTGAAGCTGACGCCTCACCCCACGCGCAAAGGGCCGAACGAAGGCGCGTGGTACGGCGATATCTGCATGGCGGGTAACACGGCCTACCTGGTCCTGGGTGAGAGGAGCCTGGCGCGGCTGGCGACAATCACGGGGGACACGGCCATGGCGGCGCGACGCGAGAAGCGAATCAAGAAAGCCGTCAAGGCCATGCGCGATCACATGTGGGATGAAAAGGCTGGAACGTTCCTGGCGGTCAACCGCGACTCGCTCGAAAAGGTCCCGGTGGCGACCATCAGCAGTTGGATTCCGTTGACGGCCGGCGCTGCCACCAAAGCGATGGCCAGGCGTATGGCCGAGGTCTTGGGCACGCCGGCCTGGCAGACGCCGCTTCCCATTCCGACCGTGGATCGAACCGACAAGCGGTGGAAATCCAGCGCCTTCTGGCGCGGCGATGTCTGGCCTTCGACCAACTACCAGATCGCCGGCGGCCTGGCAGCCTATGGGCATGCGGACCTCGCCGCCGACATCTCCGACAAGACCATCGCCAACGCGATCAAGAACGGGATCAGCGAATGCTACGACTCGATCTCGGGCAAGCCGCTGGGAGTCGAGGACTATTGCATGAGCAGCACGCTGGTCACCATGATGCTGGACGGGCTTGCGAAAAAGCACAAGTTGAAGCTGCGCGACAAGAGACCTGCACCTTGATCGGCAAGGTGATGGCCAGAGCCATGATCGATTTGAAGGAAAGGCGGACATGCAAACAGGCGAAGTAGTCCAGCATTTTTCGGCCCGCACACTTCCCGAACAGACTTGGGGGTCTTGACCGCACAGAATCACGTGGTAAGCTACTATGCTATCGTAGCCGCCTGCGGCTGGGCGGCCAACAGCTCTAGTGCCCATGTTCGGCTCTCCCGCGACAACAACGGCATCCGGCCCTCCTTGGTTCCAGAACAGGCAGGGATGATAACGGATTCATCCATAATGCCCAAGGTCATCGCAAGAGCCGGAACCGAAAGAAGTTCCAGATGCTGAACGGTCCCATGCACGATTCGCTAGGCCACTACACACGTTCTTACACTCATGTCAGAGCTTCTCCGATCTAACCATCTTCACCTCCCCATTCACGCGCACCTTCACCTCGCGTGCTTCTTTCGACCGGATGCGGCAGCTTGTGACCTTCCCGTCCTTCCACTCGATGTCCACTTCGCATCCGCCGCGGGCTCGCAGGCCTGTGACCTTGCCGCTGGGCCAGGCGTCCGGCAAAGCCGGCAGGAGGCGGATAACGCCGCCATGGCTTTGCATCAGCATTTCCGCGACGGCGGCAGCGCCGCCGAAATTGCCGTCGATCTGAAACGGCGGGTGCAGGCAGAACAGGTTCCTGCCGCCGCGCGAGATCAGCATCGTAAGCAGACGGTGAGCGTGGTTGCCGTCGCCCAGGCGGGCCCAGAAGTTGGCCTTCCAGGCCATGGACCAGCCCGTGCTTGCATCGCCTCGCCGCTCGAGCGTCACCTTCGCGGCCTTGGCGAGATCCGGTGTGCCTTCCGGCGTGATCTCGTCGTAGGGATGCAGCCCGTAAAGCAGCGATACGTGGCGGTGATGCGGCTCGACCTCCTCGTAATCGGCCAGCCATTCCATGATCTGCCCATGCTGCCCGATCCGGTTGGGGGCCAGTTTGGCGCGGGCCTTGGCCAGCCGGGCGCGAAACTCGTCATCGACGCCCAGGACCTCCGCCGCCTCGATGCAGTTGCCGAAAAGCTCGCGAAGTATCTGCATGTCCATCGTCGGACCCATGCAGACGCGGGCGGCCTGGCCGTCCTTGAGCTTGAAGGCGTTCTCCGGCGAGTTCGAAGGCGCCGTCACAAGCCACCCGTGCGCCGGCTCGGCGATCAGCATGTCCAGGTAAAACTCCGCCGAGCCCTTCATGATCGGGTAAGCCCACTTGAGGTAGCTCTTGTCGCCGCTGTAGGCGTAGCGCTCCCACAGGTGCTCGCACAGCCAGGCCGAGCCGCTGGCGGTGGCGCCCCAGGAGGCGCTCTCGCCCGGCGCGGTGAATCCCCATACGTTGGTAATGACGTGCGCGACCCAGCCATTGGCGTCGTAATAGGCCTTCGCGGTGGCGGCGCCGGGCTTCTGGAGCGACTCGATGAGCTTCAGCAGCGGCGTGTGGCAGTCGCCGAGGTTGCACACCTCCGCCGGCCAGTAGTTCATCTGAACGTTGATGTCCAGGTGGTAGTCGCAGTTCCAGGGAGTTTGTATGCCCTGCGCCCAGATTCCCTGGAGGTTGGCTGGCATCGTGCCCGGCCGGGAACTGCTGATGAGCAGGTACCGCCCGAAGTTGAAGTACAGCCCCGCCAGTGCCGGGTCGGCCTCGCCCTTGGCAAACGCCGCCAGGCGCTCGTCGGTGGGCAGTTCGGCGGCCTTGCGGCTGTCGGGCTTGCCGTCGTCAAGCGTGAGGCTCACGCGGTCGAAGTACCCGCGATGCTCAGCCACGTGCGCCGCCCGGAGGGCGTCGTAGCTCTTGGCGGAAGCCTTGTCCAGATCTTCCTTCGTTGCCTTCAGAGGATCCGCCGTGCCGCGCCCGGCGAAGCCCTGGTAGTTCGTCGCCGCGGCGACAAACAGCACGACCTCGTCGGCGGACTCGACCCGCAGGCTGTCCCCCGCCACCGTCACCTTCCCACCGCGATTCACCGCCCGCAGGCGGGCCACGTACGTAAGCCCGTCCATGTCCGCGACGCCGCTCTTGAGCTTGCCGGTCATCACCAGCCCGGCCGGGCCGTCGGGGGCGGTCTCGAACCGCTCCATGCGGTCCATCATGGCGGCGAAGGAAATGCTTCCGGGCCGGTCGGCCGAGAAACGAAACACCATCACCTCATCCGGCGCGCTGGCGAAGGCCTCGCGGGTGAACGTAACCCCGTCGCGCCGATAGCGGACCGTCGCAATCGCGTTACGCAGGTCCAGGCCGCGGCGGTAGCCTTCGGCGTTCTCCCGGGGGTCCAGAACTACAGTCGAAGGCAGTCCCCCGCCGCTCCGGTAGTGGTGGGCGGCGATCGCCACAATATTGACGCCGGGCTTGAGGAATCGGGCGACATCGAAGCGGACAGTGACGTTCTTCGCGGCTTGCCAGCCCGCGAGCTGGCCGACCTCCGTCCCATTCACGTAGATTGCCCCTCCCATCGCCGCCGGGCCGATAGTCAGCACGCCAAGCCGGGCGACTTGCCCGGCCGTGAGGTCCAGGCGGTGACGCAACACGACCCACTTGTCCCGGATGGTCTCGCCGGAGCCCTTCACCACCTTGCCGTCTTCGATCACATAGTCCGCCCAGTCCGCGTCGGCTGCGTCGGGTTTGACGGCCGCCGGAACGTCGTCCTTGGCCACCGTGGCCCGTTTCCACGTATTGAGCGCAAGGGGCTTGTCAGCCGTCAGCCATACTATGTTCAGGTCGCCCAGCGACTGGTAGCACCCGAACGGCACGTTTGATCCGCTGCCACGCCCGGAGCCAGCCCCCTGGCACGTGAAGGTCTGGTTGACCAGTTCCTCGGCCTCGACGTTCTTGCCCGCCAGCAGAAGCCGGCGGATCTCCGGCAGGTTCTTGCTGGCTTCCGCGCGATCGTTCTGAGCCCGCGAACCCGACCATACCGATTCCTCGTTCAGTGCGATCCGCTCACGGTCCGCCCCGCCGAAGATCATCGCACCGAGCCGACCGTTGCCGATCGGCAGGGCCTCCCTCTCCCAGTCGGCCGCGGGCTTGGAGTACCAAAGCGTCATTGCCGGGCCGGCTTGGTCGGCCTCGGCCGAGAAAGCCAGGCGCGGCGAGGCCGCCGCCGCCACGAGAATCGCTCCGACCGCCAGGCACGCCGCGCGAACCAGCCAAACCGATGATTCCATTGCTTTTTCTCCAAAGATCTCACGAGAAGGTGTTGTTTCCGTCCAGCCGGCGCCTTGAGGGCCTGGCATGACCGGCCGCGAGCGGCGAATCACGCCATACTTGTCAAACACCCGTGTACACAGGGTGTTTCTTGGCATTTGGCGCACTCGTTTGGTGTAATCCTGCGACATTGGCATTCTCACGCTAAGATCTGGTGATGGACAATAACTACTCCATCTCCAGTTCTCGGGCCCTGCCCGCCAACCGCCGCACCGTCATTCTGGCGATTCACTTAGGCTTCAACACGCCAAAGTACTTCTACAAGGTGTTCCGCCAGGCCATGGGCACAACGCCGAGAAAGTATCGTCTGGCTCAAATCGCCAAACTTCGCGAGGCCGAGGATGCCCAGGCCAAGGATCAGCAGTAGCCAAGCCGTCCCGGCCGGCATGTCCCCCGCCACCGCAGCGAAAAAAAGGGCGAGCCCAAAGGAGCCGCCGACGGGAGCCGC